>JAITSN010000023.1 GCA_031287715.1 Mediterranea sp. (in: CFB group bacteria)
ATTTAACTACCTAATAAACAGATAGATAAAAACCCATTAATATTAACCCTAAAAACCGGATGAATTATGCCGTTTTGGAAAGAATATTCAATAAAAAGATGGGCGTTTATTATCCCTTCGCCATCGTGGAGGGAAAGCCTGGGGCTTAATTGTCCATGTCAATTGTCGGTGTCCTGATCGTCGTTCTTCACCATTCCTTTATACTTGTCCGGCAAAGCGTTTTCGACGGCTGTGTATGCTTCTTGCATGGTTGTCTTAATGTTTTCGGAGCCTTGTCCTTTAGGGGAGATGGGGTTGTGGATCGTGAGAACCATGTGATGACGGCGGATCCACTTGCCCGTACGGGGCAAAATGTCAAAGGAGCCGTCGATGGTCACAGGAACCACCGCCAGCTGAAGGTCGTCGGCCAGCTGGAAAGCGCCTTTCTTGAAGTAGCCCATGTGTCCGGTGAATGTACGGGCGCCTTCGGGGAACACGACCAAAGAGACGCCGTCTTTCAGCGATGCTTTGCTCTGGCGGATCGTTGCGTATATCTTCTTTGGCCCCGAGCGGTCGACAAAGATGTGCCCCGCACTCTCGCAGGCTTTGCCCACGAACGGTATCTTGCGCAGGCTTTTCTTCATCATCCACTTGAAGTTACGGCCCAGGAAGCCGTAAATAAGAAAGATGTCGAAGGCGCCCTGGTGGTTGGATACGAAAACGTAGGATGTTTTCTTCCGGACTTTCTCGCGTCCGCGCACCTTTACGGGAATTAATAAAAACAGGCAAACGAGTTGAGACCATACCTTACCAGGGTAGTATCCCCAAAAGTGAGCGCCGCCCAGCAAAGAGCCGACGCTGGTGATCAGCGCCGTCAAAATGGTCAGCACCAGCAGGATGGGAAGCGCGATGCTCATCTGATAAATGTAGTATAGCAGGTTCATTTCAACCGTTTGATTTCATAAGAAGCGCTTTGCGTTCCGTCATTTATGGTATTCCTGCATACGCTGGTGTTCTTCGAGTAGTAGCATGTTTTCTTTGGCCTTATGGGTGAACTCCTTCACCAACCGGTGGTTTTTGAACGCGTATGGGGCATCTTTGAGTATATCGTCTATTTGGGGGGTAAGTACAGGGTAAGGCAGGCTGTTGCACAGCAGTATAAAGACGTGCGGGCCGAGGATTGTTTCGTAATTGTCTGACATAAACTTCTTCACGTATTCAACGGACGCCCGGGTCAGTTCTTCGCTTTCTTTATTGATTTCTTCGTAGATCTCTCTCTGGTCGACTCCGTCCAGCATCATGCGGGCTTCTTTCGTTTCGAGTTCTTCGATCTTTCTGTCGAAATCGCTTTTCTTTTCTATGAACTCGTACAAAGCGTCGTTCATGGGTGTGCCGCCGGCTTTCATTTTGTCGTAAGCGATGGAGACTTTTATATGTCCGTTCTCTACCACCAAAGGCATGATCTGTTCGTCGTTCATGAACAGCGAAGCAAACAGCACCGTATCCATCCGGCCTTTCATGGCAAACATGCCATGCAGGATCTCGGCAGAATCAACCGCCGTCCATTCGCCGCCCTGCCGGAGCATTTTCAGGAACAGCAGCTTCCCGTCCAGTCTGTTTATCGACGACGACCCTTCAATCTTATACTGCCTGTTGCACGAAGCCAGCACAGACAGTAAGCACAAAAATGGAAAAATCTTATTCATTTAAAAGTGATTGTTTATTATACAAAAATACAATCTAATTCATTATACGGAGAAACATTTATCAATATTTAAAATTTCACGACCCTTTTCGCTCTGCGATTATCACGGAAGGGTCTCTGCTGTTTTCAATTCGTTTATTTAATTTTGTACCCATCAACCGCATGTATTTCTTCTAAAACATTTTAAATATAATCATAATGAATAAGATCAAGACCTATTTGTTGCCGGCAATAATGATGCTGGTTGCAGGTTCCGCAAAAGCAGACGAGGGGATGTGGCTGTTGCCCGGCCTGAAAGCGCAAAACGAAGCAGCCATGATGGAGTTGGGATTGCTCATCCCCATCGAGCAGGTGTATCATTCCGAGGCTATCTCCATCAAAGACGCCGTGGTGCATTTCGGCAGGGGATGTACCGGTGAGGTGATCTCTGCCGAGGGCTTGGTGCTGACGAACCACCATTGCGGATACGGCGCTATCCAGCAACTCAGTTCGGTAGAGCGCGACTTCCTGACCGATGGATTCTGGGCGATGAGCCGCCAGGAAGAGTTGCCTTGCAAAGACCTCACCATTACGTTCATCGACAAGATCCTGGATGTTACGGCATACGTCAACGAGCAGCTGGCAACGGACGAAGACCCCAACGGCACGAACTACTTGTCGCCCGCTTACCTGGACGCGGTTGCCAAGCGTTTCGCCCGGCAGGAAAACATAACCGTCACATCCGCAACGACATTGGAGCTAAAGCCTTTCTACGGCGGAAACAGCTACTATCTATTCATCAAAACCACGTACAGCGACATCCGGATCGTCGGCGCTCCTCCTTCGTCTATCGGGAAGTACGGTGCCGACACGGACAATTGGATGTGGCCGCGCCATACGGGTGACTTCTCGCTCTTCCGTATCTATGCGGACAAGAGCGGCCGGCCGGCCGGATATTCAAAAGACAATGTGCCCTTACAGGTGAAAAAGCATCTCACCATCAGCCTGGGAGGATATAAGGAAGGTGATTTCACGTTTGTTATGGGATTTCCCGGACGTAACTTCCGGTATATGATCGCCGATGAAGTGGAAGAGCGGATGCAAACCGTCAATTTCATGCGCCACCATGTCCGCGAAGCGCGTCAGCAGATCCTGATGGAGGAAATGCGGAACAACCCCGCCGTGCGCATCCATTATGCAAGCAAATACGCCTCGTCGGCCAACTATTGGAAAAACGCCATCGGGATGAACGAAGGCTTAGTCCGGCTCAACGTATTGGAAGCCAAGCGCGCCAGGCAGGAAGAACTCTTGGCCAAGGGCAAAGCCACAGGAAACGACGCTTACCAACAGGCCTTCGACCGGATCCGGGCCATCGTAGCCCAACGCAGAGAGGCGATGTTTCACCAGCAGGCCATCAACGAGGCGCTGGTCACAGCGCTGGATTTCATGAGAATCCCCTCAACCGCTGCATTGGAGAAGGCGCTGGCCGGCGGCGACGAGGCCAGGATCAAGGAAGAAACGACTAAGCTGAAAGAAAGGGCGAAAGCCTATTTCGAGTCCGTTCTCTTCCCTGAAGTAGAGAAGAAAGTAGGAAAGCAAATGCTGGAAACCTACCGGAGCTATATCCCCCAGCCCCAAAGGATCGGCCTGTTCAACCTGATCGACAGCCTGTTCAACGGGAGCTGCGACGCGTTTATCGAAGCCTGCTTCGACTCTTCCATATTCGGTTCGGCAAAGAACTTTGAGCGATTCATCCGGAAGCCGGCCCTCAGCGCACTACAGGAAGACCGGATGATTCTTTTCAAGCAGTCCGTCATGGATGGGTTGCGTGCCACAAGCCCTGACATGGGAGAGGCAAACCTGAACTACGACGCCGCCCACAAAACTTGGGTCAAGGGAATGACGGACATGAAAAAAGAGGCGGGCATCCCCATCTATCCGGATGCGAACTCCACCTTGCGACTGAGCTACGGGCAAGTGTGCGCTTATAAGCCTGCGGATGGAATCGTCTACAACTACTGTACCACCCTGCGCGGAGTTATGGAAAAGGAAGACCCCGGCAACCCGGAATTTATCGTCCCCGCAAAGCTGAAACAGCTCTACCAAAACAAAGACTACGGGCGTTATGCCATGGCAAACGGCGAAATGCCCGTCTGCTTCATCGTCAATACGGACAATACCGGAGGCAATTCCGGCAGTCCGGTGTTCAACGCCAACGGTGAGCTGACAGGCGCCGCCTTCGACCGCAACTACGAAGGATTAACCGGAGACATTGCGTTCCACCCCGCCCTGCAGCGCGCCATTTGCGTCGACATCCGCTACATCCTGTTCATTATCGACAAGTTTGCCGGAGCGTCGCACATCATAGACGAATTAACGCTAACCGAACCGCTCCCATGAACTACGGATTTGTAAAGGTGGCGGTGGCCATCCCCCAGGTTCGCGTGGCCGACTGTACATTCAACGCCGAGCAGATTGTGAACCTCATAGCCGGGGCCGGGAAGGAAAACGTGCAGATTGCCGGCTTCCCCGAACTGTGCATCACCGGATACACCTGCGGCGACCTGTTTGCCCAGCCGCTCCTGCTCCACAGCGCCGAAGCCGCCCTGGCCCGGATACTCAGTCAAACGCAGGATCTCGACGTTACGGCCGTCCTCGGTATGCCGGTTGCGGTTCACTCGTCGCTGATCAATGCGGCCGTAGTGATTCAAAAAGGCAGGATCCTGGGAGTTGTACCCAAAACATACCTGCCCAATTACAAGGAGTTCTACGAAAGGCGGTGGTTCACCTCCGCCTTCGACGTGAACGAAAAGACGGTCCGCCTCTGCGGACAGTTGGTACCGCTGGGCGCCAATATGCTATTCGAAGCCTCAAATGCCGCCTTCGGCGTGGAGATCTGCGAAGACCTGTGGTCGGTCATCCCTCCAAGCTCCACGCTTGCTTTGAAAGGGGCGGACATCATCGTCAACCTTTCGGCGGACAATGAGGGCGTCGGCAAGCACAACTATGTCCGCTCGCTCGTCAGCCAGCAATCCGCCCGCTGCATTGCCGGATATGTATTCGCCTCGTGCGGGTTCGGGGAATCCACCACCGATGTGGTCTTCGGCAGCAACGGGCTTATCTACGAAAACGGTTGCCTGCTGGCCGAAAGCGAACGGTTCGTCTTAACCGGACAGCTTGTTGTTTCGGAGATCGACGTGGAACGGCTGCGTACCGAACGGCTTGTCAATACCACATTTGCAGCCTGCAAAGGCAGATACAATGCCGACGACGTTGTACGCATCCCCGTCGATACCGTCGAAAAACCATTCAAGCTAAGCCGAACCTATACCCCACTGCCGTTCGTTCCGTCGGGAGCCGAGCTGGATGAGCGCTGCCGGGAGATCTTCGCCATCCAGGTTGCCGGACTGGCCCAGCGGCTGCTGCACACCCGGGCCAAAACCGTGGTGGCAGGCATTTCGGGCGGGTTGGACTCTACCCTGGCGCTATTGGTATGCGTCAAAACATTCGACAAGCTTCGGCTTTCCCGCAAAGGCATCGTGGGCGTCACCATGCCGGGCTTCGGAACAACAGACCGCACATACAACAATGCAGTCAGCCTCATGCAGCGCCTCGGCGTCAGCATACGCGAGATCAGCATCCAAGCGGCCTGCATACAGCATTTCAACGACATCGGGCACGACATGGCAGTCCACGACGTCACCTACGAGAATGCCCAGGCGCGCGAGCGGACGCAAATCCTCATGGACATCGCCAACCAGACCGGCGGGTTTGTCGTCGGAACCGGCGACCTGTCGGAGCTGGCATTAGGCTGGGCAACCTACAACGGCGATCACATCTCCATGTACGGCGTGAACAGCAGCATTCCCAAAACATTGGTGAAACGCCTCGTTGAATGGGTGGCCCAACATGAGATCGACCCGGACGCCGGAGCTATCTTGTCGGACATTGTCCATACCCCCATCAGTCCTGAACTTGCGCCCGCTCAAAACGGAGAGATCGTCCAAAAGACGGAAGAGCTGATAGGCCCATACGAGCTGCACGATTTCATCCTCTACCATTTCCTGCGTTCCGGGTGCCGTCCCGCCAAGCTCTTTTTCTTAGCCACATTGGCTTTCAAGGACAAATACAGCAGGGAGATCATTAAGAAAGGGTTACACACCTTCTTCAGCCGGTTCTTCAGCCAACAATTCAAGCGTTCTTGCCTGCCGGACGGGCCGAAAGTGGGAAGCATCACGCTTAGCCCGCGGGGAGACTGGCGCATGCCCAGCGATGCAAGCGCAGCAACATGGCTACGGGAGATCGAGGAGATCGAGGAAATTTAAATCGCACTAAACAAACCCTTACCGGCCTGCTTCTCTAAAACTAAACATCCCCGCGCCACGCTTGGCCAACGGGGATGTTTTCAACAAAACTTAGTAAAGCCATTTTCGTGATTCACATCATGGATTATGGCCGTTACCGCGACCCAGAGCGGCCGGGTAACTAACTTTAGAGTTATAAAGCAGTTGTGATTCACATCATGAACTGCCCGTCATGCTAATGTAACAAACGAACCGGCCTTGCCGGACATCTGCGTATTTATCGTAATATCAATTTCTTATCAGGGCGTCGCGCTGGCGCAACAGTCCCAACTATTCCTGCACACACCGCACCGAAAGCGCATTCGCCTGGTCGAGATTGTCGTAACTGGAGACGCTGTTGTTGAAGAAGACCAGACAAAAGGCGAGCTTGCTGTTAAAAGCCGTCCCTGCAGACCAGTAGTAGCCGAATCGTCCTTCGTAGTCGATGGTTCCTCCAGATTGGCCACGATACCCGCAGGCTGGATATACGGCATTGTTTGCACCCGAAGGAACACTCCAGTCGGCCGCCGCCATATCACCATCACCGCCAGCATAAGGCTTCCCGGGAAAATTATACCAGGGACTTGTGTCTTTTGTGCCATTGTAGTTGACCGGAACACGCCAACCCGCAGGACAGGGATCATAAACCGTTTTTAAACCGCTAAGGCCCCACAGCTCAGCATCAGTGTTAGGAAGCCAGTCACCTCTAAAAAATTCAGTTAAGAAAGTTGCCGGCTTCCGGATGGATTCCACTATGCCCTCGGCATTTGTAGGGCCGGAAACTCTCACAGGAACTGTACTGCCGGCATCAGGAATACCGATGAACTTATTCAGAGCAGAAAAACCGGCCGTACCAGCCTTTGCTCCGGGGAAAGGATCTTTGCGGCCCCACTGATACAACAGTCCACGGGCGGCAAGAGTGTTACCGGTCGCGGTAGCGCCCAAATTACGATTCATAAAAACCCATGTGTGCTTATTGTCCTTATCCTTATTGGTAAACGTGTTGACGCCCGGATCATAATTCGTCACCCAAATGTGATAAGACCAGACGGGCGTGGCTTCACCGTTTTTACAGATCCTCACCACGGCATTGCCGGACTTGGCCGTGGTTTTCACTGTTACCTCAGCCTTATTGCCTGAGCCGGAAACCGCAGGCGTACCGTTAATAACACCATTATCATCCCAAACAACAGCCGCGGTAAACGCTCCGGTATACGTACCACCCACACGTAATGTATTGGTAAAGGCTCCGTTTCCAAAGGTATAGGCGCGCGAAACAGGAAATTTCAACTCGGCGCCCGGGGTAACGATATAGCAGTTGGCCATACCGTCGATAACCTTTGTCGAGGGCATTAGTTTGAGCGTAAACGTATAAACCTTGCCCGTCTCGAAGGTAACATTCTTGGGCAGCTCATATATCTTTGTTTTACCGTCGCTGGTGGTAAACGTAAACTTGCGGACGGCAAAGTTGCCCGTACCGCTGTGGGGAGCCACAACGGCCTCAACGGTAGCTGCGTTCTCCTTACTGCCGGAATGTGTATAGGCGCTGATCGTACCGGCCGCTGTTGCGATTCCAAGATTGGCTGCATTATTTTCCCCCGCGGCGTCTGCGGCCAGCTTAGCCAGATCCACCGTGGCGGAAGCCGGAATTCCGCTCAGACTCGCCTTTATGCCGGAACAGGAAGGCCCTCCGGCGCCTTTCGACAGGTTGATCAGGATCTTGCTGAACTTATGTTTGAAGCCCAACGCAGGGGTTCCTTTCGTATAACTCGTTGTTCCCCGGTGAAAACAGAAGTCCTTAGACTCCTTCTTCGCTTTCGTACTCTGATCAGCAAAGTTAATAGTCACTTTATTGGCGGAAGTGGCGCCACTTGCGTAGGGGTAGTAAGCCACGAAGCGAACGCCCGTTCCGTTAATGGGATAGTACAGCATGTTTTCAGCTCCGGCCGGATTCAACTTGCCGGAAGCATCAATCGTATGCTTTCTGTTCTTCCACACACTATTCGTTGCCAGATTGGTCACGCCGGCGGGGAGCATATAGATCCCAACTTCATCGCCAGTCGTCCAGGCCGTGTTTGAAATACGGGTGTCGCGGACATCCTCCGGGTTGAAATCAGCCCACTCTTCCCTGAGGGAACCGGCTGAAAAGGTAACAATCGCCGAATTACCATCCGGCAACAACACTTCGTCTTCACGACTACAAGCTAATACAACGAACAATTGACAAATCGCAATGGCCCATTGTTTCCAACTAAAGGTATAAGGTCTCATCATCTCTTCTAAGTATTACAATGTTGTACAATAAATAATAATTAGTAAATCTGCATTTCAAGCCTTGTTCTGACTTGTAGAACTCCCGGCGTTGAACCGGCAGTATGAAACAACCTGCTTGGCAGGTTCTCCTTCGCCCTTTTCTTTTGGGTGCAGGGTGAAGCTAACAGCCCTTCGGGCCTGATTATTCCTTAACACAACGTATTGACTCTCCGTTCGCCTTATAGTAACCGTAGTAACTATGGACGACGTTGGAATGAAAAAGAAGTTTTTCGACAGAACTATTACCATTGTATTGCGATGCAGTATAGTAGTTGCCGTTGACGCCTACATTTTCGATCCTTCCGTAATTGTGGGTACGATTCCCCGCGGCGGGGTAGATGGCATTTGTTCCCCAATTGGCAGCAGCATCGTCGCCATTGCTAAAAGTAGGATTTGCTAAGCCATACCAGGGAGTGGTATCGGCTGACATACCGTAGTTGACAGGCACTCGCCAACCCATAGGGCATGGATCGTAAATTGTTTTATTGCCGGAATGACCCCACAACTCATAATCGTGAACGGGAAGCCAGTTGCCGGTTGTGCCGCTACCTGTAAGAGAAGCAAAGAACGTCGTGGGCTTCTGAATAGATTCCACTATGCCTTTGGCGTTTGTAGAGCCGGAAATTTTTACAACGGCTGTGCTGCCGGCATCAAGCATACCGCTGAACTTGCTCAGGGCAGAAAAACCGGCCGTACCCGCCTTTGCTCCGGGTAAAGGGTCTTTGCGGCCCCACTGATAGAACAATCCGCGTGCGGCAAGGCCGCTGCCGGCCTCGGTAGCCCCAAGGTTACGATCCATGAAGATCCAGGTATGTTTATTATTCTTGTCGGAATTGGTGAAGGTGTTTTTGTCCGGATCATAAGCCGTCACCCAGATGTGGTAAGACCATACGGGCGTGGTCTGTCCGGCCTTGCAGATCTTTATCACGGCATTGCCGGATCTGGAAGTGGTTTTCACCGTTATGATAGCATAATCACCATCACCTGAAACGGTTGGTGTGCCGTTGATCACCCCATTGTCATCCCAAACAACGGCTGTGGTGAACGCCCCCGTATATGGAGCGGTATCATCCACATGCAAATAAGGAGTGAAAAGGTATCTGTTATGTACATAAACGCGCAAAGCAGGAAACTTCAGCTCTGTGCCCGGAGCAACAATAAAACAATTGGTCATACCATCGTGAACCTTTGTTGGAGGCCTGTACAACAAATTCAGCGTATACACTTTGCCGGCCTCAAAAGTCAAATCGTTGGGCAGATCATATGTTCTTGTCTTACCGTCAGTGGTGAGGAATGTCAGCTTACGGTCTGCAAATTTTCCCGTAGCGGCGTGAGGAGCCACGATAGCCTCTACCGTAGCGGCGTTCTCCCTACTGTCGGGACTGGTGAAGGCGCTGATTGTAGTAGCCGTAGTGGAAATGCCAAAATTGGCTATATTGCTTTCCTCCGAAGCGTTGGCAGACAGCTTGGCCATGTCAACCGTGGCCGAAGCAGGCACATTGCTTAGGCTAACCTGCACATTTTCGAGTGAATGTGCGCCGGTATCTTTTGACATCTTAATAAGGATCTTGCTGAACCTATGGCTGAAGTTCAACTTTGGGGTTCCGCGATAATAATTTATCGTTCCGCGATGAAAGCAGAAGTCTTTGGATTCTTTTTTTGCCTCGGTGCTTTGATCGGTGAAGTTAAAGGTCAGTTTATTTGTCGAAGTAGCGCCGCTCGAATAGGGATAGTAAGCCGTAAAATGAGCGCCCGTGCCGTTAAGAGGATAATAGAGTGTATTATCAGCATCGGCGGGGAAAAGCCCCAACGAGGTGACGATATGTTTCTTGTTCTTCCACACTTCATTGGCTGTTATGTTAGTCACCGCAGTAGGGATCATGTAGATTCCCACCTCATCACCAACTGTCCAAGCCTCGTTTGAGATGCGGGATGCCGTATGGCCGGAATTTAACCACCCTTTTCTTGGTGATTCGGCCGAAAAGGTAATGATCGACGCCTTATCCCCCTGCAATATATGTTCATCGGTAATAAACAATTGACAATGAACAAATGACAACGATATAAGAATAATCAACAATATTCTTAGGAGAATTGACAATGGACAATTGACAATTAACAATGACTTTCTATTTAATATATACTGTTTTATCATTATTTATTTTTTACTGTATTATTATTTAATCTATCTATTTATATTTTGCGCAGCCTGCATTTTCTTCTTCCTTTCCTTTATCTTGTTTCGGCGTAGACATCTTTTATTCTTTCACGCAACGTACCATATGTCCATAGGCCCGTTCACTACCATAATAAACGCTTACATCTCCTGTGTAGAAGGAAAGAATCATTGCATTGCTATTATTGCTTTTATATGGAGATGCACTCCAATTTTGGCCGCGGCCTCCTACGGTATATAAACTCCCATCGTTGTATCCCCGGTAGCCTGTGGCGGGATATAAGGCATGAGTGCCCCAATTGTAACCCTTTGAAAAATATCCACCGTTGGAATATTTAAATCCATACCATGGACTTTTTTTTTCAGACATATCGGAGTTGACAGGCACGCGCCATCCCGCAGGACAGGGATCATAAATTGTCTTTTGGCCGCCATCTATTGCATGGCCCCAAAGGTCATTCTTTCGTAAGTTGTAATGCCAATCATTTCCCGAGCTGGAACCTGCGGTATAAAATATATTCGGACTTTTTATCGTATGCACAACCGTTCCTATCGCGGATGTTGTAGAAACTTTTGTAACGGGACCTGTGGAGGGGAAGGGATCTTTACGCCCCCATTGATAGAAAAGTCCGGATCCAAAGCCGGATCCCAAACCTGCAAAGGTAGCACCCAAGTTACGATCCATAAAAACAAAATTACTGCCGTTATTATTTGTATTACCGGTGTGGGTAAATGTATTTCCGGTATTAGGATCGTAATCCGTTACCCATATATGATAAGACCAGACAGGGGTAGTCTCTCCCTTCTTGCATATTTTGATTACCGCATTGCCGGACTTAGAAGCTCCGGCAGCTGTCTGCACCATTACAATAGCACTATTACCAAGGCCAGAGACCTTTGGGGTACCGCTGATCACCTTATTATCATCCCATAGCACCGCGGCGATGAACCCACCGGTATACTCGGCTGTGTTGTCGACATGCAAAAAGTTGGTAAAAGCGGATCCATTAAAGGTATAGGCGCGTGAAACAGGAAACCTCAAGCTCGTATCTGGGCCTGTGATATAACAATTAGTCATACCATCGGCCACCTTTGTTGGAGGCTGTACGCTAATAGTCGTATCATTGATCATCTCCAAGGTAAAGGTATAGACCTTTCCGGATGAGAAGGTAATGCTATCCGGTAATATATAAACCTTTTCATCACCATCTGCGGTTGTAAAAGTGAACTCGCGGTCAATAAATTTACCTTTTCCGCTGTGTGGGGCGATGATGGCTTCGATCGTTGCCGCGGAATCGGTACTTGAAGACGTGCAGGCGCTAATTGTACAAGCAGTCGTGCTGATGCCCAGATTGGTTATGTTATTTTCTCCAGCTGCGTCTGCGGTCATCTTCGCTAAATCAATTGTTGCCGAAGCCGGCATATTGCTTAGGCTTGCCGTTATTCCAGCGCAGGAAGGCCCGCCTGTACCCCTGGATATATTCATAAGAATTTTGCAGAACTTATGACGAAGATCAAGAGCAGGTGTACCAAAAGCATAACTCTCTGTTCCTCGATGAAAGCAGAAATCTTTAGATTCTTTGCTGGCCTTGTCGCTTTGGTCGGCAAAACTAAAAATTACTTTATGATCTGACGTTGCTTTGCTTGTATACGGATAATATGCCATAAAGTGAACCTCAGACCCATTGATTGGATAATATAACGCATTAGCCTCTCCATCCGGATTGAGGTGATTTAAAGAATCTATAATATGCTTCTTGTTTTCCCAAACCTCACTGTTTGTTAAGTCGATAATCTCATTGGGAATCATATAGATACCTACCGAATCATTTACACTCCAATCCATATCCGAAACACGACTTTCGCAAGTAGCCGAATGATCATCTCTAACCCAATCGTTATTTATAAAACCGGCCGGAAAAGTAATAGGTTCCTGATCGTCATTCGGCCATTCTTTCTTATCCGGATCGCAAGCCAGGATAAGGAATAATTGACAAATGACAATTGACCATAACTTTAAATTCAGTCTACAATATCTTATCATATCATTTACTCTTTATTACTTTATTCTTTTATCTTTTATAATCTATCTTCCATTCATTCCCTTATCGCTTTGCCAAATCTTTTTCCCTCTCCTTTGGAGATGGTATTGGTGAAACTGTTTTTTTATTATCTAACCTACTCTTTTACACACCTAACTGAATTTCCGAAAGCCCTGCTGGTTTTTGAGTTAATATTAATGTTACCTGTATTAAAGTCCATGGACGATACAAAGTAGTCGTTGCCATATGGCGAAGCACTCCAATAATAGCCGGTGTTATCTACATTGAGTGGATTTCCAGTCTTATAGTTACGAGATCCGGCTACGGGATATATCGCATTATTCGCACCGGATGGAACGCTCCAATCTGCAGCAGCTGTAGCATTGGAAACAAATGTTTTAGCTGAAAAATCATACCACGGACTTGTATCATCTGAAAGGCCGTAGTTAACAGGAACGCGCCAACCAACAGGGCATGGATCATATATCGTTTTGTTGCCGGAATGACCCCATAACTCATCATCAATAGCAGGAAACCAATTATACGAAGCATCTTTATATACAAAGAAGGTTGTTGGCTTTTGAATAGATTCGATGATACTCTCGTCTTTTGTAGATCCGGAAACTTTATAACTGCCACCGAAATAGAAACTGCTCGAAGCAGCAGATCCTGCAGTACCTATTACTCCTGCAAATGGGTCTTTGCGTCCCCACTGATAGTATAGCCCGCGAGAATCAAAGGTATTGTCAGCCTTAATAGCCCCAAGGTTACGATCCATAAAGATCCAGGTATATTTATTATCCTTATCCGTATTGGTAAACGTATTTTGGACAGGATCATAAGCCGTCACCCAGATGTGATAAGACCAGACAGGAGTTGTATTACCGCTTTTGCAGATCTTTATTACGGCGTTGCCAGATTTGGAAGTATCGGTTGTGGTTTTAATCGTTATTTCAGCTGTATTTCCTGAGCCTGAAACAGTAGGTGTTCCATTGATAACACTATTATCATCCCAAACCACAGCCGCGTCGAATCCACCGGTATAAGTCGAAGCATTATCTACATGCAGCATGTCGGTAAATTTTCCGCCTGAATATATATATGCACGCGAAACAGGGAATTTAAATTCTGTATTCTGAGCAACAATATAACAGTTTGTCATACCGTCGGAAACTTTTGTCGATGGCTTTGGAGCAACCATCGTGAGCGAAAATGTATAAGACTTGCCAGCTTCAAAGGTAATGTTATCGGGTAAGTTATATGTCATTGTTTTGCCATCTGCGGTGGTAAAAATAAACTTGCGACCGATGAAATTTCCTGTTCCGCTATGTGGAGCAATAATTGCTTCTATGGTTGCTGCGTCATTAGTGCTTCCGGAATGGGTATAAGCCTTGATTTCAGTTGCAGTTGTGCTTATTCCAAGATTTGAAATTGCATTTTCTCCGGTAGCATCTGCAGCAAGTTTATTCAAATCAACAGTTGCAGATGCCGGCATATTGTCAAGTTTTGCCATTATACCGGAACAGGAAGAGATGCCGCTTCCTTTTGATATATTGATCAGGATCTTACTGAACTTATGCTTAAAAACTAACGAAGGAGTGCCTGTAGCATAGCTTGTTGTTCCACGGTGAAAACAAAAATCCTTGGATTCTTTTTTGGACTTATTATTTTGATCGGTAAAATCAAAGGTTAGTTTATGGATAGGAGCTACGCTGCTTGCATAGGGATAATAAGCGATGAAGCGAACGCCCGTACTATTAAGGGGATAATAAAGCGTGTTTACGTCGCCATCCGGATTTAATTTTAAAGAAGCATCCACTGTATGTTTTCTATTTTTCCATACATCATTATCTGTTAAGTCGTTTATGGTAGTGGGAAGCATATAAATTCCTATCTCATCTCCGGCTGTCCATGCTGTATTTGAAATACGAGAACTAGAAGAATTTGAACTACCCCACTCTTCTTGAATTAAATCTACCGAAAAGGTTATAGACTCCGAGTCTTCGCCAAGAAACTTTTCATTCTCTTGACTGCAAGATAGAATAATGGACAATTGACAAAGAGCAATTGATAATGTTTTCAAGTTTATCATATAAGTTTTTATCATAATTTATTATTTAAGTTTAGTTTTGTTGCAAAAAATAAATCCTACAGTACTAACAGGTGGGTCTATGAAAAATTGACAAACCTCAATACAACGCAGCATTTGGATATTGTAAAAGTGCAAAATGCCAATGCAATGTTGCATCAGTGCTTTGTAAAAGTGCAAAATGCCAATGCAATGTTGTATCGGTGCTTTGTAAAAGTGCAAAATACCAATGCAATGTTGCGTCAGTGCTTTGCACTTTTGCAAAATAGAAATGCAACGTTGTGTCAGTGCTTTGCATTTTTGCAAAATAGAAATGCAATGTTGTATCAGTGCTTTGCATTTTTGCAAAATAGAAATGCAATGTTGCATCAGTATTTTGTAAAAGTGCAAAGCACCAATGCAATGTTGAATCGGCATTTTGTAAAAGTGCAAAGCACTAATGCAATGTTGCATCGGTATTTTGTAAAAGTGTAAAGCCTTAAAGCAATAATGCATCAGTATTTTGTAAAAGTGCAAAGCCTCAATACAACAATGCGTTGGTATTTTGTAAAAGTGCAAAACCTCAAGGCAACAATTCGTTGGCATTTTGTAAAAGTGCAAAGCCTCAAGGCAACAATGCGTTGGTATTTTGTAGAATTTCAAAGCCTCAAGGCAATGAAATATGTTCGTAAAGGCTAATATGATAGAGTAAAAACAACTCATGGTATTCTAATCTTATATCAAATAAATATTATTACTATTCTTGAACACAACGCACAGATTGCCCGTAGGCACGGCAGGCATAGTTGCTGACAGCTATGCTTGCATTGTTATCAAAATACAACTCAGAGGCGCCATTACTGCTATTACTGTATGGAGAAGCACTCCAATAACAGCCGTAGCTACCTGAGTAATTAAGTCTTCCATCAGCGTGATCACGGTATCCTGCAGCAGGATATAGGGTATTCGTACCGGAAGAAGACCAATAGGCAGTAGCCGTATCATCAACTGTAAAAGTCTGGCCACGAAAGCCATACCATGGACTTGTATTACTTGACATGCCGGTATTGGCCGGAATACGCCAACCGGCAGGACATGGATCGTAGATCGTTTTGCTTCCGGAATGATCCCACAATTCATTATCAAGAGCAGGAAGCCAATTTTTATTTGAAACGGCAGCAAAAAAAGTTGTCGGTTTTTCAATAGATTCTATTATAGCTCCTGCATTTGTAGAGCCTGAAACTTTAAATTTACTACCGAAATTAAAGCTACTCATGGCATTATAACCGGCAGTAGTGCTTCCTCCAGGGAAGGGATCTTTACGGCCCCATTGATACATCAACCCGCGAGCTGAAAGTGTGTTTCCGGATTCGGTAGCTCCCAGGTTGCGATCCATAAAAATGATTCGGCGATCATTTTTATCCATATTGGTAAATGTATTTTGGATAGGATCATAATCCGTTACCCAGATATGATAAGACCAGACGGGAATGTTCTCTCCCGTTTTGCAAATCTTTACCAGGGCATTGCCTGAAACAGAAGTGGTAGTTACTTTCACAATAGCGTTGTTGCCGAAGCCGGAAACGGAAGGCATACCGTTAATAACACCGGCGTCATCCCAAACTACAGCAGCGTCGAATCCATCGGTATATGTTTCACCAACATGTAGCATTGTGGTAAAATTTGTACCTGTATATATGTATGCACGCGAAACAGGGAAGATTAGCTCTGTATTTGGAGCAACGATATAACAATTTGTCATACCGTCGGAAACTTTTGTTGCGTACTGAGGAGTAGCAGCTGTATTGATGTACGGCAACAGAATTTCGTTCTTTTTAGTACAAGCCAATATAATGGATAATTGACAAAGAATTATTGGCAATAGCCTCCAATTTAATTTATAAGGTCTTATCATTATTACTATTTACTGTTTATTGTTTATATTTTCTATTTACTGTTTATATTTTCTTTCTCCCTCTTCTTTGGAGAGGGTTGGGGTAAATCGTTGAGCTTTAGGCTTTAGTATTTTAGCTTTAGGCTTTAGTATTTATGCATTTGGCATTATTATTCTATTCTCTGACGCAACGCACAGATGCTCCAATACCACGGTAGTCGTAATCGAAAAGATCAATACTGTTATCGCTAAAGGTCATGAGCATACTATAATTACTATTTGTATTAATCGGTGATGCACTCCAGTAGTAGCCGTAACGTCCTTCGTAGCTGATGGTTCCTAAAATATGATTGCGATATCCACCTGCTGTAAACACAGCATTATTTGACCCTGAGGGAGAACTCCAATCGGCAGCCGCAGTATCGCCGTTAGTTATTTTTTTTGCAGAGAGGCCATACCAGGGACTGGTGTCTTTTGACAATGTAACATTGACCGGAACTCGCCAACCCTCAGGGCATGGGTCATAGATGGTCTTCGGTCCAACATAACCCCAGAGCTTATTATCATTTCTATGAAGCCAATCATTAGACGGTAATTGAAAAGAATAGAAAGTTGTCGGATTCTTAATAGATTCTATGATAGCTCTTGCATTTGTAAAGCCGGGGACTTTTCTTTTGAGACCGAAATAAAACTTATTCAACTCGGAATAACCGGCGGCTCCGGCTTTAGCTCCCGGAAAAGGGTCTTTGCGCCCCCACTGGTAGTATAATCCGCGGGCGGAAAGGGTGTTTCCTGTTGATGTAGCTCCAATGTTCCGGTCCATAAAGACAAACTTATGTTTGCCGTCCTTATCGGTATTGATAAATGTATTTTGGTTGGGATCATATTTTGTTACCCAAATGTGAAAAGACCAGACCGGAGTTGTTTCGCCTTTTTTACAAATCTTAATTACAGCATTGCCGAAAACCGAAGTAGTATTGATTATTACCGTAGCGCTGTTTCCTTTACCCAAAACGGTAGGTTTACCGTTGATAACGCCGGCATCATCCCAAACGACAGCTGCGTCGAATTCACCTGTATATGGGGCGGAGGCATCTACATGTAATGTATTGGTAAGAGCGTTGTTCTCAACCGTGTAAGCGCGTCTGACAGGAAAGGAAAATGCGTGTGTGCCCGGAGGAACGATATAACAGTTTGTCATACCATCGGAAAGTGACTTTCCGGCGATAAGCGTGAAATTAAATGTGTAAATCTTGCCTGCCTCGAAGGTAATATTATCGGGCAGATCGTAAACCTTTTCATCACCACTGGCAATGAAGACAAACTTACGGTCGGCAAAATTTCCTGTACCGCTGTGGGGAGCCACGATAGCCTCCACGGTGGCCTCGATCGCGTTGCTGGAAGAAGTATATGCTTTGATCATACCGGCTATTGTGTCAATTCCAAGATTGGCAACGGCATTTTCGCCTGTAGTATTCGCGGCCAGCTTATTCAAATCAACAGTGGCTGAAGTCGGCATGTTATACAAGAACGCTTGTATGTCGTTACAGTGAATCGCGCTGGTGCCTCCGGATATATTCATCCGGATCTTGCAAAACTTATGCTTAAAGTTTATCGCAGGAGCGCCGGTAGTATAGGTTGTTGTTCCGCGGTGGAAGCAGAAGTCTTTGGACTCCTTATACTCCTTACTGCTCTGATCGGTAAAGTCAAAAGTTAGTTTATGGGTGGAAGAAACGGAACTTGCATAGGGGTAATAAGCCACGAAGCGAACGCCTGTTTTGTTAAGGGGATAATAAAGCGCATTAGTCTCGCCATCCGGATTTAATTTGGAATAAGCATCTATTTTGTGCTTCCTGTTTGCCCATACGTCATTGTTTGCCAAATCGGTCACGGCGGCAGGAAGCATATAGATGCCTATCTCATCATTGGTCGTCCAGGCCGTATCCAAAATACGGGAAGTCGTAATATCAGACGCATCCGCCCATTCTTCTTTTATCGAAGCATCCGAAAAGGTTATGGTTGCCGGATCTTCATCCGGCAACAACCTCTCGTTCTCCTGGCTGCAAGCTAATACAATTGACAATAGACAAAGGACAATTGATAATGGCTTCCAATTCAATCTATAAGGTCTTATCATCTTTTACTTTTTACTGTTTACTATTTACTATTACTTGTTTACATTCTGCTTCGCTGGTTTCTCTTTCCGCTATTCTTTCACACATCGCACCGAGTACCCATTCGACCGGCTGGTGTAGTCGGCAACGTAGACACGACCTATATCGAAGTATAGGTATAAGGAGTCGTTGCTGTTTCTAATACTCTGTGGCGACGCACTCCAGTAGTAGCCGTAGTAATTATAACTGAAGAGACTCCCGTTAGTGCTGGAAAGGTAGCCGGGGGCGGCGTATTTAGCGTTAGTACCCCAATTATAACCATTGGTAAATGAACCGTTGTCCTTCGTGAATCCATACCAAGGACTGGTGGCATCAGACATATTATAGTTAACAGGAACGCGCCAACCCGAAGGACAAGGATCGTAAACCGTCTTTGTACCACTGTGGCCCCACAACTCATTGTCACGGAAAGCATAATGCCAATCATAATCCGAAGAAGATGTTGTATAATAGAATACATTCGGATTCTTGATGGTATTTACAACCGTACCAAACAAAGAAGATGTTTCGATTCTTGATAAAGAACCGATAGCAGGGTTTTTAACATCAGGGAAAGGATCCTTACGGCCCCACTGATAGAGCAAAAACGGGTCGGTGTTGGTAGTGAAACCGGCTCTGATAGCCCCAAGATTGCGATCCATAAAAACCCATGTATGCACGCCACCATTATCCTTATTGGTAAACGTGTTGGCATCCGGATCATAATTAGTCACCCAAATGTGGTAGGACCAAACGGGGGTTTTATTCGCATCCCCCGTCTTGTAGATCTTCACCACGGCATTGCCGGACTTGGATGTGTCGGCGGTGGTTTTCACCGTCACAACAGCGCTGTTGCCATTACCGGAAACTGAGGGAGTTCCGCTAATAACATTGTTATCAGCCCAAACTATATCCGATTCGAACATTCCGGTATATGTGGCGGTACTATCCACACGCAAATAATCGGTAAAGGTGGTACCGTCATGCATGTAGGCGCGCGAAACATAAAAGTTCAACTCGGCGTTGGGGGCAACGATATAACAGTTGGTCATTCCGTCGGAAACCTTTGTCGGTGACTGTGGGGTAATACCGGCAACCAGCTTGAGTGAAAACGTATAAGCCTTGCCTGCCTCGAACGTAACATTATCGGGCAAGTTGTATGTCTTTGTTTTGCCGTCGGCAGTGGTGAACATAAACTTGCGGCCGGCAAACTTACCCGTGCTGCTGTGGGGGGCAACGATGGCCTCAACGGTAGCCGCGGCGTCGGTGCTGCCGGAGTGGGTATAGGCCTTGACCGTAACGGTATCCGTGTCAATTGTGATGCTGTCTTTTTTAAGCTGGGAGAAGTTGTTCAAGTCAACCTCGGCGGTTTTTGGCATCCCGATCAGGCGCACTTGAATGTCCTTGGCAGAAGGTCCGCCGGCGCCTTTGGATACATTGATCAGGATCTTGCAGAACTTATGCTTGAAGTCCAGCGCAGGGGCGCCGGATGTATAACTTGTTGTTCCGCGGTGGAAACAAAAGTCTTTGGATTCTTTCTTTTCCTTGGTGCTCTGGTCGGCAAAGTCAACCGTTAGTTTATGGGTGGAGGCGGCGGCGCTTGTATAGGGGTAGTAAGCTACGAAGCGAACGCTTTTTTTATTAAGGGGGTAATACAGCATGTTGACGTCGCCATCCGGATTCAACTTGCTAAAAGTATCCATCGTATGCTTCCTGTTCTTCCACACGTCATTCGTTGTCAAATCGGTCACGTCGGTGGGAAGCATATAAATGCCCACCGAATCGCCCGTCGTCCAGGTATTATCCGAAATGCGAGTGTCGCAGACACCCGACGCATCCGCCAATTCCTCCCTCACGGAGCCGGCCGAAAAGGTTATGGTTGCCGAATCGCCGGCAAGAAACAACGCTTCGTTCTCACTGCTGCAAGCACATACAATGGACAACTGACAAAGGGCAATTGACAATGACTTCCAATTCAATTTCAATCTATAAGGTCTTATCATCTTTTATTTTTTACTGTTACTATTTACTGTTTACTCTATATTAATACTTGTTTATATTCTGTTTCGCAGCCTTTCCCTTCCCCCCTCTCCTTTGGAGGGGGTTGGGATGAGGCTGTGGCTATTCTTGCACGCAACGCACCACGAACCCGCGGCCCCGGTGGTTGTTGTAGTTCACGCTGATCTCGCCGCTGTTGAAGCGCAGGGTCAAGACGTTGTAGTTGGGATTACTGCTCGGCGATGCACTCCAGTAGTTGCCGTAGCTGCCTATGAAGTCGAGACTCCCATTATCGAAGTGACGCCACCCGGAGGCGGGGTACAACGCATTAGCGCCCCAATTGTAACCATTGGAAAAACCGTTGGTAGAAGTCATTCCATACCAAGGACTGGTGGCCTCAGACATATTATAGTTGACAGGAACGCGCCAACCAGAAGGACAAGGATCGTAAATCGTCTTTGTACCACTGTGGCCCCACAACTCATTGTCACGGAAAGCATAATGCCAATCGTTACTCGAATTGGGAAATGCACAATAGAATACACCAGGATTCTGGATGGTATTGACAATCGTACCAAGTGAAGAAGATGTAGTGACTATTGTAAAAGAACCACCACCCGGCTGAGAATCACCTGGAGCCAAAGTAGCAGGGAAAGGATCCTTCCTACCCCATTGGTAGAATAATCCGGTGCCGAGACCGGAACCGAGACCGGCCTTGGTAGCACCCAGATTACGATCCATGAAGACGATCTTACGACCATTACCATCCGTATTGGTATAAGTTTCGGCGACCGTATAATCCGTCACCCAAATGTGATAAGACCAGACTGTTTCCCCGTTATCCGATCGGCAGATCTTCACCAAGGCATTGCCGGATTTGGCAGCAGCGGTTTTCACTGTCACGATAGCGCTGTTGCCGGAACCGGAAACCGTGGCACTTTTGACAACCGCAGCATCATCCCAAACTACCTCTGCGGCGAATGTACCGGTATATGTACCACCCGTATGCAGCGTGGTGGAAAAGGTGCTACCATCATGCGTATAAGCACGCGAAACATAAAATTTCAACCGCTTGCCCGGAGCAACGATAAAACAATTGGTCATACCGTCGGAAACTTTTGTCGGGGACTGGGGGGTAATACCGGAAGCTATTTCGAGATTAAACGTATAAACCTTGCCTGACTCGAATGTAAAATTATCGGGCAAGTCGTAAAACTTTTCCTCGCCGGTGGCGGCAGTGAACGTAAACTCGCGGCCGGTAAACTTGCCCGTACCGCTGTGGGGAGCAACAATGGCCTCAACCGTAGCTGCGTCATCGGTGCTGCCGGGGTGGGTATACGCCTTGACCGTAACGGAATCCGCACCAACTGTGAAGCTGTCTTTTTTAAGCTGGGAGAAGTTGTTCAGATTCACTTCGGCGGTTTTGGGCATCCCGCTCAGGCGCACCTGCACATCCTTGATGGAAGGCCCGCCGGCACCTTTCGATAGATTGATCAGGATCCTGCTGAACTTATGCTTGAAGCCCAGCTTGGGAGTGCCGGATGTATAACTTGTTGTTCCGCGGTGGAAACAGAAGTCTTTGGATTCCTTCTTTGCCTTGGTGCTCTGGTCGGCAAAGTCAAAGGTTAGTTTACTCGTGGAAGTAACGTCGCTTGCATACGGGTAGTAAGCCACGAAGCGAACGCCGGACTTGTTAAGAGGATAATAAAGCGTATTGACGTCGCCATCCGGATTCAACTTGCCGGAATCATCCACCGTATGCTTCTTGTTCTTCCACACGTCATTGTTTGTCAAATCGGTCACGGCGGCGGGGAGCATATAAATGCCCACCGCATCGCCTGTCGTCCAGGCATTATCCGAAATACGGGTGCCGCGGACATCCTCCGGGTTGAAATCAACCCACTCTTCCCGGACGGAACCGGCTGAAAAGGTAATAACCGCCGAATTACCACCCGGCAACAACACTTCGTCTTTACGACTACAAGCTAACACGACGAACAATTGACAAATCGCAATGGTCAATTGTTTCCAATTAAAGGTGTAAGGTCTCATCATCTCTTCTAAGTATTACAATGTTGTACAATAAATAATAATTAGTAAATCTGCATTTCAAGCCTTGTTTGGACTTGTAGAACTCCCGGCGTTGAACCGGCAGTATGAAACATTCTGCTTCGCAGCTTTCCTTCCCCCTCTCCTTTGGAGAGGGTTGGGGTGAGGCTGTTGGGCCTTTACTCTTGAGTACAACGCACCGGGAGGCCGTTCGACCGGCGGACGCTGTTGTCGACGTTGACGAAGCCTCTGCCGAAGTACAGGTTCGAGGAGTAGGTGATGTTGATGCTGGAGGGCGATGCAATCCAGTAGATGCCGGTGATGCCTACGTTGCTGAGACCTCCATCGTAGTAACGGTACCCTGCGGCGGGGTATGCGGCGTTAGCACCCCAACTCCAACCGCTGTTCCATGTGCCGCCGTTGTCTTTCGTGAATCCGGCCCAAGGGCTGGTAGTACTCGACATACCGGAATTGACGGGAACGCGCCAACCCGAAGGACAAGGATCGTAAATCGTCTTACTACCGCTATGACCCCACAACTCATTGTTGCGGGCGTAAAGCCAATCGTAAGGAGAAGTAGATGCGATATAGAATACACCCGGATTCTCAATGGTATTCTCAACAGTACCGTTCGTAGGAGATGTAGCGGCTTTTGACCAGGAACCGGCGCTAACGGCATCGGTAGCAGGAAAAGGATCCTTCCTACCCCACTGATAGAACAAACCCGTGCCGAGGCCCGAACCGGTGCCGGCCTTGGTGGCGCCCAAGTTGCGATCCATAAAGACGAAGTTCTTACCGTTATTATTGGCGTTGTATATATTGGTATAGGTTTCGGCGCCCGTATAACTCGTTACCCAAATGTGGTAAGACCAAACGGGGGTTTGAGAGCTGTCTCCCGTCTTGTAAATCTTCACCACGGCATTGCCGATGGCAGCATTGGCTTTCACCGTTACCGTGGCGCTGTTGCCGGAACCGGAAACAGTAGCACTGCCGATAACACCAGCATCGGCCCAAACCACAGCCGCGCTGAAACCACCGGTATAAGTGGAGCCATCCACATGCAATATGGTGGAAAGACCGGTATCTTTATAATACCTGTAAGCGCGCGAAACAGGGAATTTTAATTCGGCGCCCGAAGCAACGATATAACAATTGGTCAACCCGTCGAAAATCAACGTACCAGCCATGTCGATCGTAAACGTATAAACCTTGCCCGCCTCGAATGTAACATTATCGGGCAAGTTGTATGTCTTTGTTTGACCACCGGCAGTGGTGAACGTAAACTTGCGGCCGGCAAACTTGCCTGTGCCGCTGTGGGGAGCGACAATGGCCTCAATGGTGGCTTCGGTATCGGCGCTGGAAACGGTATATGCCTTGATCGTGACGGAATCCGTGCCAACCGTGATGCTGTCTTTTTTAGTTTGGGAGAAGTTGTTCAAGTCGACCGTGGCGGTCTTGGGCATCCCGCTCAAGCGCGCCGAGATGTCCTTGGCGGACGACGCGCCGGTGCCCCTTGTCAGTTTGATCAATATCTTGCAGAACTTATGCTTGAGGCCCAGCGC
>JAITSN010000113.1 GCA_031287715.1 Mediterranea sp. (in: CFB group bacteria)
TCGGCCGCCTTCTGCAATAAATGCGACATCGGACTGACCGTGGAACGCGACTACCAGGCAGGCGCCACAAGGATACACATAAAAAAAGTGAAATTCAGACACCTGGGCGAAAAAGGAGAGGCGCTATTCATGTACAACACCACGAACGGACGCTATGTCCCCTGCGAAATCGACGAACAAACCGGAAAAGCCTGGAAGGCTACGTTCGACAACACCCCCTTCTTAAATACCGCTGACCTGGAAGCATAGCCAAGCGCCCGGCATTATTACTTGAATAAGAAGAAAGTTATAGCTTAACTAAACGACATTGATTTAGATGCTATTATTTCTGTTGGCTATCGCGTAAACAGCGTAAAATTGATGCTAAAGGCTTTGCATATCATTCAGGCGCTTGTAATATCCGTCCTTATTCAGCAGCTCTTCATGTTTGCCGCGTTCTACGATTTGGCCTTCATATAATACGCAAATCTCATCGGCGTTCTTGATCGTTGAGAGGCGGTGTGCGATGGCGATCGTGGTACGTGTTTTCATCAAACGTTCCAATGCTTCCTGAACCAAGCGTTCCGATTCGGTATCTAAAGCGGAAGTGGCCTCGTCTAAGATAAGGATCGGCGGGTTCTTCAAGATGGCGCGGGCTATGCTGATGCGCTGACGCTGTCCGCCGGAGAGTTTACATCCCCTGTCGCCGATGTTGGTGTCATAGCCAAGCTCCGATTCCATGATAAACTCATGGGCGTTGGCTATTTTGGCGGCTTCCACAACTTCTTCCATCGTGGTATGTTCCACACCAAAAGCGATATTATTAAAGAAAGAGTCGTTGAACAGGATCGCTTCCTGGTTCACGTTTCCGATCAGGCTGCGCAAGTCGTGGATACGGGCGTCTTTGATGTTGACGCCGTCTATCCGTATTTCTCCCTGCTGCACATCATGGTAGCGCGGCACAAGATCTACCAGTGTGGACTTTCCGGAACCGGATTGGCCGACCAAAGCAATGGTTTTGCCTTTTTCAACCGTCAGATTGATGTTTTTAAGTACCGCCCGGCTTTCGTTGTAGCTAAAGGTGACATCCTTAAATTCAATCCGGCTGTTAAAGCCTGGGAGCTGCTTGGGCTGTTCGATCTCCCTGATCTTATTCTCCGCCTGCAGTATTTTATCGATGCGTTCCATGGATGCCATGCCTTTCGGTATGTTGTAGCCGGCTTTGGAAAACTCTTTCAACGGGTTAAGCACGCTGTACAGGATCACCAGGTAAAAGATGAATGTGGGGGCATCGATCACGGCATTATTGCCGTTCAGGATCAGGTAGCCGCCAAACCATAATACGATAACGATGATTACCGTGCCCAGAAATTCGCTCATCGGGTGCGCCGATGCCTGGCGAATGGCTACCTTATTGGTTGCTCTCCTGTATTCGTTGCTGCACTTGATGAACCGGCCTATCATTTTCTTTTCTGCAATAAATGCCTTGATGATGCGCAGCCCGCCCAGCGTTTCTTCCATCTGTGTCATGGTTTCGCTCCACTTTTCCTGTGCGTACAATGATTTGCGCTTTAGCTTTTTGCCGACAATGCCCATAGCCCAACCCAGTCCGGGCACTACGAGCAGGGTAAACAGTGTCAGTTCCCAACTGATTGTGATCAGCGTAACAAAGTAGATCAATATCAGGATGGGATTCTTGATCAGCATGTCCAGCGAGCCGGTCACAGAGGTTTCTACTTCGTTTACGTCGCCGCTCATGCGGGCGATAATATCTCCCTTGCGTTCTTCGGAGAAGAAAGACAGGGGCAGTTGCGTTACTTTTGTATAGAGCATCACCCGGATGTCGCGAACCACTCCGGTACGCAGCGGTATCATGACTGCCGAAGATCCGAAGTAGCATCCTGTTTTCATCAGCGTCATCACAATCAGAAATACTCCCAAGAACAGCAATGTCGTTGCGCCGCCGTGGGTTTCTATCAGTTGGGATACATAATAATAAAAGTTATTCCGGGCGATGTCCGAAAAACCGGCATCGCTGTCCCAGGGTATAAATTGATAGACCTGCATTTCGTCCATCTTAAACAAGATCTGAAGTATGGGAACGATCAGAGCAAATGAAAAGACGTTCAACAGGGCCGACAGTATATTCAATCCTACGGCCCAGGCGAGGAACTTTTTATAGGGGGGGACAAAACGCTTGAGGACTTGGAAAAACGCTTTCATGTATTTGGGGAATTTATATTATTTCTTCTTATAGATAATAAACGAGCAGGCATAAGGATGCTTGTCGTCAGCCGGATGAAACTCGCTGCTCTCTTCTATCCATTCGTCGGCCCGGATCTCGGGAATAAACGTATCGCCTTCCTTTTCCGTATGCACACGGGTCAGGTAAAGTTTATCGGCTTTGTCCCAGGCTTGTTTGTAGATCTGGCCTCCGCCGATAACAAAGACTTCCTTTTCATTGGCCGATAGTCGCAGGGCGTCTTCCAAGCTGTTTGCCGTTTCGCAGCCTTCGATCTTCAGTGCGGCGTCCCGCGAAATGATAATATTCCTCCGGTTCGGCAGCGCCTTGCCCATCGAATCGTAGGTTTTGCGTCCCATGATCACTGTATGGCCTGTCGTTATGGCCTTGAACCGTTTCATATCGTCCGGTAGCCGCCAAGGCAATTGGTTATTGCCGCCAATCATATTGTTTTCGGTAGCGGCCACGATGATGGATACTGCCATACGCTTAATCTTCTTCAATTTGTTCCAATCGTTTTCTTTTCGCAGTTTCCTGCTCCTGCTTATACTGCTCGAGTTCTTCTTTGGTGCGCTTCCACCGCTTATGCGTCCACAACCATGAGCTTGGGTTGTTGCGGATCGTTTCTTCGAGATATGTATAATAGGTATCGGTCAGTTCATAGTCCGGAATATCCTTTGTTTCTTCAATGATCCGTTCCACTTTGCAGGTATAGTATCCGCGTTTCTTTCTCACCATGGAGCAAAACACAGCCACGCAATCCAGCTTCTTGATGATGCGTTCGGTGCCTGTGATCACGGCCGTATCCTGATGCAGAAAAGGAACCCAATGGTCAATTGTATGCAACTTCGGCGCCTGGTCGGCAATAAATCCGATAATCGCAGGCTTTCCTTCCCTTCTGTAATTCATCATCACGCGGGCGGTATCGGGCATGGGGATACTCACGGCCCCGAAGCGTTCGCGCAGCTTGAGAAACAAGCGGTCGAATGTTTTATTTGCCAACTTATGGTATATCTGCCCGAAGACAACTTCCTTGCTGTGGATGTGCATGGGGAACGACGTGATCCACTCCCAATTAAACGTGTGCGACAGGTAGAAAGCCGCCGAGCGCCCTTCGCCGGCCAGCTTGTCCACGCGCTCCAGCCCTTCAAATGTCATCCGCTTGCGTATCTCCTTCCGGCTTATGCTGGCCAACTTGACAGATTCAAAGAAGTAGTCGCACAGCAGCGCAAAGAACTTCTTCTCTATGGCGACAATCTCCATGGTGCTTTTTTCGGGGAAAGAGTTCGTCAGATTTCTGCGCACGATGCGCCTGCGGTAGCGAACAACGAAATAAATGAAGCCGTAAAGGCAATCCGACAATACATACAGCCCTTTCAGCGGAACCAATGAAAGCAAATAACATGAACCGTAAAGCAGATAATAAAGCATGGATTGGAATATCATATGTTGCCGGACTTGGCAATACCCATTTCCAAGCCGCGCAGTTCGGCCAAACCGCGCAGGCGACCGATGCACGAGTATCCCGGATTGGTTTTCTTTTTCAGGTCGTCAATCATCTGGTGCCCGTGGTCGGGACGCATGGGGATGGATACCCGTCGGCGTTGCTGCAATTCCAGGAAGGCTTTCATGACACGATACATGTCTACATCGCCTTCCAGATGGTTGGCTTCGTAGAAGTTGCCCTCCGCATCGCGCTGCGTGCTACGGAAATGCACGAAGTTCACCCGGTCGCCAAAACGTTTCATCATATCTTCCAAGTCGTTGGAAGCCGCCACGCCCAATGAGCCGGTACACAAACAAAGACCGTTGGATGCGTTGGGCACAGCATCAATCAGTTTCTGAAAATCTTCGGCGCTACTCATGATGCGGGGCAGCCCCAGGATTGAATAGGGAGGATCGTCGGGATGGATAACCAACATCACCCCTGCCTCATCGGCTACGGGAGCAATCTCTTTCAAGAAATGGATGAGGTTGGCGCGCAGCTTTTCCGCATCCACATCTTTATATCGATCCAGCTCCCTCTGGAACTGTTCCAGCGTAAAACTTTCCTCCGACCCGGGAAGACCTGCAATCATGTTGCGAACGAGGCGCTGCTTGTCGTCCTCGGTCATTTGCTCAAAGCGGGCCTTCGCTTTCACCTTCTCCCCGTCGCTATATTCCGCCGCTGCGTTCGGGCGCTTCAACAGGAAAAGATCAAACGCCACAAAAGCAGCCCGCTCAAAACGAAGAGCGCGCGAACCGTCGGGAAGCTCATAAGCAAGATCCGTACGCGTCCAGTCGAGCACAGGCATAAAATTGTAAGTCACGATCGTTATGCCGCACCTGCCCAGATTACGGATACTTTCTTTGTAGTTCTCGATATACCGTTGGAAATCGCCCGTTTGGGTTTTTATATGTTCATGAACAGGAACGCTTTCCACCACCGACCAGCGAAGGCCCGCCGACGCTATCAGCTCCTTGCGCTTCATGATCTCTTCAACAGTCCACACCTCACCGTTGGGAATGTGGTGCAGCGCATTCACTATGCCCGTTGCCCCGGCTTGTTTGATGTCCCAAAGGCTTACAGGATCGTTTGGCCCATACCAGCGCCAGGTTTGTTCGCACAAAAACTTCATACGTAGAGAATTGAATAGTTTAGTTTAATGATCACAGGATATAACACCCCGCATCGCGATTGCCGGCAAATATAGCGATAAATTCAGAGGCTTGAATAGACGTCCTTAACAAAAGAAACCTTTGTCTATAAGGTTTTAAGCCTTTAAGTCTTTAAGGCAGGCATGGGAGCCTCAAAAACTCAAAAACTTAAAACTTTAAAGCCTTAAATTTGGGCGTTGCCTGCGGCCCAGGCCATCCGCTGCAAGTCCTCGCTCCGCTGCACTTCGTTCCGCTCCGCTGTGGGCTTTCAGCTCATGTCCTTAAGTTTGCAGCAGAATAAGAAGCTGAGGTTAAATTTCTACTTTTGTTGTATAAAAGAAGAGAATTAACCGACCGACAGAAGTAAACTATGCTCGTGTCAAGATATCA
>JAITSN010000121.1 GCA_031287715.1 Mediterranea sp. (in: CFB group bacteria)
ATTTACCATTTACCATTTACCATTTACCATTTACCATTTACCATTTACCATTTACCATTTACCATTTACCATTTACCATTTACCATTTACCATTTACCATTTACCATTTACCATTTACAATTTACCATTTACCATTTAATACCGGCGTAAATTGTAAATGGTATTAAATGGTAAATAGTAAATGGTAAATAGTAAATGTTTGGGCGTTCCCCCCTGCGGGGGTCAGGCCATCCGCTGCAAGTCCTCGCTTCGCTGCACTTCGTTCCGCTCGCTGTGGGCTTTCCGCTGCTGTCCTTAACGCGGCTGCGCCTTCCTCCTTTCCTTTGGAGAGGGCGCGGGGTGAGGCTGCGCCTACTATTTGTTACCGCAGGCTAATTGTCCATTGTCAATTGTTCATTGTCAATTGGAGGAGTTGATTGATGGTGGCTGGTCAGGTGTTGGAAGCTCTTGAGCACTCCGTTGATGTCGATGACGGTGTGTTCAAATGTGGTGAGCAACGCTCCGGTGGCTTCCGAATGATGCACGGGGATTGCGGAATAGAGTAGGAAGTGGACTTGTTTTTCGAGCTTCCGGCGGATGTTGCTGGCATTGCCCAGCTTTTTCCTGAACATTTTTTCTTCGCCGCGCGCGTAGAGTATGCCACCGGCTTCGTGGGCCAGATCGGCGATTTCGTCGACGATGTCTTTCAGGCCGAGTTGCGTCAGCAGCGGCAGGTTTTCTGCGGTGCGCAGGGCGACAGCCATTTCCATGCCGTTGGCGGCCAGGGCGACCTGTGTGTTGCTATATAGATCTTTCAGATAAGGATGCGCCACGTTGTTTATGACCTTTGCGCTTTCGAGCCGTTCTCCTTCGGCATCGCCCAGCAGCCCTTTGGCCACGTTTTTAAACAAGGCCATTTTCCGGCGGATCTTCATAATGGCTTCTACTAACTTTTCTGTTTTGAGCAGGGCCGGGTTACGCTGGAAGCTCTCCACTAATTTATCAAACTGTGCTTTGGCCTCGTTGTAGGCCTTGATCACGCCCAGGAGCTGTGCCACGGTGATCGGCAATGCATGTCCAAAGATAAGGTACATCAGTTCGAGGAATTCCGAAAGTTTCAAATCATGAAACTTAAAGAGTTGAATTGTGTTTTTAGCCATAATTAAAGATCGTTCGAATGTTACATAATCAGTTGTTTCTATTGTCAGACGCAGTTTCTACTGTCAGACGCAAAGTAACGCTTCTTTTTAAAAAAATCAAAACGAATCACTGCATTTTTTTAGTCTCCGCATTGCGGACGATTCTTCTACAGTTATAAAAATGGCCTCCGCACTACAGACTGTTCTTCTACAGTTATAGAAATAGTCTCCGCACTGCGGACTATTCTTCTACAGTTATAGAAATGGTCTCCGCATTGCGGACTGTTCTTCTACAGTTATGGAAATGGTCTCCGCATTGCGGACTGTTCTTCTACAGTTATGGAAATAGTCTCCGCACTGCGGACAGTTCTTCTACAGTTATGGAAATAGTCTCCGCACTGCGGACGGTTCTTCTACAGTTATGGAAATGGTCTCCGCACTGCGGACGGTTCTTCTACAGTTATGGAAATGATCTCCGCACTGCGGACGGTTCTTCTACAGTTATGGAAATAGTCTCCGAACTGCGGACGAGTCTTCTATAGTCATAGAAATGGTCTCCGCACTGCGGATGAGTACACTACAGTCATAGAAATGGTTTCCGCGTTGAGATTGGGGCCGCCTTACCCCGCGAACGCTCCAAAGGAGAGGGGGAAGGCGCAGCCGCGTTAGGGCGAGCAGCGGAAAGCCCGGAGCGTAGCGAAACGAAGTGCAGCGAAGTGAGGACTTGCAGCGAATGGCCCGACCCCCGCAGGGGGGAACGCCCAACGGCTAAATCCCAGTCCTTAATTACAGCTATTTTTAGGGCAACTACGTACAAGTTGCCCTAAAAATATTACCTTTGTTCGCTATTTAATCATTGAAAATATCTTATGCGTAGATTTATTACACTTTTTATCTTAATCTTTAGTTTATCGGGCATGATAACGGCCCAACAAATGTCCGATGACCAAGTGATCCAATATTTAAAAAATGCACAGCTTCAAGGAAAAAGTCAGACGCAGATTACAACCGAGCTGTTTAAAAGAGGAGTTACAAAAGAACAGGTGGAACGGATAAAAGAAAGATTTGAAGCGGAACAACAAACAACAACTGTACAACAAACGGGCAGCAGCCAACAACGGACGCGCAGCTCGGCAACAAACAACAACCGGAACCCGAACAATCCGAATAACGACACCGACCAAAAACAACCGAACGCCCGCCAGTCCGATGATTTAAAACAAGCGAAAACCGACATCAGAAAATTAAACACAAAAGAATCATCCTCCGAAACGGATGGAAAAAATATCCCAACGGACGACTTCGATGAAGGCTACGCCGAAAGAGAAAAACTGAAGGCGATGGCCGTCAAAAAAGAAGAGCGCAAGATCTTCGGACGCGATATGTTCTCCAATCCGATCCTTTCTTTTGAGCCGAACTCAAATATCGCCACCCCGGCCAACTATCGCTTAGGGCCTGGCGACGAGGTGATCATCGACATCTGGGGGACGTCGGAAAACACCATCCGCGAAACGATCTCTCCCGAAGGTTCGATCATCATAACCAACATCGGCCCTGTTTACCTGAGCGGAATGACGGTCGGCGAAGCGACAAAGTACGTGCGCCGCGAATTAAGTAAGTTCTATGCCGGGCTGACCGAAAACTCCTCCCAGATCAAACTTTCCCTGGGGGAACTCCGCAGCATCAAAATCAATATTATGGGAGAAGTCGCCGTGCCGGGAACGTACACGCTTTCTTCTTTCTCCTCCGTATTCCACGCCCTGTACAACGCCGGCGGCATCAGTCCCATCGGAAGTATGCGCAGTATCCGGGTGGTGCGCAACGGAAATAAAATTGCAGACATCGACCTCTACGACTACATCATGCGCGGCAAGACCAGCGACGACATCCGGTTGATGGAAGACGACGTTATCCTTGTCCCGTCCTACGAATCTCTGGTGAATATCAACGGCAAGGTGCGCCGCCCGATGTTCTACGAAATGAAAAGTGGGGAGACGATCTCCGACCTGCTGAATTATTCCGGAGGATTCACCGGCGATGCCTATAAGAGTAGCATACGCCTGATCCGGTTGAGCGGCCGCGAAAAGCAGATATATAATGTAGAGGAATCGAATTTTGCCGCATTTACACTTGTCGACGAAGACTCTATGAGCGTGGAAGCTGTGATCGACCGCTTCGAGAACATGGCCGAAGTGCGCGGTGCCGTATACCGCGAAGGGCTTTATCAAATCAATGGCGAGGTGAACACGGTCAAACAGCTGATCGCTAAAGCCGAAGGCCTGCGTGGCGACGCTTTTCTAAACCGCGTGCAGCTTCAACGCGAACACGAAGACCTGACGCTGGAAATCATTCCCGTCGACCTGAAAGGAGTGCTGAACGGCGGCGTGCCGGACATTCCGCTACAGAAAAACGACATCCTGTACATTCCGAGCATCCACGACCTGGAAGAACAACGCTTCCTTGTCATTCACGGCGAAGTGCCCCATCCGGGAACTTATATCTATGCCAAAAACATGACCATCGAAGACTTGATCCTCCAGGCAGGCGGCTTGCTGGAAGCAGCGGCTACCATACGTATCGATGTGGCCCGCCGCATCAAGAATCCGGCGAGCGCAAAGTCAAGCAACAGCGTGGGGTCAACTTATTCCTTCACGTTTAAAGACGGCTATATCATTGGCGGAAACGGGGCATTCTATCTGGAACCGTTCGACGAAGTATACATACGAAAAAGCCCCGCCTACCATGTGCAACAAAATGTGCAGGTGGTGGGGGAAGTGCTGTTCAACGGAACGTATGCCTTGTCGAAGAAGAACGAACGCTTGGTCGATCTGATACACAGGGCGGGCGGGCTGACCGATGATGCGTACGCCGACGGAGCGCGCCTGATACGCAAAATGACGGAAGAAGAAATCCGCCGCAAGACAGATGCGCTTCGTATCGCCATGGCTTCCTCGGACTCGGTGTCGATAAAAGTCATGGACCTGTCGACGGATTATCCGGTAGGGATCAATCTGAAAGAGGCGCTGTCCAATCCGAACTCGGACTATAACCTGGTGTTGTGTGAAGGCGATATGCTGATCGTGCCCGAATTTGCCAATACGGTGAAGATTAACGGCGCGGTGATGCATCCCAATACGGTTTCCTATAAGGAAGGAAAGAATCTGAAATATTATCTGGGCCAGGCGGGTGGATATACAACGCTTGCCCGAAAGAATAGAGCGTATGTTGTATATATGAACGGTACGGTGGCGCGCTTGAAAGCAGGAAGCTCCAAGGTCATCCAGCCCGGCTGCGAGATTATCATTCCCAGCAAAGACATAAAGAATAAAATGTCTACAGCCGAGGCGTTAAGTGTGGGTAGTTCCGTTGCTTCAATGGCAGCTGTTATCGCAACGTTGATCAATGTTTTAAAATAAGTATGGAAGAGCAGGAAATTGATTTGATAGAATTGGCACGGAAAGTCTGGGCGGAACGCCGGCTGATTTTCAAATGGTGCGGCATAGCGGTAATCGTAGGTATTGTTGTTGCCTTCAGTATCCCCCGTGAATATAAAACGATCGCAACGCTGGCCCCGGAGTCCACGTCCAAATCCAATACGGGCAATATGGGAGCGCTTGCTGCCATGGCGGGTATCAACCTGGGAAATTCTTCCGGAGAAGACGCACTCTCGCCCGATCTGTATCCCGACATTGTAAAATCAACGCCGTTCCTCACCGAACTGTTCGACGTACAGGTAGAAGATATGAAAGGTACATACCAGACTACCGTTTATACTTATCTGAAAGAACACCAGCAAGCTCCGTGGTGGAGTGTGGTCTTATCGGCTCCGTTCAAAGCCATAACGTTGTTCAAAGACAAACCGGAGGAAGAAGGTAGCGCCCGGAATCCGTTCAAACTGACTTCGGACGAAGCAAGTATTGCCCAAACCCTAAGCCAGTGCATCGCTGTAACGATTGACAAGAAAACAAGGATAACAACGGTTTCCGTCACCATGCAGGATCCTTTGGTCTCTGCAACGCTAACAGACACCGTGTTGGTCAGGCTGCAGAATTACATCACAAACTACCGGACGACGAAGGCCAAACACGACCTGGCTTTTACCGAAAAGCTATACAAGGAAGCCAAGGCGGATTATCATGCGGCGCAGAAAAAATATGCAGACTATGTGGACGGGAACCAAAATGTGATCCTGCAAAGCCGGTTAACGGAACAGCAACGCCTGCAAAACGATATGCTATTGGCGTATAACATATACAACCAGGTGGTTCAGCAATTGCAAATGGCTAAGGTGAAAGTCCAGGAAATTACTCCGGTATATGCGGTGGTACAACCGGCCACCGTGCCCTTACGTCCGGCCAAGCCTAACAAAATGATGATCCTTATCGGCTTTATCTTTCTGGCCGGTGTTGGAAGCGCAGGCTGGATCCTGTTTGCGAAAGACATGGCCAAAAGCTGGAAGAAAAACAAATGATCACCATTTATAATTGATGCCGAAGCTCAGCAATTCCTGTAACTGGAAGTAGCTGTGATCATCCACGCGCTTGGCATTATCATCAAAACGCGTATGTACAAACAACTTCGTGGATAAGTACCGGTTCAGCACAAAATTAACGGTGTTCTCCCATTCGGCTTCCACCTTATCGTAGTTAGTAAAATAATACAGCCTCGAATTTAGGATCACAGATGGAATGACCGTCCACGACAGTGTTGTTTGCACCTTCGAACCGAAGTCGCTCAAGGTCGACCGGCCTTTGTCCAAGCCAAAACGGGTTTCATCCACATCGCTCGAACCTACAAAACGGAAGTTATACGTTAAAGGCGAGATGAAAACGGAGAGGTTTATCTTGCCGCTCTTCTGCTTATAGTCCATACCGACGCTGAGAATCAGGTTGGCCGGAGCCATAAACGCTGACTGTACGGTATTGGTATTGGTTTTATAATTACGGAAGAACTGGGAGTTAAATTCTGCGGATACCGTATAGTACCATTTGAAAGCAGCCTGGACGCCCAATTTGCTATACAGCCGAAGCAGGTCGGCATTCATCTTATAATTGTGTACCGTGTCGGAAGCCGCTGTTATAAAACCGACTTTGGCTTCAAACATATTTTCAAACTGTATCTTCTCCTTATCGTTATAATTGGCATAAAGCTGAAGGTAGCCCAACATTGATTTGTTGCTTTCCCCTCCCTTATGCCAATTCCCGGATATATAGTTTTGGGTGAACTGCAGCGACCCGTTTCCTCCGGTCGTCCAGAAATTAGGCTTGCGGATGACAACCTCGACCTCGCCAACCGAAGTGTCGACCGGTTCTTCGACTTTGAACAGGGACAGCACGGATGTCTTTGGAGAAGGATTTACGCCGATGTCCCTGCGAAACACCTTCCGGCTGAGTATCCGGTCTTCGGTGGTAACCACAACCTCCGGATGGGTAAGGTAAATATCCATCAGCGCACGGTTTACTTGCCTGTTTGTCCTGTCGATGGAAGTAAAGGCATCCTTGTCCGTCGGAAGCAGATCCACACGGGGGTCGGCGATGCTATCCAGCGGCTGGAACCTCCATGTTATTTTGCAGATCTGGCCGGCCGGCGTATAATAAAATGCAATCGGGGTGAAGAGCCGGTAGTAATAGGGGTTGGGGCGGATGTACCGCGCCGGTGCCGTATCGTTATTCAGAGAATCCAACCGGCCGAAATAGTATTGGTAAAGCGGCGATGGCATTGTGTCTTGCTGCAACACCACCGGTTGGCTTTCCTTGGTTGTCTCTTTTATCTGCTGCCCTGAAACTGAAAAAGCGACCAGGAGGGCCATTATAAACAATAAAGATCTATTCATGAATTACGGAGTTTTGTTCGCGAAAATACATTAAATAAAATAAAATACATAATATTAAGAGGTTGTAAATCACTAATTATCTGTTCCTCCTCAGCTTAGAATTGGAAATAAATGAAGGGTTGGATCTCGCTGCTTTTCACCTGGATCACCAGATAAACAAAGAGAACCATCAGCGCGACTTTTCCGATTAGCGGCAACCGGATGACGCAACGGGAAAAGGCTGCTTCCCACTTGCCCGAAACGAAATGCAACAGGAATCCCAATAGCATCAGGGCAAAGGCATACCGGTATCCGTCGATCAGTTGCCCGAAGAGGTGGGGCTGGAAGTTGAACGCTATCCGGCCGAGCATCTCCATCGCGCCGTCGAACGTGGCGTTCCTGAAAAATATCCAGCAGAAGCAAACGAAATGGAAAGTAATGATCACGCCGGCCACGCGCCGGAGGCCGCCGCGCCTTTCTTCTTTCCGCCGTCCGGCAACGGCCATCCAGGCCTTATGCAAAGCAAGGGCGACCCCGTGAAACATGCCCCAAACAACAAAGTTCCATGAAGCGCCATGCCAAAGCCCGCCCAGGAACATGGTGATAATGAGGTTGAGGTATTGGCGGAACTTGCCTCTGCGGTTTCCACCCAAGGAAATATACAAATAATCGCGCAGCCAACTCGATAGCGAGATGTGCCAGCGGCGCCAGAACTCGGTAATGGAGGCCGATTGATAGGGGGAATCGAAATTCCTGTTCACATGGAAGCCCAGCAACAGGGCGATGCCGATGGCCATATCGCTATAGCCCGAAAAGTCGCAGTAGATCTGCAACGCATATCCGTAAACCCCCATCAAGTTCTCCACACCCGAATACAACGCCGGATTGGCAAAGATGCGCTCAACAAAATTAACCCCGATATAATCGGATATGACGGCCTTCTTGAACAGCCCGCATAAAACAAAGAACACACCCTGCCCGAACATCTCTTTGGTAACGCACAACGGCTTGCGGATTTGCGGGATAAAATCGCGGGCGCGGATGATGGGGCCGGCAACCAACGGAGGAAAAAACGATACGTAGAACGCATAGTCGGGCAAGCTCTTTAGCGGGGCGATCTGCCTGCGGTAGACGTCTATCGTATAACTCAACGACTGGAACGTGAAGAAAGATATTCCTACCGGCAGAAAAATATCCGAAGCGCCGAACGTTCCCCCCGTAATGGAAGCAACCACCTCCCCGAAGAAGCCGGTATACTTGAAATAGCAAAGCAACCCCAGATTGATGGCTAAGCTGACCGCCACCAAGGCCTTGCGTAGCCCTTTCCGGACGGTATGCCCCATGAGCAGGGCGATGAGAAAGTCGCTCACCGTGACCGCCGCCAACAGGAAAAAATAAACCCCGCTGCTCTTATAGTAGAAGTAATAGGAAAACAGCGTGACAAAGAGGATGCGGGGCGTGCTTGCCTTTTTCAGCAGGGCATACACGATGACGAAGCCGGCAAAGAACCAAAGGAACACCCCGCTGCTGAATATCATGGGCGCCTGCGGATTGTAGGCAAATACCTCGCGCAGCTTCTCAAAATCCATATCAATCGGAAACATAGTCGTTGTATGTATTGATTAACGCTTTAAATAACAGTTCACCCTGCAACACATACCCCTCGGCCGTGTAGTGCACGCGGTCGGAACGCATAAGCCCCGACTCCGTCCAGTTTGCACACGCGCGCGCTTCGCCCCCCACAACAGTATATACGTCCCACACGGCCAGCTTCCGTGCTTGCCCGTAGTTGCGCAACGTGCTTGCCGCCACCGCCGTCCTTGGATTGACCGAATACGTCCGGCGCCGGCGGCGCCGGCGGAAACTGTCGTACGACCCGGGCGGGGTCGTCAGCAAAACCGGCACGCCCGGCATACGCGAATGCAACAGCCTGACCAGCTCATCCAGCTGGTGATAGTGTATGTTGGCGTTGTACCGCCGGTTGTGGCTCTCGTTCGTGCCCAGAGACAGGATCAGCAATTCCGGCTTCAGCCCGGCGATGGCCTCAATGCGGTCGGGATGCGTAAACGTCAGGCACGTTGCACCGTTCACCCCCATGTCCGTATAAGAAACGGCGCCGAAAAACTCGCGGAGCCTGGCCCCCGTGGTGCGCGGAAAGATGCGCCCGCGCACGTGGCTGTCGCCGAGGTGGACGATCCGCAGCGTATCATCGGGCACGCCCGACCGCAGGCGGTGCAAGCGTTCCATCACAACCTCGAGCGTCCGGCCATTGTCGGCAATACGGTTCGGCTTCGTCTGCCGGAACGCATCCGGATACGGCAACCGCACGGCAATCGTATCCGGAACACGCTTGTACGGGGCCAGCTCTCCGATAGGGCCAACGTGCACGTCTGGGCGCGCCAAAGCAGGCATCGTGTCCTGCCCCCGCCCCTGCAAGGCTGCAAAGCAAAGCAAAACACCGGCCGCCAACCTATTCGTTCTCATACGCCCGCCTCCTGTCATACTGATCCTTGCCATAAATGAGCGTCTCATAAAACAATCCCGCAAGATAATTCCCCCCCTTGAAATTGATGTGTGTATAATCGTAGTTCGCCATCGCAGGCCGCGCCTTTACCAGCCGCGCCATGCTGCCCTCGCCGCCCATCGCCTCAAACAGGTTCCAGAAAGCGATATGCGTTTCGGCAGCCAAGCCTTGCTGGTAACGCACCAGTTCCTTCACCCCGGGCATGGTGCGGATCTCGCCCGTACCCGATTTATGATCGCGGTCGCCCACGCTGAGCAACAACACGCCCGCCTGCGGGAAACACGCCTTGAGGCGCTCGATGCTCAACGCCATGCCCCTGCAATACGAACTGTAATTCCGCCCCCCGTGGGTGAGCACATTCAAACCATATTGCAAAACAATCAAGTCATACGGCCGCAACGCATTGAAATCTCTCAACGTTTTTTCCGGGATATACCGCAACGAAAGCCCCGAACTGCTGCGCAAAGACAGGTTGTCTACCGTCACCCCCCGCAAACCGTCCATCGCAGCGCCAAAGAAAACCGCACCCTTTGCACGGCCCACCCGCCACCGCACACTCCCGATACGGCCGCACACAGACATCTGCTGCAACGCGTCCGACGCGTCGAAGCTCTCCTCAAACTCCTGCGCCTTGTTCACCCGTGCAGCCAAGTCCAAGCCGCCCTTGCTGTAGAAATAAATGGTAGACTGATCGCACGTATCCAGCCGCGAAGCATATTCGGTCTGCCCCGACAAATCCACATACGCCCCGGGCGACGGAATAAAATAATGCCCGTTGATGCCCTGTTTCTTATATTCAAAGCCAAGGCTGTCTGTAACCGCATGGGTTTTCCAGCCGCGAAAAGCGTGGCGCACCGTCGGGCGGAAGCCGCTCGTGGCCGATGTAATATTGACCAGCCCCACGCCGCATCCCCCGAACCGTTCTTGCAACAGTCCGCGCAAATCGGCCGTAAAAATATCCGCCTCAATAAACGAGTCGCCAAAGAAAGCAATGCGCACCGGGCGGTCAAGCGTATCCATGCCGCCAATCGCCTCATAAAACAGCGTCATCCCGCGCAAAGTGGAATCGCTGTAGTCCTCGATGCACGTCATGCCCGTTTTGCACGTATCCACAAAAGCCGGCTTCACAACCGGCAGCGGCGGCAGGCTGTCCGGCACCACCACCACCTCTTCGATGGCAGCCCTGCGCACGTCGCCCAGCACATCCACCTGCCGCAGGGCATACCCGCCAACCACCACAGGGGGCAGTTCGCCCAGCCCCACAAGGGCGGCCGGCACAAGTATCGCGAGCCACAGCGTATGTTTCAGGTAATTCTTCATCTATACACGATCATTAAATAGATATTTTCGGCAACCAAGCTGCAAAGGTATGAAAAGATAAGAAAGAAAAAACTCATGGAAATCGCGCCACACCTATCATTTACCATCTCTTCATTTACCATTTACCATTTACCATTTACCTGCGGGAGTACGAAGTGGTATTAAATGGTAAATAGTAAATGGTAAATGGTAAATGAAAAGATGGTAAATGGTAAATGAGATGGTGGTTTTGGGCGTTTCCCCCTGCGGGGGTCAGGCCAACCGCTGCAAGTCCTCACTTCTGATATGCCCCCCAAAAGTTGGACAAATGGAATCGCATTTACACAAAGGAAGGTGCGCCTGGACTTTACCGCGATGATCAAGATAAGATGAAGAAATCCAAAAAGTCAAAGCCGGCCGTTGTTGCCGGGTCATCAAAAGCCAAAGGGAATGAACTTCTTGCGGAGCTGGAATATCTCAGGGCGGAGAATGCTTACTTAAAAAAAATGGCGGCCTTAGTCGAGGAGCGTATCATCCGCGAGAGCGGGAAAGATGCAAAGCCATCGAAGGACTAAGGCCGTAGCATCGGCTTTCATTATTACTGAAAGCTGCACAGATGGCCCGAAGTACGTTTTACTATCACCTGAAAAGGTCGAAACAGAATAAATATGCTTGTGAGAAGGATGAAATTACAAGTATCTATCATGAGCATAAAGGCCG
>JAITSN010000005.1 GCA_031287715.1 Mediterranea sp. (in: CFB group bacteria)
ACTTATTGTCAGCGCATAATCCGGATAAAAATACCGGATTATGCCCGATTTTGACCCAAAAAACCGGTTCCGACCGACCTCACTGTTTGCTTACGTCAAATATATGAATTTCCTTTGCAGCCGCAATCGGAAAACAGTCGTAAATAGCAAAAGGGAAGATCGAAGATCAGAGAATCGTTTGCCAAACGGGGTTCAAAACCGGTTTAACAAGACAATCATCAAAAGAAAAGGAGTAAATATGAAAAAGAAAAAAAAGAATTTGTCGCAAATGGCAAAAGGAAAGATCAGAGCATCGTTGGCCGAACGGGATTCAAAAGGCCGGTTTTTAAAAGCAGATCATCCGGCAGAAGTCCGGCAGAAGTCCAGCCGGAAGTCCAGCCGAAAGTCCAGCCTATTATAATAACTACTATTACTAAACAAGAAGATCAAAAAGAAAATATGAAAGAAGAAAAAAACAAAAGAGCTTTTGAACGGCTTGTAGACAAAGCCATGGAAGGCTACGTTCGACAACACCCCCTTCTTAAATACAGCTGACCTGGAAGCATAGCTAAGCGCCCGGTGTTATTACTTGAATAAGAAAAAGTTATAGCTTAACTAAACGACATTGAATTTAAATTTATGAATCATAAAGAGCCTGAAAGCCGAAAAACTACCGATGTGGAAATCGTCACAGTCATATTGCTTGCGGATGGATACTTTGCAATGTCACAACATTTGAATGTCCACAACATCCATTGCTGATACTCCGTGCAAGAAGGCGCCCGCAACAATTACCAAAAGAATGTTTAAAGACATTGAACGCAACCTTTTCTTTGTGAACTGCGTCTAAACAATAAAAACACTTTTAAACCATTAAAATAATGAAAACCAGAAACATTCTTTTTTTAGCAATCGCGGTAATCCTGCTAACAACAAGCGGCAGCTGTAACTTCATCCCGGGCGTAAAACCCAGCAAGAATTACATCACAAGGGACTTTAAAATCAGTGACTTCGACAAATTGGACCTGGCAACCATAGCAGACGTTTACTATACCCAATCAACGGATAGCAGCACGTCTCTGCAGATTTACGGCTCGGACAACCTTGTGGAACTCGTGAATGTAGATGTAAAAGACAATACGCTGTTCCTCAACATGAAGAAAAAAAACATTAAAAAAGCAGATCTGAAAATAAACATCGTATCGCCCAGCCTGCAACGGATCAAATTACGCGGAGTAGGCAATTTCCATATCGAAGGCAAGATTGAAGCAACCGGCCTGATCATCAGAAATGAAGGCGTGGGAAACATTAAGATCAACGACATCTCGTGCCGGGAACTCGACTTGCGCGCCGAAGGCGTGGGAAATATACATATCCGAGGGAAAGCCGAAAAAGCAAACCTGGTTTCACATGGCGTCGGAAACATTGATGCCGCCAACTTGGAAAGCAAAAGCGTGACGGCAACCTCAAGCGGGGTAGGAAATATTTCGTGCCATGCCACACAATCAATCGACGCCAAGGTAGATGGTATCGGAAATATCTCCTATAAAGGAAATCCTGCGGACAAACGGCTGAAGAAAAGCGGCATAGGAAGCATCAAACAAAAATAACCCAAAATTAAACCCAAAAGATTGTTCCATTTACCAATGACATTGCTGTAACGAGAAAATAAAAGGTTTATAGACAATTCTTTGTGCTTGGGCAGATGAAACAAAACATTTTTGGAAATGGTCTTTCTCGCATGGAGGACTGCTTCCCAATTTTGAAAGTGTCTCATTAAACGTTCCTTTAATGAGCCACTTTGTTTTTTAGCTTCCTTATATAATATCTATCTCCGTTTACGGCGCAGCCGCGTTAGGACATGAGCGGAAAGCCCGCAGCAGGCCGCAGGCAACGCCCATATAGCTTTGACGACTTGGGCATTGAACAGTTTGCAAGATTTCTCGTATTTATTCCTTTCTTTTTGCTTCCATTTAACTTTGTAAGTGGAATATTTGTTGTGAACTGAAATTTTGTTTCCTTTGTGGAGTATTAATAATAAAAACTTGTATAGCAATGAAAAAACACATTTTTTTAATCGGTTTATTTGGCGCCTTATTGTGCGCAACGAATGCAACAGCTCAAAATTTGGTGGAAACAGAAATGACGGCAGCGGAAAAGAATGCAGCAAAAATGACTGAAAAAGAAGCGAAGAGAGCTGAGAAAGAAGAAGCGGCGGCAGCGAAAGAGCTGGAAAAATTGAGCAAGGCGGAGGCAAAAGCCGAGCGTAAACAAGAGAAAAGAGACAAAAACCAAGAGAAGTTCGATGCTTTTATGGAAAAATGGGAGCCTGTGGAAATCTCGACCGCAGACGCGGTCAAGATGCCCAATACGGCCGAGCTGTTCATACGGTCGAATATGCTGTTTGCCACGATGAAAGAGGTTCAGGGATATATTGATTATATTCAGGTAGAAGCACTGCCCGAGAATGAGGAGGGTATTGTTGAAATGAAGATAACCAATAAGAATACGGGGGAGGATATTTCTAAAAATGCTGCGTTGGAAACATATGCCAAGGCTACCTTGGATTTGGCATCTGCTGCGGTGAATGCTGTCAATATGGGGGCTGTCATCACTTCTGCTCTTTCGGAAGTGGCTTCTAATCCTGTGGCCGGAATCAAATTGGGTAAAAAAGCGAAGGATGCGGCTTTTGCCGTGAAATATTCCATCGATGCTATTCCTTTGATCAAGGCCAAGATCCAGGATAATATAGACGCTGTAAAACAAATCAAGAATAACTGATGATCCGGCCGACCATGAAGAAATGTTATGTTCTACTATCATTGGTCTTTGTTTGCTCCTGTGTGCTCAACGCACAGGAGCATGAATCGGAGAAGAAGGCGATGATCTTGCGCATGGGTGAATTCAGCTGGATAGAAACGGCCGAGCCTAAGGAGAAGGATGATTTTATAATGCAAATCCAGGCGATTGCCGCCGATGCCGCCACCCAATCCGGACGTTTTGAGGTCGTGGACGAAGAGATTGCCGATTCGGAAACCAAGTTCTTCATGCGCGAGGAATTTATGGATATTGAAGAGAGCAAACGTAAGGAGTTGCTGGGTAAGTTGATGAACGATTATACCCTGTTTGGCGAGATCACAAAATGTAAATTCACCAAACGCACCAGCGGCGTTATGGGATATACGTGTGTGATCACGGTTAAGCTATCCGTAACGAATGCGCTTTCGGGCAAGGATGAATTTGTGGCGTCCCGGGCATTTGTCAGCGACTTTAAGAAGATGGTGGTGAAAAACACCACGGGCGCTGCGCTGGACGATGCTTTGCAGTCGGTTTCTCCCAAGATGGTTTCTTTCTTTACGAATAACTTTGCCGTGACCGGCACGGTTGCCAAAATACAGAACGGCGATGTGGTTATCACTTGCGGACAGCCGCAAGGCGTGAAAAAAGGCGATGAATTCCAGGTTACCTTTGTGATCATGGCCGACGACGGTACCCGTACGGAGGTGCCGGTCGGCATAGTGAAAGTAAAGCAGTTGCTTGCCGACGGCACTTCTGTTTGCGATGTCAAGAGCGGTAAAGACGGCATTAACGAGAACTTCATTGCTTCTGATGTTTCGCGATGGTTGAGCTGTAAATTGATTTTAAAATAGACTCGAAAACTTGAAATGATGATGAAGAAAAGCCTTTTGTTGATAGCGATATGTTTGTCGGCCTGCGCCGGCGCGTATGCGCAGAAAGTAAAGCCGGTTGAATATGGCGGCTCTGTAAACCTGATAAAGTCAGACCCTGATCAGAGTTCCATTATCGTTCGCACCCTGGGATATGGCAAGAACGAAGCCGCCGCCCGTGAGGATGCCGAGATCAGAGCGATGCGGGCTGTGTTGTATGTAGGCTTTCAGGGTTGCTCCGGCTTGGTGAAAGAATCCGAGGCGGAAGGGGAACACGCCGCCTATTTCTCCCGTCTTTTTGATGATAAGCGTTACAAAGACTTTGTTTCCGGCGTGGCCAGCGTGGGCGATCTGATCAAGGTGAAAGGCCAGAAAGTGAAACAGATGCCTTTTGACATCACCGTCAACCGCAAAGCCTTGCGCCAGGATCTTGTCCGGAACCAGATCGGCCGCTTGGGTTTTGGCCGCTAAAGAGAGTCATATTCTAATGAAGAACTTTTTGAATTGAAAGTATGAAAAAATATCTGCTACTATTGTTTGCCTTACCGTGTTTTGCCGGAATAGCGAAGGCTCAAAACACCCGCGGCACGGAAAATGGAGTGAAACAACCCGATATTATTGTTGTTCCGTTCACTAAGGAAGGCGATGATATTCGTAAGACCATTGAAGATAATCCGATGGTGAGCCTTGCCATAAGTAAAGTAAAAGAAGCCTTCAATGAACGCGGATTTATTACGCGGGACTTTATCGCCCTGCTTAAATCGCTGAAGACAACTGATGTGCTGACTCATGGCTCACAATCGGATGCGAAGTCGAGGATTGTCCAGAACTCCAAGGCCGACATTGAAGTCAATACGAAGATCTTTGTGATCAACCACCCCGAAGGCGCTTCCGAAGTATCGTTGGAGCTACAGGCTGCCGAAGTACATACAGGATCGTCGCTCGCAAATGTTTCTTACTTGAGCGGCAAATACATTACCGGCGACACCATCCGTTTGGCAAACCGCGCCTTGGGAATGATAAAAGACAGCTTCTTCGATCAACTCCAAAACGCATTCGATCAGATCGTCGAGAATGGCCGTGAAATGACCATCCAAATCGTACTGGGCGAGAACTGCGAACTGGATGTGTATTCGGAAGTGGGAAGCAAAGGCAACGACCTTCAGATCGAGGTGGAAGACTGGCTGGCCGCCAATGCCTACAAAGGCGTTTATAGCATAAACAGCAGCGATAAGGTATTGGATATTTCCATGCAGGTTCCATTGTTCGATCAGTCTACCGGTAATCCGTATTCGCCTTCGCGTTTGCGCGGAACATTGCAGCGTTTCCTGAAAGAAATACTTGAGCCGACCGGGCACGAGCCGAAAGCACGGGCGAATATAGGCCAGAAGCTGGTTATCGGTATTGATTAAAACGAAAAACGAATTCTTATGAAAAAGAGTATAACATCCGTTGCGCTTTTTGTTTGTATCCTGCTGCAACAGGCCGGAGCACAAAACGCAATCAACTTCACAGCCGTGTATCCGGACAACGACGGGTTGGGCTTTGACGTCAAGGAAGGCCTGAAACAGAAAGTCGAGCAGATCATTGGCCGCAACAATGCCGGAGCGACTTCAATATACAATGCGTTCATTATCCAACCTGGATTGGATGTTCAAGACACCAAATCAACCGAAGGCTTGGTGCGTAATGTGACCTTGGTGACGGGTGAATTGACCTTGACGGCTAAAAACCTGTATGACGAAAGTATTTACGGAACACTTACCATAAGCCTTGAAGGCGACGCTACCGGCAACCGGGAAGCAGCGCTGAAAGCCCTGTTGAAGAACATCAAGATCACCAACCCGGCTTTTACCCGCTTCATCCGTACCACCCGCGAAAAGATCATGGAACACTATATGGAAAATTGCCAAACCATTATGACCAAAGCGCAGACAATGATCTCTACCGATAAGATCGAAGAAGCTATGGGCTATCTGGGAAGCGTTCCCGAAGTGGTTCCGTGCTATGAAGATATTTCTTCGTTGATGACATTGGCCTACTCGCACGCCAAGACACTGGCCTGTGACCAGAAAATCCTTATGGCTCGCAGCAAATATGTAATGGGCGACTATGAAACGGCGCTGGAATTGCTGGCCGAAGTGCCTTCTTCAAGTACATGCCGTGAAGACGCCAAAGCGCTGACCGATTCAATCGCCAAGTACATCCATAAAGTTCCCGATACGGTTTTTATTGACCGCGAGACTATTGTTGAGGTTGAAAATCCGGCGGCGGATGAACCGGTTAACGGGCAGTATCGTCTGAATGTGTCTTGCCTGGATCTTGGTTTTGACCTCATTTCCTGCGAAGGCCATGCCGCCAGCCAATCCATCATTCTTTATTGCCGTTTGGTCAATAAAGCCAAAGGGGCGGATGCCTATATTCATATATATGATGTGATTGACGGCAACGGCGCGAAATATACCAACCTGACGCAATCGACCCTGTACGGATGTTCTGACCGCCGTTACATCAGTATGCCGACGGATATTCCTGTGGCTAAATGTTTCGTGATCAAAGACCTGACCCATAAGCTGGATAAGCTGGCTTATGTGGCCATTGAAGCGCGGAACTGCAAGATAGAACTTCGCGACGTTCCTGTTACCTGGAATAAATAACGATATGAAAAGAAAAACATTCCGTTGTTGGGCGCTGGTCGCAGCTTTGCTGTTGGCAAGCAGTGCCGGCGCCCAATCCTATAAAGTAATAGAGAAGAGCGACAAGAAAGCTCCGCTGTGGTACGAATCGGCCGAATCCGGTTATATTGTAGCTTCTGCTGAAGCCGTTTCCATGGAGGAAGCCCGTTTGGTGTGCCTGGAAAGCATCAAACGCCAGATCCTGCAATCGGTAGCGGAGAACATCGAGTTTTCCGACTCACATACCATTAAGCAGACAACAGGTAATGATCGCATCACCGAATTTCTTGACGAATATACAGCCGACGGTTCTACTAAGGCGGCTTCGATTCCGTTCATTAAGGGCATTTCTTTGTCGAAAGTAGACGGTTCATATTGGGAAAAACGGAAAGACAAGAAGACAAACGTCATTACCTATTGTTATGCCGTGCGTTATCCGTTTCCTGCATCCGAACACCGTATGCTGGTTATGGAGTTTGAGAAACGCGATAAGGAAATGGAAGCGCTTGTTTCCGGATTGGAAAACATGGATACGGTAGAGTCCGTAGAAGAGATCAACCAACGGATCAACAAGCTGCGTCCGGCTATGGATTACTTCTTCGATAAAACCCGTCAGCAATGGGTGAACGGTGTGGCCGACAACTATCGCAAATTGCCGAACTCCATTACCGTTAAGGGTGAGGTAATTGATAATACGAACCACCGGGTGGCCTTGTGGCTGAACGGTAAAAAAATCAAAACCGGCGCAATGCCTAAATTAACTTCAAACTGCGCATCAAAGCTAAAAGTAACTCCTGAAGGCGACGACTTGTTGATCACCTTCGATAATGAAGACTGCTTATCGGGCGAAATAAATGCTGTTGATGTGGCATTTCGCCTGCATGGCAAAGTGCTTAAATACACCTTTCATTTTGAAGCAGCCCAGGCTGGTAAAGGTAAAAAAAGAACAAGGCTCGGATATTGACCGGTACAATAGAGGATAAAGAATTAGGACGTCTGGTAGTGCGGGTCAATCCGCGTGCCAGACGTTTGACTTTCCACACCAAGGCGGATGCGATTTATGTTACCGTGCCTTCGGGTACGACAGACAGGGAGCTAAAGAGCGCCATTGAAACTTTGCGGCACAAACTCCGTACAGCGCAGCAGCGTTTGCCCAACCAGCGAAGGATTGACCTTGATTTCCGTATAGATACCCCCTTCTTTAAATTGTCGCTGGCGAGCGGCCGGCAAGATAAATTCCTTGCCCGTACTGATCTGGGGGAAACGAAGATCATCTGTCCGCCGGCAGCCGATTTTGATGACGAAAAATTACAAAAATGGTTGGGTAGGGTCGTCGAAGAGGCTTTGCGCCGGAATGCCGGAGTCATTCTTCCCCCACGGTTATCTATGCTTTCCAATCAGCATCATCTTCCTTATACTCATGTGAAGATCAATTCCAGCCGTGGACGATGGGGAAGCTGCTCGGCCACAAAAAACATCAATCTTTCTTATTTCCTGGTACTGCTACCGCAACACCTGATTGACTATGTCTTATTACATGAGCTTTGCCATACCAAAGAAATGAACCATAGCGACCGCTTCTGGGATTTGCTCAACTCGGCAACAAACAATAAAGCCGTTGAGTTGCGCAACGAACTCAAAAGTTATAAAACGGATTTCCGATAGGCCTGCCGCTTACACACAATTTCTCCGCATGGCATCCAACCCCGTGGAAAGTCTCAAAAAAAATATTTGAAGGTTTACACCCCCGTGGAAAGTCCCAAAAAAAATATTTGGAGGTTTACACCCCCGTGAATGTCACCGAAAAAGAATTTTGGAGGCTTACACCCCCGTGAATGTCATCAAAAAAGAATTTTGGAGGCTTACACCCCCGTGAATGTCATCAAAAAAGAATTTTGAAGGTTTACACCCCCGTGAATGTCATCAAAAAAGAATTTTGAAGGTTTACAACCCCGTGAATGTCATCAAAAAAGAAATTTGGAGGCTTACAACCCCTTGGATGTCATCAAAGAAGAATTTTGGAGGTTTACAACCCCTTGGAAGGCTCCAAAAAAAATATTTGGAGGTTTACAACCCCTTGGAAAGCTCCAAAAAAGAAATTTGAAGCCGATAGACAGGGAAACCAATGAAAAGTGAACAAAGTTTCACTATTTGTTTGAAGTATGGAGCGAAAACAGTTACTTTGTAAGGTGAAATATAACAAAGAAGACATATTGAAAGTGGCTTTTAATGAGTTTATGGTCAGCGGTTATGCCAGCCCTATCATTAACAGTTTGCAGGAAAAACTGGGCATGTCGCGCGGGGCGTTGTACCGTCATTATAAGAATAAAGAAGAACTTTTCAAGAAGGTTGTCGATACCTATTTCTTTCACACGCTGGAACGGGTAACGGAAAATATCAGTCCGAATATGAAAGTCCCCGAATTGGTGCGTTCTTTGCGTAAAAGGCAGCGGCTGATAGCCAAGCTGATCTCGACTAAAGGAGGAACACAGTTTACGTTCCTGAACTTTACGAACCTGATCATCCAGGCGGCGCGCTATTATCCGGGTTTTGACGTTCGCTTCAAGAAAAGCCAGATTAATGTGGAAATGCATTGGAGGATGGCGTTGCGGAACAGTAGGGACGCGGGCGAGATCCGCGAAGATGTAGATATAAACCTGATGAGCCGTCTTTTTGCAAAAATCTATTTTATGGATACCAGGGAAGACTTCCCGGTAAGGCCGAATGGACAGTTGAACGCACATACGGATGGACAGGACCAGTTTGTGCTGTACTTATATGAAATGATGAAAAGGTAAAGCGGATTTTTTTGCCCATAAAGTGAATAGTTATTCACATCAGGGCGTTAATAGAGCAAAACGAGTATAAAAAACAAGAATAACATAACTTCAAAAAAACAATAACTATGTTTATCAATGCAATTGGCCAATATGTACCTAAACATATGATTCAGAACAGTTATTTTACAGATCTGAACGGGCTTACAGATGAGTGGATCTACCAACGTACAGGGATTAAATCGCGTGTCAGGGCTTCCTCGAAAGAAACGATTGAATACATGTGCAGAAAAGCAGTAGAAAGGGCATTACCCAAGTTGCCTTATGACATAAGCGAGGTCGGGTTGATCATCTTTGCTTCGTATACCCCATCGGATACGGTGGGAACGGTGGGCCACCTGATCCAGCGGGAATTTAATATAGCTTCGGCTAAGGTGTTTTATATATCTTCGGCATGTTCGTCGGGCATCAACGCAATGGAAGCAATCAAATCATACTTTGATTCGGGACTGGCCTCTAAAGCATTGCTGATCTGTGCGGATAGAAACTCCTCGTATTCGGACGACACGGATTCGGTGGCCGGACACTTGTGGGGAGATGCCGCGGTAGCCTACTTTTTCTCGAAGGCGTCTTATTCCCAACAGGAAACAAAGATCCTGGCAATCAATACGCAGGGACTTGGACATATCGGGCTGGGGCCTGAAGCCGTTAAGCTGAACCTGCCTAAGGGAGGATTGCAGATGCCGTTCGGAAAGGATGTATTTACGTATGCGTGTACCTACATTGCAGAAAATACGGAGAAGATACTGAAAGATAACGGATATGAAATAGAAGATCTGTCTTACTTCATAGGACACCAGGCAAACATGCGTATTCTGAAGAACGTGGCGCAACGCTTGGGCCTGCCGGAAAAGAAATCACTGTCCAACATCGAACGGATGGGAAATACAGGGTCGGCGAGCGCTTTGTTGGTATTTGCCATGAACTACGACCGATACGAAGACTCGGACCTGATATGTATGTCCGTGTTTGGAGGCGGATACTCAGCAGGCGCCTGCCTGATGAAGACAGGGCACAGGTCGGGCGCGGCGCAAGAAGCCGTCAAAGAGGCCATATAATGGGCGTTACTTTAAAACAAATGGTCAAGTATGGGCTGGTCGGAGTGCTGAATACATTGCTGACCGCTGCTATTATCTGGATTCTGCTGCGTATCCTTTCGGATAAGGATAGCCCTAAGCCTGTCCCTGCGCTGATCATGTTTATTGCCAATTCTACGGGATATATAGCCGGCTTGATCAATAGCTTTATCTTAAACAGGAACTGGACGTTTAAAAGTAAGTCCAGCTGGCAGCTCAGCCTGCTTCGGTTCCTTGCAGTCTTCGCGGTTTGCTACTGTTTGCAGTTGAGCGTTGTTTTATGGCTCAATAGCTTTGAGGTTATCGCATCGGCATATATTTGCCAGCTTGTTGGGATTGTGGTATATTCGGCATTGAATTTCTTTCTCAATAAATATTATACTTTCTATGAAAACGCTTAATGTAATCGTCCCATGTTATAATGAGGCTCTCGTTATCAGGGAAACATACGAAAGGCTCTCTTCCGTACTAAAAACATTAGATGGTGTCGAATCAACAATCACATTCATTGACGATGGAAGTTGGGACGGAACGCCGGATATATTGCGGGAGATAGGGAAAACGGATGCAAGCGTCAGGATTATCGGCCTCTCCCGTAATTTCGGGCACCAGGCTGCCGTAACCGCCGGAATCAATCACTGCACCGCCGACATGGCTGTAATCATTGACGCCGACCTGCAAGACCCTCCGGAAATCATACCCGGCCTGATTCGCTGCAAAGAAGAACAAGACGCAAACGTGGTATATTGCGTCCGCAAGAAAAGAGAAGGGGAAGGGCTTTTCAAAAAACTGTCTGCCGGTTTGTTTTACCGGCTGCTCAATTCCCTTACCGAAGTTAAATTCCCCGTTGATACGGGCGACTTCCGATTGATAGACGCCTGTGTGATCGGAGAGTTCAACAAGCTGCACGAACGCGGAAAGTATATTCGCGGACTGATCTCATGGATCGGATTTAAGCAAGTGCCTTTTTATTACGAAAGACATGCACGTTTTGCAGGAGAAACCAAATACCCATTGAAGAGAATGTTACGGTTTGCCATGACCGCATTGCTCTATTTCTCGAAGAAACCGCTACAAATAGCCCTTGCCTTGGGATTCCTGGCCATATTGGTGGGATTGGTGCTGGCCTGCTGGTATTTCTTCGGCAAGCTTTTCGGATTTACACATGCCGAAAGCGGATTTACTTCAACCATGATCCTTATCATCTTCTTTGGAGGCGTCCAACTCCTGACCATCGGGGCATTGGGACAATACATCGGTGTGCTTTTCGACGAAATAAAAGGACGCCCCGAATACATCATCAAAGACCGGATAAACTTCAATAAATAATATATCTCCTATGCGACAATCTTTATCTTCCATCCCTTTCGGAAATCTGTTTATTACCGTTCTGCTGGTTGCAGCCTTGACTACCCTGCCCTGGATCGGCGGGGGCGAATACTATACGAAAGGCGAACCGCGCGAAGCATCGGTAGCCGTGTCCATGCTCGACGAAGGCAATTGGATACTACCGTATGTTTATGCCGATGAGATTGCATACAAACCCCCGTTTACACACTGGATGATGGCGCTGTGTTCGTTGCCGGGCGGAGAAGTCACCCCTTTCACCTCCCGCCTTCCCTCGGCGATAGCTTTTATTATCATGGTTGGATGCTGCTTCAGGTTTTTCGGAAGATTTATGGGGAAGGGCCAATCGCTCGCCGCCATACTTGTATTCATCTCCTGTTTTGAAATCCACCGCGCCGCCATGACCTCGCGGGTAGACATGGTACTGACCGCCTTTATCGTATGTGGGCTGATCGGCCTGTTCTATTGGGCCGAAGACAAGCAACTGAAAGGACTGCCCTGGCATATCCCGCTCCTGCTGGGAGGCGCCGCGCTTACGAAAGGCCCCGTGGGAATCGTCTTGCCGCTATTCGTCTTCGGCGTTTATTTGCTACTCACCCGCAGGAAATTCACAACGATCATCCTTAAATGCACAATTGTAGGCATACTCTCCCTGATGCCCCTGCTCATCTGGTATTACGCCGCCTATCTGCAAGGAGGGCCGGCCTTCCTCGACCTGGTTTGGGGAGAAAACGCAGGCCGCTTCCTTGGAAGCGACAACGCCAAGCTGCATTATGACTTGGGCCATGAACATCCGTTCTGGTACAACTTCATCCTGCTGCTGCTCGGATTCATGCCGTGGACGTTGTTCCCCCTCTTTTCCGCCGCCGCCGTCAAGCCCGTATTTAAGCGCTCTCAAAACATCTGGCGAAACACCCTATCGATACAAAGAGAAAAGCTCTTTTCGCTGGCCGCCCTTTGCCTCATCCTTTTCTTTTATTGCATCCCCATGAGCAAGCGGGGAACCTACCTGATGCCGGCCTATCCCTTTATCGCCGTGTTCCTTGGGCAATACATGCACGCCTTCGCAACGAAACATCCCGGCGTAAACCGTGCCTTCGGCATCTTCTGGGCGATCATTACCGGCATTTTCGCAATCCTCTCCCTATCCGCCCTATCGGGACGGATTAACCTGCACGACCTTGCGGCCAACTTTATCAAGAAAGACAAAACACTATTCCATACCAACCTGATAGGAGAAGCATTATCCACCCCGACAGTTGTATATGTTGTTGTGTTGGCCGCGCTTTTGGCCCTGTTCGGCATATTGGTCTGCCAACTCCGGAAAAAGAACCAAATGGCTATCCTCTATGCCGTTTTCGGCGCCTGGCTCATGTGCAACGTATTGATGGACGGCATCGCCTTGCCCGCGTTCAAGGACGGCACATCCATCAAGCCTTTCGTTACAGAGATCAAGCGAAAATATCCCTTAGAAAAAGAAAATACTTACGTGGTGAACAACCTCCGCAAATACGCAAACCTGTATGGAGTCAATTTCTACCTGCATAACGGCTTTATGAGCTTCGAAAACGAAAAGCCGGAAGAAGGCTTCTTCTTTTCCACCGCTACAGACATCGGCAAGGTCAGGGAAGCCTATCCCGATTACCGGTTCGACCTGCTGGAAGAAAGCCCCAACCGGTATAATGACACAAACGCGGTGATACAGCTGTATGCGTTCGGGAAAGATTAACCATTTATAATTGACAATGGAAGTATGAACATCGAATTAGGTAGATTCAATGCCTTGGAGGTAGTGAAAGAAGTAGACTTCGGCATGTACTTGGATGGCGGCGAACAGGGCGAGATCCTGCTGCCTGCCCGTTATGTGCCGGAAGATTGCAAGGTGGGCGACCGGCTGGATGTTTTCCTTTACTTGGATGCCGAAGAGCGGCTGGTTGCCACAACGCTGATTCCCTTTGTGCAGGTGGGGGAATTTGCCTGCCTGGAGGTGAACTGGGTGAATGAGTACGGCGCTTTCCTGAATTGGGGGCTGATGAAGGACTTGTTCGTGCCTTTCCGTGAACAGAAAATGAAGATGCAGATAGGCGGGAAGTACGTCGTTTATGCTTATGTGGACCAAGAGAGTTACCGCATTGTAGCATCGGCGAAGGTAGACCGCTACCTGTCGAAAGAAACCCCGGCATACCAACCGGAGGAGGAGGTCGATGTGCTGGTTTGGCAGAAAACGGAACTCGGATTCAAGGTGATCATCGAGAATAAGTATAGCGGGCTGCTGTATGGCAACCAAGTCTTCTGCGATATTCATACCGGCGACAGGATGAAAGCTTATATCCGGCAGGTGCGTCCGGACGGAAAGATTGACCTGATGCTTCAAAAGACCGGAACCGAACATGTGGGCGATTTTGCCAACCGGTTACTGCGTTATATCAAAGAGCATGACGGTTCAATCCCATTTGGTGACAAGAGCGACGCCGCAGACATCTACGATGCGTTCGGCGTGAGCAAAAAGACATTCAAAAAGGCTGTGGGCGATTTGTACAAGCAGCGGCTGATCGTTATCGGCGAAAGCGGCTTGCGACTAACCCCACGGCAAAAGAAATAAGCAGCCCGAGGCAGAAGATCGTCAGCGTTCCCAGCACGGTGATCATGTAATGATGGAAAACCGTCTGCCCGCTGAGGGTCATCCAGCCGATCAATGAAACGCCGCAGACGGCGCCTATCAATGCAGCGCCCCGCTTGACCCTGCGCGACATATACCCCAACAGAAACAGCCCCAACATTCCGCCGCTGAAGATGCCTGTCAGTTTCCACCAGGCATCTAGCACATTGGCGACCGACATCATGGCCAGCCCGACGCCTGTACCCAGCAAACCCAGCACCAAAGATGTTCCGTACAGCACGTTCATGCCGTACTTTTCGCTCAGGTGCTTATTCTTCCGTTTGACGAAGTCCGTCAGGATGACGGTGGATGCACTGTTGACGCTGGTCGAAACGGTGCTCATACCCGCGGCGAAGATAGCCGCGATGAGCAGGCCGGTTACGCCGGCAGGCAAGCCGTTGACGATAAAATAAGGAAAGACCTGGTCGGGCTTGAGCGTATCGACGATGGCGTCCGGCAGAGCTTTGTAATACACAAACAACGCCGTGCCTATGATGAAAAACAGCAAGCTGACCGGCAGATACAGAAGCCCACCGAACAGTGCGGAGAACCGGGCGCTTTTGTCGCTCCGGGCCGTCTTGTACCGCTGGACATAGTTCTGGTCGATCCCGTAGTTCTGCAAATTGATGAAGATGCCATAAAGCAGCACCACCCAGAACGTAGACGTATCGACTCCCGGGCCGAAATCACCCAACGAAAATTTATTGTACGCCGAACCGGTTTCTATAAATTGCGGGATGCCGCCGGGTATGGAAAAAAGCAAGAGGATAGCGCAGGTCAGCGCACCGGCAATCAGGATAATGCCTTGTATGGCGTCGGTCCATATCACGGCTTTTATTCCGCCCAAAACAGAATAGAAGGTGACGCAAATGCCGGTCAGGATGACGATGACAGCGATGTCCCAACCCAATATGGAATGTAGCGGCAAGGCCAGCAAATACAACACCGAACCGATGCGTGTCACTTGAGTGAGCAAATAACAACCGGCGGCATACGCCCTGGCCCAGTAGCCGAAACGCTCTTCCAGGAAACTGTAAGCCGAAACGCTTTGGATGCTCCGGTAGAACGGAACGAAATAGTAGGCGGCCAGGACGGAAGCCAGCGGAATGGACAGGCTGAACACAAAGGCGTTCCAATCGCTCTTATAGGCGCTGCCGGGGAGGGCGAGGAAGCTGATGCTGCTGACGTAAGTCGCAAAAATAGACATGCCCACAATGAAACCCGGCAGGTTGCCTCCTGCTTCGGTATAGTCGGATACGTTTTTATTCTTCCGGACGAATGAGCTGCCGAACAGCGTGGTGCCTAACGTAAAGGCCAGGAAGATGATCAGGTCGAGTGTTTGAATTTGCATGATTCTTTCAGAGTTTCTATAAGAAAAAACTGTTTTGGAGCTGTTTTGTACTCAACAGAGACAAAAAAGAAGCCCGCGGCTTTTCAAAAAGAAACGGCCACGGGTTTCATCCTGTAACTTAAAAGGAGGGGTCTAAAGCCCGCTGAAATCCACGCCGTCAAACACCAGCGACGGGATGCGCCAGGACGATGACAAGCGCGGGTCGTTGCCTGTTTCGACCAGCGAAGCCCAGAGCGAAACCATATTGCCGGTGATGTTCATCTCCGATACCGGCACGGTCGGCTTGCCCTTCTCGATCAGGAAGCCTTCGATGCCGAAGGAGAAATCCCCCGTAGCGCTGCTACTGTTGCCGCCGTTGAATCCGATGACAAGAATGCCTTTGTCCACGCCGGCCACCAGCCCGTTCAGATCCTTGCCGCCCGGCTGAAGCACCAGGAGGGAAGCCCCGCTGATCGTTGGCTCCACATCCATCTTCTTCGCGTTGTACGTGTCGATGTAATACGTCTTCAGTATGCCTTTGTCGAAGACGGAACGTCTTTCGGTGGCTACCCCTTCGCCGTCGAAGTAGCGCGCGCCCGACGATTGGGCCAGGTGAGGCTCGTCTGTCAGATTCAGCTTGTCGCTGCCCACCTTTTCGTTCAGCTTATCCAGCAGGAACGAGTTTTTCTGTTGCAGCGCCGCTCCGTCAATAGCGTTGATCAACGGGGAGACCAGACGTCCGGCATTTTCGGGGGCGACCACCATGGTATACTTGCCGGAGGCGACCTTCCTCTGCCCCAACTTGCGCAGGGTACGTTCCAGCGCCTTCTGCCCGATGCCTTGCTTGATCAGCTTGTCGTAGAAAATGGCCGAGTCGTACCAATAATCCGAAGGGCGCGCTTCACCCTCGCCCTTGATGCTTACGCTGGCCGAGAGGGAAAACCAGGAATGTTCCGTCTCCCCTTCAAAGCCATTGCTGGACAGGCGGTAGCTGAAGTCCGTCCCGTCGGAATAGCCCGATTCCACAGAGATGATCCGCGCATCCTTGCCCAGGATCTCATCGGCGGCAGCTGCTGCCAGCGCCACCTTTTCGTCCGGCTGGATGGCATCAAACCCCGGGTCAAGAAGTTGAAGGCCGGGCTTTCCTCCTTTATAATACCGGGACGGGTCGGGAAGCACGCGCGCTTCGTCTTTCGCCAAGTAGCGGGTGGAGTCTATTCCATTCTTGATGAACGATTCCAGCTCCTTCCTGTCCAACCGGTTCGTAGAAAAGCCCCCGTAGCGCCCGTCCACATACAGCGACAGCGACAGCCCGTTCTGGGAGGCCTGTTGAAGTTCATCCATCTTGCCGTCACGCAGGCCGAACGACGTGTTGGAACCCGAGTATAAATTTATCCTTGCTGCCTGGCATCCGTTTTTCAGAGCATAGTCCATTGCCCATTGCGCCAGCTTTTTATTCTTATCCGATAGCATAAGCGTTATATTTAAAGTGTTAGTTTTCTACTCGCTCTCACCGCCCACGGTGAGTTTGCCGACCAGCGCCGAGGGCATGCCGCACGTCACGGGGCAAGACTGCCCGTTCTTCCCGCACGTCCACGAGCCGTTGTCGATCTTGTCGTTGTTGGCCACCATGGTAATGTCGGCCAGCGCTTTCGGCCCGTTCCCGATGATGTTGATGTCCTTGATGGGCTGGGTGAGCTTGCCGTTTTCGATGAGGTAGCCGGACTTGACAAAGAAGGTAAAGTCGCCCGCGCCGATTTGCACCTGCCCGTTGGTGAACTGATCTACAAACACGCCGTTCTTCACCGTAGCGATGATCTCTTCTTCCCTCATGTCGCCCGGCCCCATATACGTAGCGCGCATACGGGGGATGGGGATGAAGCGGAACGATTCGCGGCGGCCGTTGCCGGTAGATGGGAGGCCGTAGTGTTTGGCACTCACACGGTCGTGCAGGAAGCTGGTCAGGATGCCGTTCTTCACGATATAGGTCTTCTGCCCGTCGGTGCCGTCGTCGTCAATATTCACCGAGCCGCGGTTGAAAGGGATCGTGCCGTCGTCAACCACGCTGATGCGCTCGTTGCAAACCTTCTTGTTCAGCAGGTCGGAGAAGATGGAGATATTCTTGCGGTTGAAGTCGGCTTCAAAAGCATGGCCGATGGCCTCGTGCAGCAGGATACCCGACCCGCCGGAACCCATCACCACCGGCATCTCGCCCCCTTTGGGCTTTATGGCCCTGAACAGGATGGCCGTTTTCTCTACCGATTCGCGCGCCAGCGTATCAATGATATCGTCGGTCAGAAACTCATAGCCCTGGCGATAGGCGCGCGAGGCCCCGAAGCTCTCCCGCTTCCCGTCTTCTTCCATCACGCACGAAGACCTCAGCATGGCCATCGGGCGGTAATCGTAGTAGAGCACGCCTTCGGAGTTGCAGAAAAGGATGTGCGACGTGCTGTCGTTCAACGAAGCGGTGACTTTCCGCACGCGCGCATCCAGCGCAAAGATCTTGTCGTTCAGCTTCTGCAGGTAAGGCATCTTGTCTTTCAGCAAGACCGTATCCCACGGCGTGGCCACCTGGTAGTAGTTTTTATCCACGCGTTTCTCCGTGAGGCTCACCGGCGCCGTCTTCCGGCTGCCCGAAGCAATGCGGGCGGCTGTGCGGGCGGCCTTCAACATTTCATCCAGCGTGACGTCTTCAACATAGGCATAGCCGGTCTGGTCGCCCGAAAGCACCCGAACGCCCACACCGAAATCAATGCTGGCACCCGAACGATTCACCGTGCCGTCCTGTAGCGAGATGCTGTTGTCGATGGTGTGCTCGAAAAACAGATCGGCATAATCGCCGCCCTTCTCCAAGGCTGCGGCCAATACTTTTCCCAATTCCGGCTCAGTCACGCCAAAGTGCGCAAGTGCGGCAGAAACAGCCACCCGGTTGTTCCCGCCCAACGCACCGCTAATGGTTCCGCCCAACGACGGAGCGGCAAGCGAACCCAGCAAAGCCATCCCGCCTGTTCTTAAAAAATTACGTCTATCCATGATAATAACGATATTAATTTGATTTCATTTTCCCATCTCGTGCTACAAAGATAGGATTACGATCGACAATTAACAATGGTTTTATTGCAAGGCGACGATGAATATGATCAGCATCGTCTTATTTTATGTAGTCTTGGTGTGGGTAAGCAGTCTGGCTTCCGTTTCAATTATAGTTGACAACTAAGCGCGTGTAGCCGGCTTCTCCGTCCGGTGTTTTTTAGAATGATAAAGAAAGGCATTGACTTGGTAGCTACCTTGACCATGTAAAGGTAGGCACCTTTAGGTGGTCAAGGTAGCTACCTTTACATGGTCAAGGTAGCTACCAAGTCAATGCCTTTGTAACAGATTGACAAACAGGAAGATAGAGATTCTTTAATCTTAACATTGAAATCGAATGAATTATGCCGTTTTGGAGAAAATCATTCGGTAAAAAAATTGGCGTCATTTGCTGTTTACAAGACCTTTCTTTTCCGTTTCTTCAGTTCCGGATAGCTGATGCGGGTGTGGTAGCTTGTCATCAGTTTGTTCTTGAAGACGTCTTTTACCGTGGCGATGTCCCGGAATGTGATCGGGCAGCCTTTGAAGTAGCCTTCGGCGACCTGCACGTCGATGATCTTGTCCACAAGCCGGCTGATGCTCTCTTCGGTGTATTCGGGCAGGCTGCGCGACGCCGCTTCTACGGAATCGGCCATCATCAGGATGGCGGTTTCCTTGCTGAACGGGTTGGGGCCCGGGTAGGTAAACAATTCGTCGTCGGGTTCTTCGCCGGGATGTTCGTTTTTCCAGGAGATGTAGAAGTATTTTGTTTTCCCAAGGCCGTGGTGGGTGCTGATGAAGTCTTTTATGGCTTGCGGCAAATTGTTTTTGTCGGCAAGTTTAAGTCCGTTCCGCACGTGGTCGATAACGATCTGGGCGCTTTCTTCGTGGCTTAGCGTTTTGTGCGGGTTTATCCCTCCCAACTGGTTTTCGGTGAAGAAAGCCGGGTTTTCCATCTTCCCGATGTCGTGGTATAAGGCTCCGGTACGGACGAGCTGGGATTTGGCCCCGATGTGTATGGCCGCTTCGGCGGCGAGGTTGGCTACCTGCATGGAATGTTGGAAGGTGCCGGGTGCAGTCTCCGACAACCGGCGAAGCAGGGGATTGTTGATGTTCGACAGCTCGACCAGTGTGACGTTGGACGTGAACCCGAAGGTTTTTTCCAACAGGAACAGCAGCGGATAGGTGAACAGCAGCAGGATGCCGTTGACGGCAAAGTATCTGTACATGCTCAGGTTGAGCTTGCTCATATCGTTCTCGATGATCAGTTCGTACGATAGGTATACGATGGTATAGGTCAGCAGCACCAGAAGGGCCGTGCGGAACAGCTGCGAGCGCTGCGACAGCTCGCGCAGGCTGAATATGGCCACTAATCCTGCCGGAATTTGCAGGATGATAAATTCGTAGGGGAAGCGCAGGATGACCGAACAGGCCAGGATGGTCACCGTGTGGGCCAGGAATGCCGTGCGGGAATCGAGGAAGATGCGGATGATGATGGGCAGCATGGCGTAGGGAATGAAGTAGACGTTGAAGATGTTGCTGCTGACCATCAGTGCCGTAATGAGGCAGTAGAGTATGATCAGGGTGAAGAGCAACAACATGCTTCGGATGTGGCCGAAGTAGTCGCGGAACAAGTGCAGGTAGAGCATCAGGCAGAGAATGAATACGCCGATGAAGCCGATCTGCCCGATGAGAACGAGGCTTTTCTGGATATTGGATTCGCTTCGCTTGACGGACTCTTTGCGGAGTGATTCGAGGATACGGAAGGTCTGCGCATCGATGATCTCCCCGCGGTCTACAATCTTTTGCCCGCTCTGAACTATGCCGGTGGCGTAGGAATAGTTGCCGATCAGGTCGGCTTTAGCCATTTCGCTGCGCGCCCCGTCGTAGGTCAAGTTCGGATTGATGTATTCGTTCAGCGAGCATTGCCGGAGGATTTCCCTTTTATAGGCCGGGTTGGACGAGAGGATGTATTCGTAGGCTTCTTTGCTGATAAATAGTCCGTCGGTGACGCGGGAGTTGCCTTCTTTATCGTCAACAACCATGATAGACTTTGTGCTATCCCGGCTCAGCCTGTTCAGGTCTTCTATGGAAACAATCCCCGACCGGTAGATGTCCCGCAAAGTCTGTTCAATATAACGGATATAATCGGCAGACGGGAGGATTTCATGGAGGGAAGCATTGTAGTTGTTTCTGAGCCGGGCGATGCTTTCTTTTTCTACGCGGTTGTTCAGCGTATAGTAGGGCTGGAAACTATAGAGAATACTGTCTTGCTCTTTTTTGACGGTGGCGCCGTCTTTGTAGATGGGAAAATCGAATGTGGCTATCAGCTGCCCGTATTTCCAGGGCTTGTTGATGCTGAATTGATAGTTGAATTTACCGCCGCGCGGCAGGAAATAGACGATCAGAGATACGATGGCGACGAACGTGAGCACCTTTATTATCGTTTTCCTGTAAGGCAGGTCTTTTCTTATTTTAAAACGTGACATACGGTTCTGTATTTTCCCCGAAAAGTACGGAAAATAATAATAGCATCGGGGAAAAAGGTTAATTTTGCGCGATTTACCTGCATTATCTCATATTTATATGTCTTATTTTATGTCTGAAAAGAAAGTAAGGGTTCGCTTCGCTCCAAGTCCTACGGGAGCACTGCATATCGGTGGGGTCCGCACCGCTTTGTACAACTTTTTGTTTGCACGGCGGCACGGCGGCCGGCTCATCCTCCGGATTGAAGATACCGACTCCCGTCGCTTTGTGCCGGGGGCTGAAGAATATATTCTGGAATCATTCAAATGGCTGGGGATCACCTTTGACGAAGGGGTAAGTTTCGGCGGAGACCACGGCCCATACCGGCAGTCGGAGAGACGGGACATCTACACAACCTACGTACAGGCCTTGTTGGACAACGGCAAGGCATACATCGCCTTCGACACACCGGAAGAGCTGGAAGCCAAACGCAACGAAACGGCAAACTTCCAGTACGACGCATCGACCCGTATGCAGATGCGCAACTCGCTGACCCTGCCCGCAGAAGAAGTAAACAGGCTGATAGCCGAAGGGAAACAGTATGTTGTCCGTTTCAAGATAGACGCCGGTGAAGATATACACGTGGGCGACCTTGTTCGCGGGGATGTGGTGGTAAACTCTTCCGTGCTGGACGACAAGGTACTGTTTAAATCAGTCGACGGATTGCCCACCTATCACCTGGCAAATATTGTAGACGACCACCTGATGGAAATAACCCATGTGATCCGCGGCGAAGAATGGCTGCCTTCCGCCCCGCTGCACGTGCTGCTGTATCGTGCTTTGGGCTGGGAAGATACGATGCCGGCATTTGCTCATCTGCCGCTACTGCTGAAGCCGGACGGCAACGGCAAACTAAGCAAACGCGACGGCGACCGGCTGGGCTTCCCCGTATTCCCGCTGCAATGGAAAGATCCCCAAACGGGCGAAGCGTCTTCCGGATACCGCGAATCCGGCTATCTGCCCGAAGCGGTATTGAACTTTCTGGCCTTGCTGGGATGGAATCCGGGCCACGACAGGGAGATCATGTCCATGGACGAAATGATTGAATCGTTCGACCTTGCCCGTTGCAGCAAGTCGGGAGCCAAGTTCGACTACGCAAAAGGAATATGGTTCAACCACCAATACATCCAGGCAAAGCCGGACGGCGAAATAGCCGGGATGTTCTTGCGCATCCTCGAAGAAGAGGGAGTAACGGCGGCGCCGGACAAGGTGATAACCGTGGTTGGACTGACCAAAGAACGGGTCGATTTTGTGAAAGAACTGTGGGACGCTGCGCGCTTTTTCTTCGTTGCCCCAACCGCATACGATGAGAAAACAGTGAAGAAACGCTGGAAAGAAGATTCGGCCAAGCACATGCTGGAACTGGCCGATGTGCTGGACGGCATACCCGGCTTCACCTCCGGGGAACAGGAAAGCGCAGTGATGGATTGGATAGCCGCCGAAGGATACGGCGCCGGAGGTATCCTGAACGCTTTCCGCCTGGCTTTGGTAGGCGAAGCAAAAGGCCCGCACCTGTTCGACATATCTTGGGTATTGGGTAAAGACGAAACACTGGCTCGCATCAAACGCGCCGTAGAAACACTCCGGTAATAATGATAGGAGATTTTTTATACAACATAGGAATCAGCCTATATGATTTTGGGGTGCACGCGATGACGCCTTTCAGTCGCAAGCCCCGCAAGATGATAAAAGGGCATTGGGTAGTCTATCGCCTGATTCGCCAGCAGCGGGAAAAAAAGGCAAACTACATCTGGTTCCATGCCGCATCATTGGGAGAATTCGAACAGGGCCGCCCCCTGATGGAACGCATCAGAGCGAAATATCCGGAATACAAAATATTGCTGACGTTCTTCTCGCCATCGGGCTATGAAGTTCGGAAAAACTATCGCGGAGCGGACATCATCTGCTACCTGCCTTTCGATAAGCCCCGCAACGTAAAGAAATTCCTCGATCTGGCGCAGCCTTGCATGGCCTTCTTCATCAAATACGAGTTCTGGAAAAACTATATCGACGAGCTGAACAAACGCCACATACCGGTGTACAGCGTATCTTCCGTTTTCCGCAAAGACCAGGTGTTTTTCAAGTGGTATGGCGGCCGGTACCGCAACGTACTGAAAGATTTCGACCATCTGTTTGTGCAGAACGAAGCGTCCAAACGTTTCCTGGCGAAAATAGACGTAAACAAGGTAACCGTAGTGGGCGACACCCGTTTCGACCGCGTGCTGGAGATTTGCAAGGAAGCCAAGGAACTGCCTGTGGTCGAAAAGTTCAAGGGAAATTCGTTCACGTTGGTTGCCGGAAGCTCGTGGCCGCCGGACGAAGACCTGCTCATTGAATACTTCAATACACATCCGGAAATGAAACTGATCATCGCCCCGCACGTGATTGACGAAAATCACTTGGTGGAAATCATAGACAAGCTAAAACGCCCTTACCTGCGTTATAGCAAGGCGAACGAAGAGAAAACCATAAACGCCGACTGCCTCATTATGGATTGCTTCGGCTTGCTGTCGTCCGTTTACCGCTATGGCGAAATCGCCTATATCGGAGGCGGATTCGGAGCCGGCATCCACAATACGCTCGAAGCTGCCGTTTATGGAATACCGGTAGTCTTCGGCCCCAAGTACCAGAAATTCATGGAAGCCATCCGGATGATCGAAACCAAAGGCGCATTCTCTATCAAGAACTACGAAGAACTGAGCGAATTGTTCGACAAAATTATGTTCGACAACAAATTTCTGCGCAAAGCGGGCGCCCTTGCCGGCTATTACGTAACAAGCAATGCCGGAGCAACGGATAAAGTGCTGGGCAAAATCAATCTGTAAGCACGCCGCTTCTTTTAAAAAACAATCCCATTTACCGTTTGCTGTTTAAAGTACGAAACGGTAAATGGGAAGGGGAAGTAGGATGAGGCCGGCGCTGAATACTACAGTTTGGATTGGATTGCTTTTGATTCTTCTTCGTACCCCGGTTTGTTCAGCAGTGCAAACATATTCTTTTTATAGGCTTCCACGCCCGGTTGGTCGAATGGGTTCACACCAAGGATGTAGCCGCTGATGCCGCAGCCAATCTCGAAGAAGTAAAGGATTTGACCGATGTTATATTCGTTCAGCGCGGGAATCACGATACGGATATTGGGTACGCCGCCGTCAATGTGTGCGATCTGCGTACCGAGTTCGGCCATTTTGTTGACTTCGTCTACCCGTTTGCCTGCCAGAAAGTTTAAGCCGTCCAGATTGGCTTCGTCGGAAGGAACGGAAAGTGTATGGTTGGTTTTCTCTACCGAGATGACGGTTTCAAAAATGGTGCGTTCGCCTTCCTGGATCCATTGTCCCATAGAATGCAGGTCGGTAGAAAAGTCTACAGCGGCCGGGAAAATGCCTTTGTTTTCTTTTCCTTCCGATTCTCCGTAAAGCTGCTTCCACCATTCGCTAACGTAGTGCAGCTTCGGGTTGTAGTTCACCAGGATTTCAATCTTTCTGCCGTTCTTGTATAGCTCGTTACGGGCTGCGGCATAGATGGCCGCCGGATTACGGGCGAAAGGTACGTTTACTCCACAGGCTTCCTCCATGTCGGTAGCGCCGGCTACGAGTTTTTCAATATCAAATCCTGCAACTGCGATAGGCAGCAGGCCTACGGGGGTCAGAACAGAGAAGCGCCCGCCGACATTGTCGGGGATGATAAAGGATTTGTATCCTTCATTGTCGGCGGTGATGCGTGCAGCTCCTTTTTTCGCGTCGGTAATGGCTACGATTACTTTCTTAGCCATTTCCTTGCCTCTTTGGTCTTCACATTGTTTTTTCAACAGGCGGAATGCAAGGGCGGTCTCGGTGGTTGTTCCCGATTTTGAAATATTGATGACGCCGAACTTCTTGTTTTTCAAGTACTCGGTCAGCTCGTACAAATAATCTTCTCCGATGTTATGTCCGGCATAAACAATAGCCGGATTCTTTTTGTCCTCTTGCAGCCGGGTAAAGCTGTTTGATAAGGCTTCAATGACGGCACGCGCTCCCAAATAGCTTCCTCCGATACCGGCAATGACAACCACTTCGCAGTTCTCTCTCAGGATGTGGGCTGTTGCCTCAATGTCGGCGAGGAATGTTGTGGTGATCGAAGAAGGGAGGTGCAGCCATCCCAGGAAGTCGTTTCCTTTTCCTGTGCCGTTCTCCAATGCTTCTCTTGCTGTTTTGGCCTGCGTTTCATATGCGTTTATTGCTTTTTCGGATATGAATCCGAACGTTTTTTCGATGTTTAGAGTAATCATATTGGTTGGTTTTGGTGATTTTCAGCGGAATGAATCTGTCAGCAGTTTAATCTCTATCATAGGTGATATTCGTTCATACAGGATATTGTACATGGCGTCCAGGATGGGCATATTTACGTGATAATGTTTGTTTAATTCCTTGATACATTTCGTGCCGAAGTATCCTTCGGCAATCATTTCAATTTCTATCTGCGCGCTTTTCACGGAATATCCTTTGCCGATCATGGTTCCAAACGTACGGTTGCGACTGAAATTGGAGTATCCGGTTACCAGCAAATCGCCCAGGTACACCGAGTCGTCCACGCTTCTGTCAATCGGATGCACCATATTCAAGAAGCGATTCATTTCCTGGATGGCATTGGACATCAGTACCGCCTGAAAATTATCGCCGTATTTAAGTCCGCTGCAAATACCTGCGGCTATGGCATATACGTTTTTCAATACGGAGCCGTACTCGATGCCTGTAACGTCGTCGCTGATGGATGTTTTTACGTAGCTGCCGCTCAGTTTGCGGGCGATGACTCTGGCTTTATCTTTGTCGGGGCAAGCGATTGTCAGATACGACAGGCGTTCGAGCGCCACCTCTTCCGCATGGCAGGGGCCGCCCAATACGGCGATATTATGGGGATCGACTCCATAGATCTGGGCAAAATACTCGGATACGATCAGGTTTTCGTCGGGGACGATGCCTTTGATCGCTGTGATGATGAACTTGTCTTTGAGTTTTAGTTTCAGTTTTTTCAGATGGGCTTTCAGGTAGGGGGAAGGCGTTGCGAATATCAGCGTATCCGAGTCTCTTACGACGTCATTGATGTTGGAGCTGAAATTGATCCGCTTGACATCAAACCGCACCCCTGTGAGGTATGACGGATTGTGCCCCAAGCGTTTGAAATCGACTATGCGGTCGTCGCGACGCATATACCAGTTTATGGTGTCTTCTTGAACCAGGATCATTTTCGCAATAGCGGTTGCCCAACTTCCTCCTCCCATTATGGCTATCTTACCGGGTAGTTTCATGTCACTGAATTAAGATATTAAGAGTTGAGTTTCTTGATCCATTCGGCTACATCGTCGACCGACAGGCGGCTTAATTCCAATTTATATTTTTTGTTGATGCCGGATATGTCCTGATGCAGTTTTTGCGGGTTTACATCTTTCATATCTTCGACCAGGTTGTATCCGGCCTTTTGTATGGCGGGCACCCATTCTTCCGGTATGCCTGTTTCTGCATATTTGCCGGCCGGATCTTTCTTCACTGTTTTTTCTGGACGCATTTGCGGGAAGAACAATACTTCCTGGATGGTGGTTTGTCCGGTCATAAGCATAGCCAGACGATCCATGCCGATTCCCATCCCCGATGTCGGAGGCATTCCGTATTCCAGCGAACGTACAAAATCCATATCAATGAACATGGCTTCATCGTCTCCCTTTTCACTTAAGCGTAGTTGATCCTGAAAGCGTTCCAGTTGATCGACCGGATCATTTAGCTCCGAGTATGCGTTGCACAATTCTTTTCCATTAATCATCAGTTCAAAGCGTTCCGTCAGCTCCGGGTTTGTACGGTGCCGCTTGGTGAGCGGAGACATTTCAATCGGGTAATCCGTAATGAAGGTTGGCTGTATGTAGTTTCCTTCGCAAAATTCTCCAAAGATTTCGTCGATGAGTTTTCCTTTCCCCATAGTATCGTCAATCTCCAATTTCAATGCTTTGCAGATGGTGCGGATTTCATCTTCGCTTTTCCCTGCCAGGTCATATCCGGTAAATTCTTTAATGGAATCCAGCATGGTCACCCGCTTATAGGGCGCTTTAAAGTTAATCAGGTGATCGCCGACCTGCACTTCGGTTGTGTTGTTTACGTCTCGGCAAACCTTTTCGATCATGTTTTCGGTGAAGGTCATCATCCAGTTGTAGTCTTTATAGGCGACGTAGATTTCCATTACCGTAAATTCCGGGTTATGCGTACGGTCCATCCCTTCGTTGCGGAAGTTTTTGGAGAACTCGTATACTCCTTCGAATCCGCCGGCGATCAAACGCTTCAAATACAGTTCGTCGGCGATGCGTAAATACAAAGGTATGTCTAACGCGTTATGGTGCGTGATGAACGGACGTGCGGATGCTCCTCCCGGAATGGATTGCAAAACGGGGGTTTCTACTTCTATATATCCTTTCGCATTGAAGAACTCGCGCATGGAGGTATACACTTTCGTGCGCTTGATAAAGGTTTCTTTTACCCCTTCGTTGACAACGAGGTCTACATAGCGTTGGCGGTAGCGGAGTTCGGGGTCTTCAAACGAGTCATAAGCAACACCGTCTTTATACTTCACAATAGGAAGAGGTTTTATCGACTTGGCCAGCACGGTTAGTTTTTCTGCATGTATACTGATCTCGCCCATTTGCGTGCGGAATACATATCCTTCGATACCGATGAAGTCGCCCAAGTCGAGCAGGCGTTTGAACACCGTATTGTACAGTTCCTTGTTTTCTCCCGGGCAAATGCCGTCGCGGGTGATATAAACCTGTATCCGTCCTTTGGAATCCTGTAGCTCAACGAATGATGCTTTGCCCATGACGCGGCAACCCATGATGCGTCCCGCAACGGAAACCTGCCGGGGTTTGTCTTCATCTTTAAATTCGTCTTTAATATCTGTTGAAAAAGCGGTGGTTATATATTCCGCTGCGGGATATGGGTCAATCCCCATAATGCGAAGCTCATTCAGGCTGTTACGCCGAATTATTTCTTGCTCGCTCAGTTCTAATATGTTCATTTTGTAACGTATTTATACAATCAGGGAACAAAAATAAGAAACATTTCATTAACTTTGCGTACTTCATTATAAAAAACAGGTATGTCCGAACGTAAAGCACCCACGGCGCTGGGAACCGAAAAAACAGGTAAACTTTTGATGCAATATGCCATCCCGTCTATTATAGCGATGACGGCCGCCTCCCTTTACAATATGGTAGACAGTATATTTATCGGGCACGGTGTTGGGCCTTTGGCCATTTCAGGATTAGCGTTGACTTTCCCTTTGATGAACCTGGCGGCGGCCTTCGGCTCGCTTATCGGCGTTGGGGCGGCTACGCTGGTTTCTGTAAAGTTAGGTCAGAAAGATTATGATACGGCGCAGCGCATATTGGGCAATGTTGTGGTATTGAATGTGGTGATCGGCATTGTTTTTTCCATCGTTACGCTGCTGTTCCTTGACCCTATACTTTATTTCTTCGGCGCGAGCGAGAGTACGATAGACTATGCGCGCAATTACATCAAGATCATATTGGCAGGCAATGTCGTTACCCACCTTTATCTGGGCTTGAACAGCGTGCTGCGTTCTGCCGGCCATCCCCGGCAAGCCATGCTGGCAACCATTGCAACTGTTGTGATCAATACCATCCTCGACCCGATTTTCATTTACTTGTTCGACTGGGGCATTCAGGGCGCGGCCATTGCCACCGTAGTTGCGCAGGTTGTGGCTTTGCTGTGGCTTGTGAAGCTGTTCATGAACAAGAATGAGCTGATACATTTCCGTAAAAGCATTTTCCGTCTGAAGAAGAAAATCGTAACCGCCTCGTTTTCCATCGGCATGTCGCCCTTCCTGATGAACATGGCGGCAACCGTGGTCGTACTTCTTATCAATCAAGGATTAAAGGAGCATGGCGGCGACCTGGCCATTGGGGCTTACGGCATTGTAAACAGACTGATCTTCCTGTTCCTGATGATTGTGATGGGGCTTAACCAGGGGATGCAGCCCATTGCGGGATACAATTTCGGGGCGCAGCTGTACTCTCGCGTCATCCACGTGCTGAAACTCACGATCTATGCGGCCACAGCCGTCACCACTACCGGCTTTTTGATAGGGATGTTGATTCCCCGGCTGGCCGTGTCTATATTTACTCCGGATACCGAAATGATCGACCTGGCATCGAAAGGATTGAGGCTCGTTGTCCTGTTTTTCCCCATCGTAGGATTCCAGATGGTCACATCCAATTTCTTCCAAAGCATAGGGATGGCCAGGAAAGCCATATTCCTCTCGCTCATCCGGCAAATCCTGTTCTTGATTCCTTGCCTTTTCATCCTTCCCGAGATATTCGGCTCAACCGGAGTGTGGATCAGCATGCCGATAGCCGACCTGGCCGCCGGCATCGTATCGGCCACGATGCTGTGGCGGCAATTCCGTACATTCAAGAGAGCAGGCATATAAATTATACCGTTTATGGCCCGTAATCCAATCGTAATATTTATATTTGGTTACTAAAATTAATTAGACAGAACGATGAGCGATAATTATATCATTAACATTGGCCGCCAATTGGGAAGCGGCGGTAAAACGATCGGCGAAAAGCTGGCCGCACGCTTAGGAATATCTTTCTACGACAAAGAACTGATCCGTCTGGCCTCAAAAGAAAGTGGATTGTGCAAAGAACTCTTTGAAAAGGCAGACGAAAAGCCGTCGCAAACAATCGCAGGCGGGCTGTTCGGCGCGCGTTTTTCCTTGTTTACAGACAGCTCATTGCCCTATGCGAACTGCTTGAGCAACGACGCCTTGTTTAAGATACAAAGCGATGTGATACGCAAGCTTGCCGCCGAAAAATCCAGCCTGTTCGTGGGGCGCTGCGCCGATTATATCCTGCGCGAAAACCCACGCTGTGCGAACATCTTTATAACAGCTTCCATGGAAGACCGCATAAAACGGTTGTGCCAAACCGAGCACATCTCCAAAGAAGCCGCGGAAAGTCTGATTCCAAAAACAGACAAGAGACGCTCCGAATACTACAATTATTATAGCTACAAGACGTGGGGCGCCGCGTCTACCTATCATTTATGCGTAGACTCTTCCGTTTTGGGCATTGACGAAACCGTTTTATTTATCGAAGAGTTTGTCAGAAGGAAACTCGGCATGAAGTAAATTCCTGCATCATCTTTCCACAACATAAGGCATAGAGCGCCCACCGCGGACTATCCGCGGCTGTCCTTAACGCACATTCAATGATTTTACCAATATTCGGGATTCGACGACTGGAGAAATGTCACCGCTGGCAGCGAAAGTATTTCGACAATTGTAGAAATGCCACCGGGATCCGTTGCAGCACTCGGATGTTATCAAAAAATTGAAGTTGCAATAGGGCTACGAAGTAATCAAAAAAAGAAATTTGGAGCAATCCGAGCACTCGGATGTCATCAAAAGAAAAATTGAAGTCGTTATATAGTTACGGCATCATCAAAAAAATTCCACTGAAGAGCGAAATGGTAAATGACAAGCGCAGTTCGCGCTCCGCGCCTTTCCAAAAGAGAAAGAGATGAATAAAGAAAGAATGTACCTCTTTGGTAAGGAAATACTTTCAACAATAATCTGAAATAGATGAATCGTCAATATTTCCTGATCGGTGAGCACAATCCTATAATTATTGTCGTATCTTTGGCAATAAAACAACAACTCTGGATTATATAGATTATAGATATACATATCTTTGACATAAGGTGGTTTTTTGGATTTAAGCTGCACATAATCATCAATGATAAAGGCGAGATCATCAGTTTTGTTATTACCTAGGGCAATGTGGATGATCGCCGGCCTCTTTCCATGGAGAGCTTCATTCGCAGTGTCTCAGGAAAGTTATATGCAGACAGAGGCTATATATCTAAGACGCTAGTCGAAATACTCTTTGTTGACGGAATCCATTTGGTTACCAAAATGAGGAACAATATGAAAGGTGGGGAGCTTCCCCTGCAAGACAGATTAATTCTTCGCAAAAGAGCTGTTATTGAATCTGTCAATGATGATCTCAAAAACATCTGCCAAATAGAGCATACCAGACACAGATGTTTTACAAACTTCATTACCAACCTGATAGCTGGGATTTTGGCATATAGTTTCCTGCCAAAGAAACCATCTGTTTATGTTGACTTTATCGATGATAAACAGCTGATACTGTTCTAATTGTTATATCGAACTCACGTTACTATAAGAAAAGGGCACACCATTAGGTATGCCCTTTTCTTATATAATAATATGGAAGACTATCACTGCCGGCAGTGATAGTCTTCCATATTACCTATTGTTCATTATCCATTACCTCATAAATGACTTCCAATGCTTCCTGGATGCGCTCCCTCTCTGAGGCTTCAAACTTATGGAAAGGTGCGGCTAAGTGGTCATTACATATGCCCAGGAGATTCAGGGCGCACTTAACGCCTTTCAGGTAGCTGCTGCCGTATTTCCCGACGGTGTAGATGGTGGTGGATATGAGCATCACTATCTTTTGCAGGCGGCGCACTTCTTCGATGTTGCCGGCGGCAGCTGCGTAGTAGAGGTTGACGTAGAGACGGGGGAACATATTGGCACCTCCGTTTATCCCTCCGTGGCCACCAAGGAGTACGGTTTCAGCCGTTATCTCCTCCGGCCCGACAAGCATGGAGAAATCCGGGCGTTCCGCCATAGCCGTCATGACGCTTTGGAAGTATACCGTATTGGCCGAGCTATCCTTAAAGCCGATCACCCTTTTGTTTTCCGCTATGCGCCGGATGGTTTCGGGCGCAAAGCTCACTTTGGTATGGCTTGGCATATTATAGAGGTAGAGGGGGATGGGCAGCCGGTTTGCCAGGTCATTGTAGAACTCCGCCAACTCTATCTGGCTTGGCGCATAGTAGTAGGGGGGCGCCGATACTACGGCATCTGCGTGGCAGCGTGCTGCTATATGTGCCAGGTTGATGCTTTCGGTGATGCTGGTGTCGGATATGCACACCAGCAAGGGCAGCCTTCCGGCATTGATGCGACTGGTTTCTCCTATCATGCGGTGGCGCAACCGGTAGCTGATGCTTTGGGCCTCTCCGGTGGTGCCGAGGATAAACAGCCCGTGAACGCCGCCTGAGACCAGGTGCTCAATCAGGTTCTCAAGTCCGCCGATGTCCAACGTATCGTTGTCTATCAGCGGGGTGACCAGTGGGGGAATGATGCCCCTGATTCCGGTCCTGCTATCCGGCAGCCTCACCTTGTTACTACAATACGGCCCTACGCTGCTACTACCCTGCAGCCCTACGCTGCTCTTCGGCAACCCTACGCTGCTACTATCCGGCATCCTTACCCCGACACTCTCCAAAGGAGAGAGGGAATGAGCGCTATCCGTATACACTTTACTTTGATCTTGGTTTCCCATTGTGTTTACATTATATTTCCACTTAAAATATGATTCGTATTGCCGTGTACGATATACGAATAACTACTCCTTCCCCCTTTCCTTTGGAAAGGATTGGGCTATGGCTGTCGTTGTACTGTGCACTGTCTTCAATTACTCCTTCTTCCTTTCCTTTGGAAGGGATTGCGCTATGGCTGTCGCTGTACTGTACAGCCGGGCTACCATCCTGTTGCGGCCGGGCAATGTCATGTCTGATCTTAAGCCTGTAGCGCTGTCCTCCCAGCGACTCTATCGGTCCTTTGTTCGCCTCCGGTTTGGTGCTGCTGGAGAAGATGATGTAGCCGTTGTTTAAGCGTGTCTGTACTTCGATCCGATGATCATCCATATAGACGTGGATATCGCCGCGGGGGGTAGGGACGGTTCCTTCCACCCATTCCAACCCTCCCAGGTTGGGGCTGACGATAAATTCGCTGTAGCCTTCCTTTACCGGACGGACACCGAGGAAGTGCTTGCCCAGCAGGTAGAGGGGGCTTGCTCCCCAGGCGTGACACAGGCTTTTCCCGTAAGGGCGGCCGTACATGGCCAAGTGTTCGGTACCGATGTCTTTGGGGTTAAACTTTTCCCAGAACGAAGTAGCTCCAAAGGCCAGCATCCCTCCCCAATACTCCTTTATATCATGTATGACCTGGTGATGCTCCTCCATCAGACAGAGTGCATCCAGCTCGTAGAAGCGCATGTAGGGGGTGGTTATTTTCATGATGTTGTCGTTCAGCAGCACGGAGTTCCTGATCGCTTGCTCGTTTGTCGTTCCCGTGTAGCCGAAGAGGATGGCGAAGATATTCGCGTAGCGGGTCACGGTATTGCTCTTCTTACCGTTGATGCGGTTATGGACGAAGGCTTGCTTGTCCTTATCCCAGAACGCGGGCTGCAGTTTGCAGCGGAGGTCGGCCGCCATTACGGCATATTCGGTTACGCCCTCGCTGTCTCCGGCTATACCGCCGCAACGTACCATCGCCTCAAGGCTCCGGCAAAGCAGCAGTTGTTCATAGGCGACTTCGCCCTTCTTATCCATTTTCTCGTCGGCCCAGTCGATAAACACCCAATCGCCTGCCATGCCTTCGACCATGTTGTTCTCGTTGGTACGCGACAGCACATAGTCCATCATCGTCTTCATGCTTGGATAGATTTGGATTATGAACGCCTTGTCGCCCGAATACATATAATAGTCACCAATGCTTATGAACCAGAAGAAGGTGTAGTCCATGATGGTGTTCACGTGGGAGGTGACGGGGTCTTTTCCCCGGAGAAGTCTGATGGTTCGCTTCACCGCTTCGAGGTCGAAGAAGAGGTAGTAGTTCATCAGGTAGCTCTGTATGGCGTCGCCGCTCCACACCCAACGGTCGCGCTTGATGCCGTCTATGAAGAACTCGCGGGTGGTGAGCTGCATCGTGTGGGCCGCTACCTGCCAGATACGGTTGATGTCTTCGTCGCTGCACCGGAAGGTTCCGCGGCATGTTTCAGGCAGGTATTCGTATACCATGCTTATCCTGTCGAGGCGGATTGAACCGCTCACTTCTATATATATATAGCGGAAGGCTTTGCTGCCGGCTAAGGTGTACTCGTCGTCTATGACGATGGTCGTATCGGTGAACAGGTCGGTCACGTATCCTTGGCTGCAGTATATCCTGTCGAGCGTCTCGCAATGCTCCTTGTCGGTTGCTTCTTCGGGGCTTTCGCCGTAATGGATCCTGACAGCTCCTTCGCCGTGCAGGCCATGCAGGCGGATGTAGCCGAAGGTCTCCTGACCGAAATCGACTAACTGTCCGTCATTTACGGCCTTCGTCTCTACGGCTTCCATCGGTTGCATGGCTAACTTGAATGTGGATGGCCTTTGTTCGGGGGTGTTGAAGTTCCAGTAGCCGGCATTCATGTAGACGGTGGTGGAGGTGTCGCTGACCTTTCCGCTTTGGTCGATCCATTCTTTGTCTTCGGCGGTTACTTTCCAGCTCCCGTCCGTACCCACGCTCTTGCTCCTGATGTAGAGGGCAGGTGGGGTTACCTGGTTATAGACTTTAACATTCAGTTGGTGCGGGCCTCTGCTCAGGATGATGCTCTTCGGTTGCCCTGATTGCAGCTTGCCATCCACTTTGACGTTGTACCGCCCTTCGGCTGCTATCTCTATCGGTTCGGGCGCGTAAATGAACACCTTCTTACTGAACTCGACGGTCACATAGTGGCTGTCCGTCCTCCAGAACGGGGGAAAGAAGGCGCCGCGTTCCGTCCGCCGGTTGTTCATCCCATTGCCGAGCCATAGCTCATAATCCCCCGGATACCAGATCCATGTTGAGGGGGCTGTTTCTTTAATTCTCATTTTCTATACCTTTCTTTAGTTATTTGTTGAAGTGACTTGCCACGTGTCTGCGGTGTTCCTGCCACGCCTATGACCCAGGCGACCAGCAGTAGGCCGATCATTAAGTATGCCGCTGTCTCGAATCCTTCGCCGCCTTTGCCGTAGATATGGACAAACACCAGTCCCCACAGGGCTGAGGCGCCTCTGACGACAAAGAACATGATGCCCTGCACTGCGGCGCGGTACTTGGCCGGGAAGAGTTCCGACGACCAGAGGGCATAGAAGGCTTGCACGCTCATCCCTCCCTGGATGCCCCAAAGGATGGTGAACGTCCACAAGGCGAGATGGCTTTTGATGCCGATAAAGACGAGGATGAGCCATGCGGCAATGCCGATGCCCGTTCCGAAGAAATACAGCCAGCGCTGGTTCACCTTATCGGCCAGCATGGCGAAACCGAAGTAGGTGACGGCCACGATGATGATCCATTGTACGGCGGTCAGCATATTGGCTTGGCCGTTCGATAATCCGCCTGCGGTCTCGTAGATGTGCTGTTGAAAGAAGCCCATCACGCTGGCCACGAAGTTCCACGTTAAGTAGATACCGGCCAGGAACAGCATCGCCCGTATGTTTTTCCTGTTGGCGAATACGGCTCCGAAGGAGCTGAAGACACCGGGCTGCTTCTCTTCCTTCTCTGCGGCGCGGGCTTTTTCCCACTCTTTTGATTCGTTGAGCTTCCGCTGGAGGAGCCAGGCAATGAAGGCAACGATGAACAATGTGGCGAAGATGATGCGGCTGCTGAATACGTGAACGGCTGCGCTGCCGGCACTGCTGTCCGTGAAGAGTCCGGCCACCGTTTGAACCACCGGCGCGAAGAGTGTTCCTGCCGCTTCGCCGCTTTTGCCCGGCGCAAGCAGCATCCCCAGGGTGAGGATAATGGTCGGCCCGACGCCCCACGCAAATTGGGAGATGCCGATGTTCCTTCCCCGGTTACCGGCCTCGGAGTTCTCGGAGATGTACGTCCAAGAGGCGGGGACGCCTGCTCCGACTGAGATGCCTGTGGTCAGGAACCCCAAGAGCAGCATCGGGTAGTTCACCGCGAACATGATGATGGCGATGCCGAGCATGTACACGAGCATATTATAGGTATAAATGGTCTTCCGGCCATACTTGTCGGCCAGGAATCCTCCGGCGAATGCGCCTATGGCAGCGCCGAAGCAGTTTGCGCTGATGGCGTTCAGCCAGCCCAGATGCCCTTCGGCAAGGCCGAGGTAGCTTTGCCAGAGGGTCAATCCGCTGGCTCCGGCTACGATGGCTCCGGCATCAAGGTAGTTCGTCAGTGACACGACGATGGTGCTTCTCAGACTTCCTTTCTTATGTTTCATATCTTTATTTGGTTATGGGCGTGGCCCGTTGTTTATCCAGGTGTTGCCCGGTCCGTTCGCGTTCCGGAGGAACTTTTCCGATGACGTCCGGTTGTCTTTCACGGTGATGAACGAAGAGCCTTCGTCCGTATAGAGGTAGAACCAATGGTTCGGATCGTGTGCATAACTTGGGGTGTGGATGTTATGCACGTGGTTGTTGCTGATGAGGCTGTTGGGCTGTGCACTCAGGGTGTAGATGCCGGCGGTGTCGTAGAGGTGTTTGCCGTAGTGACTGATGTGGTTGGCGTGTACGGTGTTGTTCTTCATGCAGTTTACCGTCTGCGTCCATCCCCAGCCCAGACTGATGCCGGTATAGGATACTTCGTTGATGGAGTTGCCTTCGATGGTGATGTCGCTTACGTATCCGGCCAGGATGCCCACGCAGCCCCAATCTTCGTTGGCTGCATCGGTGATGATATTCTTGCGTATGCGTTGGAAGGCGCATATCTCCCGCCGGTCTTCCGGGTCGTAGGGCCGGTGCGTTTCGTGGCCCGCCGGCGCGAATGTGCCTACGGTGACGGCGCTGCCGCCGATGTCGCTGAAGCGGCAGTTTTCCACAAGCCCTCCTTTTATTCCATATATATAATCCAAAGCGGTGGAGGCTGTGTGTTGGAAAGTACATTCGACGAAGTCTATCCCGTTTGCGGCATAGATTTGTACGGCGGCGGGCGGGCGGCCCAGCCAGGCCTGGTTGTCCAGGTCATGGTTGCCGCCGCTGCGCTGCATCTTCGGATCGAGGCGATAGGCATCGGTGAGGTACATGCCGGCCTGGAGGGGTACGTGCCCTTTCTCCGACGGCCGTGTCCAGGTGGTGTACTTGAAGGTGATCTGCTCGAAGCGGATGTGGTGGACGGGGTCGTCCAGCGTTCCTGTCACCTGGACGAGCGTCTCGATGGCTGGGGCGATGACCTCTGCCGTCTTCATGTCTTCGCCGGTGCGGGGGTGGTAATATAGCCGCCGGGTGTAGATGTCATGGTACCATTCGCCCGGCTTGTCCAGCAGTTCAAGGGCGTTGGTCAGGTAGAAGGCTGAGTTGCGCCCGTCGTCTGTGACCATCGGCCGCGGCCAGGGGTGCTCAAACTGTATCCTGCTCTCGGGGTGATGGAAGCGTATGGCTGCGGTGTCGCCATAAATCCGGATAGACTTGATGCGCAGGTTGGCTATGCACCACATTTGGTGTAGCACCAGCTCTGCCCGCTCCGCCTTCCTTATGTTCCGAACGGCTTCGGCCGGCACCCAGAGCGTCTCATTCGCCGGGTCGTTGCCGATGATACGGTGCATGTCCTTGAAGTCCTCGACGTCTCTGGCTCGAACGGCTTTCTTACCGTCGATCCACAGCTGGCGGAAGGTCAGCGGGCATCCGTTGAAGTCGGGCACGTCCGCCACCCATAGCCGTCCTTGCTTTTTCCAGCCTTCGATCCTGACGCCTCCGTGCAGTGTGGCGCTCCTGCCCGGCATGGGGCGGATGACCGTCGGCGACTCCGGCGTTCCGCTGTCTTCGGGACGGATGAAGACCGGCTCGTACAGGGAATGATGGCCTGCTTCGAGGCAGATGGTTATCCCGTTCTTTATGGACGGGTCGTTCAGCCGGCGCAGTTCGCGGGCCTTCCGGAGGGCGGCGGGGAGGGTGGCAACCTTGCTCCGGCTGTCTTCGCCGGCGATGGATGCGGGGCTTTCGGGCCGGCTTGCCTGTACATATATGGTATGCTGCGCCACAACGCATGGGGAGGGGATCAGCATAGACAGAACAAGCAGCGGTGTGATCATCTTTCTATTCATATGTTTATCATTTAAGTTGATGTATGGCTGGCTTTACCGGCTAACGGGCATCCAGACCGTCATTTCGGCCCGGCCTCTGTTGCCCCAGGCGTAATAGGGTATGAGCCGGATGTTTACCTTCCGGTTTGGCTGTGCAACCGGGCGGTATAGTGTTCCTTCCCAGGGGTTGCTTTCGGCGAGCAGTGCTGTTCCTTCGAGGGTTACGACCGGGCTTCCCCCGATGGTGGTTTTCTTCGGGGTTAGCCGGATGTTGATGGGGATCAGCACGTCGTCGATGCGCTTGCCGCCTTCGATGTCGATGCTCTCCAGGCAGTAGACCAGCGGGCCTCGCTTTACGGCTACCTGGTTGCGGTTTTCTTCGACTAAGGGGTTGGACTCCATCAGTATGGGTTCCATCGGCAGGGTTAGTTCTATCTTATCGCCTTTTTTCCATACGCGGCGGATTTCGGCGTAGGTGTTGGGCGTCAGCGTTTGGGCTACCGGCCGGCCGTTCACGGTCAGGGTGGCGTTCGGACACCACTCCGGTATGCGCATGAAGATGGAGAGGGTGTTCTTCGCGGGTGCGGCTTCGACTGTCAGCTCCACCTTCCCATCCCACGGATAGTCGGATACTTGTATGAGCTTGACCTTGTCGCCTCCTGCCGGCTTTGTTTCCAGGATACTGCCGCCATACAGGTTGCACCAGATGCCTTCTTCACTAAGGGAGTAGGCGTAGTTCTGCGCTTCACACAGGGTGCGCACCGTGTTGGGGGGGCAGCAGAAGCAGCTGATGTACTCCATGCGTTCCTTCGGCCAGCGGAGCATGTACGGCAGGTGGTGACTGATGCGTAGCGGATTGGTATAGAAGTATTTCTTTCCGTCTATGCTGATGCCGCTCAGTATGCTGTTGTAGAAGCAGTTCTCCACCACGCCGACGCAGCCGGCATCCCGGCTGATGCCGAACATCCGCCAGTGGAAGAGCATGTTGCCGATGTTGGCGCAGGTTTCATTGTGTGCGGTGCTGTTGGGCAGCTGATAGGGGCGCCCGTAGCTTTGATGCACTTTCTGTATACTGTCAGGCTCATAGGAGGTTCCGTCGGGCGATGTTCCGTCGTACAGTGCTCCGCAAGCGCCGGTGATGTACATCTTGCGGGTGGTTATATCCTGCCTGATGCTTTCCAGGTTCTCCTTCAGCAGTGTTTCCCCGGTCTCGGCATACACATCGGCTACTCCGGCATAGAGGTAGTTGGCGCGGACGGCATGGCCCATGGCTTGCTTCTGGTCGCGGAAAGGGATACGGTCTTGGTTGTCATCCGTTCCGTTCTCCACCATGCCGCGGATGTTGATCAGGTTGCGGGCTAACTCTATGTATCGCGGGTTGCGGGTAATGCGGTACATTTCCACCACGCCCATGTAATGCGAGGGGCAGATGGCGTTGCGGGCAAGCTCGGCCGATGCTGTTTCGTAAAAGCGGCAGAGGAAGTCCGTCGCCCGTATGGCTGCATCGAGCAGCACCCGTTTGCCGGTTGCCCGGTGGTGTACGATTGCTGCCATCATGAGGTGTCCTAAGTTGTACGTCTCAAAGTTGAGGCGGTTGGCGAAGGCTCCCTTCCCTTCTTCTTCACCGGTTTGTGCTTCGGTGGCTTGCGGTTTCCGGTGCGAATCCACTCCGCTGTTCCGTTCTTGGATGATGACCGGTGTGTGGATGTAGCCGTCTTCCCGCTGGGCTTTGGCGATGTGCTCAGCAACGTGGTCCATCAGCTTGTCCAGCTCTTTATTCTTAGTCACAGCATAGACGGCTGCGACGCCTTCCAGCCACTTGTACACGTCGCCGTCATGGAAGGGTGGCCCCCAGTGTTCACCCGTGCAGACGCCCGCCGCGATCTCGAAGTTTCGGAAGCCATGGGAGACTTCCGGCGTATTCCATGTTTTCCACATGCTCAGGATCGTCGTGTCCTCAAGCACGGCGAAACGTTCTCCCCAGAACCCGTCCGTCCAGCGAACCGATCCAAGCCCGGTATTTGTCAGTTGGGCAAACCTGCTCCGGCTCGTGTCCATAAGCCCGTTCGTCTGGGCGTAGGCCCCCGCTGCAAGAACGGATGACAGCAGTAAGATGTTAAGTGTTTTCATCATTGTAGCATATTATCGGATTAAGTAAAAGAAAGACGGAAAGGCCGGCCAATTGTACTCGAAAGGGCAATGCACCTTACGCGAATAGGGACTATTAGGGTAAAGGTGCATCATAGTAGACCGAACGTTTTCACATTCGCCGGTTTTTAGTAGTTTTGCACAGCACAACATATATTTAAGTTTCATATTATGGTAGATATTATTAAAGTAACAGGCGAAGATCCGTTGTTGTATGAACTGGTGGGTCCTCTTGTGATGAATGAAGATGTATTGGCTTATAACCTGAATTATCCGTTCCGAACGTCTTCATCTTTTCTGTGGTTTATTGCCATAGGCAATGGCCACACGCTTGGTTTTATACCGGTAAAGCTGGGAAGAAGCAAGGCAAAGATAAACAATTATTATGTAGCGGATGATGACAACGAGGTTTTCTCCGCACTCTTGCAAGAGATAAACGCAGCACTTCTGGAGGAGTACGAACTGGAGGCGATCACACAACTGCGGCATGTGCCTGAGTTTGAAAAGAATGGCTTTACAATTGCGCTCAATTGGAAAAGATATGCCAAAATGATAGCTGTTTAGTGATGGGAAAGAATGTTTATGAGTTGGTTCAGCGAAGGCTGGAAACCCTGTTTAACGATTTCGACAATGTGTACGTCTCTTTCTCCGGCGGGAAAGACAGCGGCGTCATGCTGAATCTTTGCATACAGTATATCAGGGAAAATAAGCTGGACAGGAAGATCGGAGTCCTCCATATGGACTATGAAGTGCAGTATGAAGAGACGGTCAAATACGTGAACAGGACACTGCAGGCCAATGCCGATATTCTTGAAGTATACCACGTATGTGTGCCCTTTAAGGTCAGCACGTGCACCTCGATGTTTCAAACGTACTGGCGCCCGTGGGACGACGGCTGCAAAGAGTTTTGGGTGAGGGACATGCCCAAAGATTGCTACCGGAAGGAGGATTTCCCTTTCTTCACTGCAGATATGTGGGATTCGGACTTCTATATCCTTTTCTCCCAATGGCACCACTTTCAGAAGAAGGCACAGAAAACCTGCTGCCTGGTCGGCATACGCACCCAGGAAAGCACTCACCGCTGGAGGACGATCTACAGTAAAAGAAGAACCAATATGTACCGTAACCTGAAGTGGACAAGGGTGCTGGAGGAAGACATCTGCAACGCTTATATCATCTACGACTGGCTAACGACGGATATATGGACGGCAAACGGGCGTTTTTCGTGGGATTATAACCATTTGTATGATCTGTATTATCAGGCGGGCGTATCGTTGGACAGGCAGCGCGTGGCCAGCCCTTTCCTTCTGACCGCACAGGACTCCCTGCGTCTTTACAGGGCTATCGATCCCAATATGTGGGGGAAAATGATATGCCGCGTGAATGGTATCAACTTCACAGGTATCTACGGTCATACGAGTGTCGTCGGACAGAATAAGATCATCCTTCCGGAGGGATATACGTGGGAAACCTATATGTACTTCCTCCTTTCCACCTTGCCGGAGGAAACCCGCCTGAATTACCTGCAAAAACTTTCCGTAAGCATCAACTTCTGGCGCAGACAGGGTGGTTGCCTGCCCGACGAGACTATACAGAAGCTGAGGGAGAACGAAATAGACATAGAGGTGGTGGAGCATACGAACTACAAGACGGATAAGCATCCGGTCCGGATGGAATACCTGGACGACTTCGATACGGCAGGGTTTAAAGACCTGCCGACCTTTAAACGGATGTGCCTGTGTATCCTGCGCAACGATCACCTGTGCCAGTATATGGGCTTTGCAAAGACCAAGAAGGAGATGGAGAACCGCAAGAAGATTATGGACTTTTACCGAGATTTAATTAATAAATGAATAACGAACAGAAATATGTAAGTCCGGTGTATGGCGTAAAGGCCGTGCCGGTGGAGAAGATACAGGCAAATGCCTATAACCCCAATGTTGTCGCCCCTCCCGAAATGGAGCTTCTCGAACTCTCCATCTGGGAAGACGGCTACACGATGCCGTGCGTATGTTACTACATTCCCGAGAGCGACACCTACGAGCTGGTTGACGGGTATCACCGCTACTTGGTGCTGAAAAAGTCAACGCGTATCTACGAAAGGGAGGGCGGCCTCTTGCCCATAACCGTCATAGAGAAAGACATCTCGAACCGGATGGCTTCGACCATCAGGCACAACCGCGCCCGTGGAACCCACATGGTCGAGCTGATGACCAACATTGTGACGGAACTCAAGAAGTCGGGGATGAGTGACGAATGGGTGATGAGGAATATCGGTATGGATAAGGATGAGCTGCTTCGCTTCAAACAGATCTCAGGCTTGGCTGCGCTCTTTGCCGACAAGGAGTTCAGTGTTCCCAAAAAGTAACCGCAAGCGGTTACTTTTGGTCTTTCCCCGGCAGCAGGAGGTTTTTCTACTGTCTTCCTGTTGCGGGGAATAAATAAATCTATAACTTTGCGTCACTTTATTGCCGATATAGCTCAGTTGGTAGAGCAACACATTCGTAACGTGTAGGTCGCCGGTTCGAGTCCGGCTCTCGGCTCTGGGTTTAATGCTGCTTTCAACACTGTGAACGTGAAGGGACAAACAAATCATCACCTGTTTTTCATCTGGCTGTTTGTGGCTGTTTTTGCCACACCATCCGTAACGCGTACCATCCATATTTACCAGAATGAATGGGAAGAAGCAGCTTGTTCACATTCCTGTGGACATGAGCACCGCACAAAGCACGACTGCAGCACTTGTGTCCTTTGCAAGTTTGTATTGCCTGCCTGCACGGAACCCGAATTAAACGCTTTTGAGGCCATACCTCCCATATACCGTCTTCTTGAGTTTGTTGTCTGCCGGGGGGAGGGGTTTCATCCGGTCATATCTTCGCATCAGCTGCGCGCTCCTCCTGTTCTATAGTTACTGCACACTACGGGAGATGACTTGCGCAATCTCCCCCAATACACTTATTCTTTAATCAGTAAACGACTATCATTATGCATACCCGAATATTTCCGGCTATGCTCATGTGTGTGTCTGTATTGCCTGTCGCCGCCCAGCAGACGGATTCCATCCGGAATGTGGCCCTGGAAGGCGTGACGGTTACTGCCGGTTCGTATGAAAAGATGACCGTCCGCAACTCCGTTCTGTCGGTAGATGTGGTTGGAAAGGATTTTCTGGCCGGGCACTTCACGGGCAATCTGATACAGGCATTGGCATACGTTCCCGGAGTACGTTCTATGGATATAGGATCGGGGTTTTCCAAACCTGTGATCCGGGGCATGGGCTTCAACCGTGTGGCTGTTGTTGAGAACGGCATTAAACAGGAAGGCCAACAGTGGGGGAGCGACCATGGCCTGGAGATCGATGCGTTCAACATTGAGCGCGTTACGATCCGGAAAGGCCCTTTGTCGCTTCTTTACGGCAGCGATGCCATAAGCGGGGTGATCGAAATAACGACGTTGCCTGCGCCGGTCGACGACAGGGTCTTCGGCGAAGCAGCCCTGCCGGGCAAGAGCGTGAACGGCGGCTTGGGCGGTTCCCTTATGCTGGGCGTGAAGAAAAACGGCTGGTATGCCAAAGTGCGCTACTCCGAACAGCGCTTCGGGGATTACCGCGTTCCGGCGGACACCATTGTCTACCTGACCCAGCGGATACCGATCATCGGCGGAAGGCTGAAGAATACCGCCGGACGGGAGAGGAGCATCAGCCTGTATGCCGAATACCGCAAGGGAGGATACTACACCGATCTTGCCGTCAGCAATACCGGCCAGAAGACCGGCTTCTTCCCCGGGGTGCATGGGGTGCCCGACGCGTCGCGCGTGCAGGACGACGGCGACCACAGGAACTTGGACTATCCGTATAGCGGGGTGAACCATTTGAAGGTAACCACGAAACAACAGTATTCATGGCGCAGCCTGACGGGTTCGTGGAGCCTCGGCTACCAGAATAACCACCGGGAGGAGTGGAGCAAGTTCCATACCCACTACGGGACGCAGGCCCCGCCGGAGCGGAATCCGGACGAAGAGCTGGACTTCTCCCTGCACACGTTCAGCTCTTCCATGAAGCTGAGGGTTGTGCCTTCCGCCGACGGGGAATATACCGCCGGATGGGATGTGCAGCTTCAGCGGAACCGCGTGGGTGGATATTCTTTTCTTTTGCCCCGGTACGACCGGCTGACGACCGGCTTCTTTGCGCTGGGAGCATGGCGGCCGGCTCCTGCGTTGTCTGTTAGCGGGGGGATCCGTTATGACTTGGGTTCGGTTGATGTTTCGGCCCATGCCGATCCCCATCTTGAGACCTACCTGCGGAGGATGGGCTATGAGGATGCGCTGATCGGGCAGTACAAATGGCGGAGCTATCCTGTGAACCGCCGCTTTGGTGATTTCTCCGGCTCGTTGGGCGTGTCGTGGAACCCGAAGGGCATCCATCTGTTCAAAGTTAATGTGGGGCATAGCTTCCGTTTGCCCGGAGCAAATGAGCTGGCAACGAACGGGATGCATCACGGCGCCTTCCGCCACGAGCAGGGCGACCCGTCACTTTCGTCCGAACGGGGCTGGCAGCTCGATGCTTCCTATGCGCGCGAGGCCGGGCGGTTTTCGCTGTCTGTGGCCGCCTTTCTCAGCCGGTTCGACAACTATATCTATCTGTGGCCGACGGGGGAGTGGTCTGTGCTTCCTCATGCGGGGCAGATCTATCGCTATGCCGGAGTCAAGGCTGTTTTTGCAGGGACGGAGCTTTCGTTCGATATCGATCTGCCCGGCGGCCTGAACTATTCGTTCAGGGGTGAGTACGTATATACCCACAACCGCGACGAGCATACTCCGTTGGCTTTTTCTCCTCCGGCATCCGTACACCATACGCTGGCGTGGAGGAAGGGACGCGCGCTGACGTTTGCCGAGTGGCAAAGCATCGCCCGGCAAACGAGGGTGGCCAAGAACGAAAGCGTCACCGGAGGCGCCCATCTGCTCAACGTAGGCGCCCGTTTGAACTTGCCGTCAGGCGGACTGAAGACGGAGCTGACGTTTTCCTTGCGCAACCTGCTCGACACCAAGTATTACAACCACCTGAGCTTTTACCGGAAGGTTGAGATCCCCGAGCCGGGGCGCAACATCCAGCTTGGCATTAAGGTTTTATTTCACTGTGATTTAAGATGAACGTATGATTTACCATTTATATTATATATATGAAAACAATTAATTGTGTACCTGTTTTGCTGATTGCCGGTGCGGCGGTCACGCTATCGTTTTTTACTTCCTGCACGAATGACGGCGACACAACGCCGCCCGTGATAGATCTGATTGAGCCTGCGGAAGGCGACGCCCTGAAAATCGGAAGCCCTGTGCATTTCGAGATGGAAGTGTCGGACAACGAGATGCTGTCGTCCTATAAAGTGGAGATCCATTCTAACTTTGACGGCCACGAGCACAGCCGCGTCACCCGAACCACGGCCTTTTTCTTTGAAAGAACGTGGAGCCTTTCCGGGCTGAAGAACACGCTGGTCCACCAGCATGACATCGTCATTCCCGAAGATGCGACCGAAGGCGACTACCACCTGATGGTCAGGTGCACCGATGCGGCGGGCAACGAAGCCCACTTGACGCGTAACATTGTGCTGAGCCACGACGGGGAAGAGCACGGGCATGAAGAGTAGCGGGAGCCTTCAGATGTAGTATTCCGCAACATCAAAAATACCTGCACGAACGGCATACCTCACCGCTTCGTGCACGTTATTTATTTCCAGCTTCCTGAAAATATTCTTCCGGTGGGAATTGACCGTGTGGAAACTCAGGTGCTTCTCGTAAGCGATCTCCTTGGTGGTCTTCCCCAAAGCGATCTCGTGCAGGATGACCTTCTCCGAAGGGGTGAGGTAGACCAGCGGCTTCTGCTCATTGGCCAAGCCATCGTTTCGGAGAACCTGTTCCACAGACTCGCAAACATAAGGCTTGCCTTGCATCGCGTGTTGCAGGGCGGCCATCACCTCCTCCTCCGAATCATTCTTCATGACGATGCTTATGGCCGGGTCCGACAGCAGAACAAAGCGCAGGAAATGCTCTCCGAGTTCATTGGAGAAAAGTATCCAGACCGACTGCCGGGCCGCCGACCTGACATTGAGCATCTGTTGCATCGAAGCGAAGTCGAACAGCGCATAATCCAGCACAACAACGGCTTCGGGAAAAGCACCGAGCTTCTCCTGCAACCCGCTCATCGTCCGCACCCGGACGATATTCCCCACCCCCAGCCGCTCCAGAAGAACGGCAAGCCCTTGGCTTGTCACAAACTGATTGTCTGCCAGAATACAAGTTTCCATAACACGGTTTTTGAAGTGAAACATCAGTGCACAAAGGTAGCCATTCGGTATCGACGTAAATATACCACAAATGTGCTATTTTTTGTTTCCCTCCGGAGGCTTACCTTTGCAGGAGAAATCAATAATATACTAAACAAACCATGGCTAATATCGCAAAAAAACTGACCGACCTCGTCGGTAACACTCCCTTGCTGGAGTTGGCTTCCTTCGGAAAGCGCCATTCATTACAGGCCCGCCTGACAGGAAAGCTGGAATATTTCAATCCGCTGGGAAGTGTGAAAGACCGCATCGCGCTGGCGATGATTGAAGACGCAGAAAAAAGAGGCGTGCTCTCGCCCGGAGTTACCATCATCGAACCTACCAGCGGGAATACCGGCGTCGGGCTTGCCTTTGTCGCCGCGACCAAAGGTTACGACCTCATCCTGACCATGCCCGAAACGATGAGCTTGGAACGGCGGAACCTGCTCAAAGCGCTGGGAGCAACGCTCGTGCTTACCCCCGGAGCGGAAGGCATGAAAGGCGCCATAGCAAAAGCAGGAGCACTCCAGAAAGAAATAGGCGGCTCGGTCATCCTGCAACAATTCGATAACCCCTCCAACCCCGAAGTACACCGCAGAACAACAGCCGAAGAAATCTGGCGGGACACCGACGGACAAGTAGACATATTCGTCTCCGGAGTCGGCACGGGCGGAACCGTCAGCGGAGCCGGAAAACGATTGAAAGAACTCAACCCGAACCTGAAAGTATACGCCGTAGAGCCGCGGGAATCGCCGGTACTCTCCGGTGGAAACCCCGGCCCCCACAAGATACAGGGCATCGGCGCGGGATTTGTACCGAACAACTACGACGCTTCGGTCATCGACGAAGTCATCCCCGTGGCAAACGACGACGCCATACGCACCAGCCGCGAGCTGGCCAAAAGCGAAGGCCTCCTGGTAGGTATCTCTTCGGGAGCCGCCGCCTACGCCGCCGTTCAGCTGGCTCTCCGTCCCGAAAACGCAGGCAAGAACATCGTGGTCATCCTGCCCGACACGGGCGAGCGCTACCTGTCCACCGTCCTGTACGCCTTCGACGAGTACCCGCTCTGATCACATGGGTGCAGGCAACGAACAATTAGCCCGCTACGTAGAAAAGATCTTTTCTATGTAGCGGGCTTCTCTTATGTTCTCCGCAGACTAATTATTATAGACTTAAAGACTTAGCCTTACGTCAACGCTTGCTGGTAGGCGGCTTTTTCCTTTTGGCTGACTTGCTTGAGCTTCAGTTCTATGACGAAAGGCTCTTCCAGCTTCCGGATCTCGGCGGGAAGGACGATGTCGTAGTAGACGGCGCCCGACTTGTCGCGCCCGCCGTCTTTGATGGCGGCGGTTTTGCCGGTTGTCCTGAAGCGGGCACTTTGGATGACGTAGACTTGATCTTTTTCTGTGCTTCGGGGCGCTTTGACGCGCAGCAGGTTGTTTACCGGTTTGTTGAAGACGGTCAGGTAGGTGGTTCCGTCTTTCTCGGTGGCGTATCCCCAGTCTTGTTTTTCGAGGATGGAATGGTGTGCGCCGTAAACGGCGTCGCCGTTGGCTGCCATCCAGCGGCCTGTTTCGCGGGCGATGCGGGTTTCTTCGGGGCGGATGTTGCCGTCGCCGTCGGGGCCGAAGTTGATGACTAAATTACCGTTCAGGGAGTTGGCTTTGACGGTCATCTCGATCAGGTCGTAGGGTGTTTTGACGTAGGTCAGCGACCAGTCGCGATGGTATCCCCATTGGTTTTCGGGGATGGTGGTCACGCAGTCCCAATCGTTTCCGCCGGTTTGTGCAAGTGTGTTGGGGAGGTTGCGTTCGAAGCGTTGGTCGTAGTCGTCTATCAGGTCTCCGTTGGTATCTTCGTGCCGTTTGCCGTTCTCGTCGGCCCGGAAGCGGCTTCCGATGATCAGTCCGGGATGCATGGCGCGGAGTTCTTCGCCGAGGGCGTCGGCCCAGGCTGCTTCTTTGATCCAGGCGCCTTCCCAGGAGCCGTCGAACCACAGGCCTTTTGCTTCGGGATAGTTGGTGAGCAGTTCGATGAGTTGGTTGCGGGTGAAGGTTTTGAAGGTTTCGTAGCGGGCTTTGTCTTCTTCGTTGTCGAAGGCAGTGTATCCGGCCCAGTTCAGCCGGTCGGCAGCGGTGATCGGCGCTCCCGGATGGTATCCCGCGTGGCTCCAGTCGATGATGGAGAAGTAGAGGTAGACGTCTATGCCTTCAGCGGTGTAGGCGTCTACGATTTGCTTGACGATATCTTTCCCGTAGGGCGTGTTTGCGATGGTGTAGTTGGTGTACTTGCTTGGCCAGAGGCAGAAGCCGTCGTGGTGTTTGGTGGTGAATATGAGGTAGCGCGCCCCCATTTGTTTGGCTTGCTTGGCCCACCGGGTTGCGTCGAAGTGTTTGGGATTGAAGTTTTTATAGAGGTTGTCGTATTCTTCGTGAGTGATCAGCCCCGACGAGCGGAACCATTCGGCGGCATAGGATGATGTTTTCCCGTTCCACTGCCCGCCGGGGATGGCGTATATGCCCCAGTGGATGAATTGTCCCAGCCCGTACTCGCGCCAGCGTTGCATATCGGGGTCGGTGCGTTTGCCGATGCGATGCGCTCCGTGCTTGAGGGGGATGCGGTTGGTTTTTCCGGCGGGTTGTGCGATGCTTTGCACCGACAGGAGGGTGCAGAGCAGGAAGGTAAGGAAGGGGGTTGTTTTCATGATCATTCTTGTTATACGTTATTGATTGGGATTGTTAGAGGCCGACGTGTTCGGTTCGGTTTACTTCCGGCTGGCGGGGCTTGCCGGCCTTCTTTCCGGCGGACGAGTAGTTCCACACGATGCGGTCGGTATAAGTTTTGCCGGCATGGACGGCTTTTGTTTCGAGTATGTTCTCTCCTTCGTCCAAGGTGACTTCGGGGAAGATGTAGTGCACGGCCGTGGTGCCGGCTTGGAGGGTTTCGATCTCCTTACCGTTGACGAAGAGTTGGGGCGCACCCACGTTGGAGTATACCGTTACGGAGGTCCGGCGGTTCTCGCGTTCGGTTGCCCTGCGTTGTGTGAGGTAGAGTACGGGATCGTTGCTCCAGTTGGCTTTGTACCAGTAGAAGGGGTCTTTCTTCACCTGGCGGTCGAACGTCACTAATCCTTTCATGTTGCGGGCTTCCACGCCGCCTTGTGTGTTGACGGGGGTGGCGAAGTCGAACGTGTTCCAGATGTAGGAGGCGATCAGGTAGGGATGGCGGGCGATGATGCCCCATTGTATTTCGTGGAATTTGGTGGCAAAGGTTTCGGGATAGAATTGCGAGAAGTACCGCCCGCTCTCGCCTACGGTTTCTTCCTGCTGGTCGATGTTGGCTTCGGCGCCGTATTCGGAGAAGATGACTTTGTGATTGGGGAAGTCGCGCTCCATCCCTTGTATCCACGTTTCCACGTCGGAGATCACGCCGTTGTACCAGCCGAAGTAGTGGTTTATCCCTTGGACGTCGGCATTGAGGTTGCAGCTCTGGTCTACTTTCGCGTAGCCGCTCACGGATGCCGTGTACCGGCCCGGGTCTTCGGTCTTGGCCAGGTCGTGCAGGTCGGCGGTCAGGGCGACGGTGTAGGCGTAGGGAGTATAGACCTCGTTGTGCATACCCCAGATGTAGATGGAGGGATGGTTGTAGTTCTGGCGGATAAGTTCGGTGAGTTGTTGCTTGGCATTGCCGGCCTCTTGTGTAGTCACCCGGTTGACGAAGGGTATTTCCGCCCAGACGAGCAGACCGATGCTGTCACACTTGGCGTAGATGCGTTCTGCCTGCTGATAGTGGGCCAGACGGATGGTCGTTGCTCCTATTTCCTTGATAATGGCCAGGTCGGCGTCGTGCTGTTCGTCGGTCAGCGCGCTGCCCAGCTCCCACCATTCTTGATGCCGGCATACGCCGTACATGGGTATTTTCTTTCCGTTGAGGTACACGCCTTCGGCGGCTTTCAGTTCAACATGCCTCAGCCCTAAGGGTTGGGTTATCTGATCGATCACTTCGTTGCCGGCCACGAGTTGCGTCACCACGCGGTACAGGTAAGGATCTTCGAGTCCTTGCCAGAGGCGGGGTTTTTTCAGCAGGAAGTCTTGCACGGCGGTTTGTCTTCCCTGCGGAAGTACGGTGACGGCAGTTTCCTTCCGCGCCTTGATCTTTCCGTTTGTTTCGTAGATAGTGGTTACGATGCGGGCGTTGCGGGCATTGGGGTATTTATTCTCCAACTTCACCTTCACGCTCACGGCGGCGGACGCCCGCGTCACTTCTTTCTGGCTGATGTAGACGCCTGCCGAGGCATGATCGGCCGGAGTGATGTTCAGCTTATCGGTCACGATCAGTTTCACGGGGCGGTATATGCCGCCGTACACGCCAAAGAGGGTGTGGTTTACGGGGATAACGTCCGGCCGGGAAGCGTTATTCACTTTCACCAGCAGTTCGTTCTCTTGCCCGTACTTCAACAGCTGGGTCAGCTCTACCACGAAGGCGGAGTATCCTCCCTTGTGGTTTCCCGCCAGCGTGCCGCCCACGTAGACTTCGGCTACCGCCGCCACGCCTTCGAAGCGGAGGAAGACGCGCTTGTCTGCCAGCGTCGTGTCGGGTGTATAAGTTCGTTTGTAGTAGGCTTCACCGGCATAGAAGATGTTCTTCTTCCGTTGCATGTCTTCTGCGTTCCAGGTGTGGGGGATCGTTACCGCTTGCCAGCCGTCATTCAGAGTTTGGGGCAGGTTCTCTGCTTTCTTGAACTGCCAGCCGTCGCCGAACGGTTGTTCAACGCGGGCAAGGGCGGGGAGCGCGAGTAATGCGCTCAGTAGTATCAGGGGGAATCGTCTCATAAGTAATATATATAATGTATATAGTAATAGGATGGATCGGGTTGCTCTTTCACTGCGGCACGGGCATTTTTACTTTCAGCTTGATGGACACGTCCCGTTTCCGGGGGTCGGCAATGTAGGCCGCTCGCTGGTCTGTGCTCGCGTTATCTATCATTATCACGCAGGCGGCGTCGACACTTACCGTGAGGTTGCTGCTCTCGAAGGCGGCGGCTTCGAAGAAGGCCAGGCCATACGCGTCCAACCCGCGGTGATATACGGCTTGCACGCTATCATTGCAGGCCAGGATCTCGATGTCTTTCACCGGATAGTTGCCGGCCTCCTTGGCCGTTTGTATGTTGGGCACGATGATGTAAGCGTAGCTTTCTCCCCGGGGTTTCACGCCGTGATCGAGCCAGAGGGTGAAGACATCTTCCGTCCGGAGGTTGGGGCTTCCTCCGCTGTTGATGTCGCGCCAGGTTCCCTTCCGGGTTTCCCAGGCCAGATGCACAGTCGGCCGCGTCGGGAAAAAGTAGGCCACCTTGTCGTTCAGCACCCATTTCACCTTGCCATACTCATACACATCTTTGCCGGGGGAAAGCACGAGGGATTTTTCTGTTACGAGGTGCAGGGCGCCGGCTTGCCGGCACTGGTTCACCGTGGTATATACCGGTTCGTCGTGTCCCGAATAGATGCCTGACCCTAAGCACACGATCTCTTTGTCGAAGATGAACCACGACTTCCGCGCGCCGAAATCCAGCGCGGGCAGCCGGGCGCCGGTAGGCTGGGGCACGCCATAAAGTCCGGCATCATCGTCGAAGGCATACAGCGATTGATCATTCACCATATCGAAGGCTACCACGCCATACGTGCCGTTCGTCGCCGCGCCCGCACAGTCCGACCGTCCGTTGAAGATATAATTGTCGGCCCGCCTCATCACGGCCAGGTCGGGGGCGGTAGTTCCCGGTATCCTTTTCCAGTTCCAGAGGGGCAGGATGGAAGCATACTCCTCGCCGTCCACATAAATGCCTGTGGCGCCGTCGGTCAGGAAGAAACCCTGCCTGTTTTCGCTCTTGTCGTACTCGCTGCGCGCCAGGCGCTTAGAAGCCATGCGCACATCGAAGGTATATCCGGGACGCTGGTGCAGCGTGTACTCGCTCCGGTGGTAGTGGACATGCGAAGGTTGCAGCCCGTAGGAGGCCGGTGCCGCGCCGCTCAGTCTTTTGATGGCAGCTTCGTACTCGCCGGCATGGGAAAAGTCGACGCTCTTGAGCATCTCCAGGATCGGGACGAGGCCGGATATGCCGGTGCCGTCGGTGCGGGTGATTCTCCGGCCCAGCACACTAAGATTCAGGCGTTTCCCCCGTATAGTCTTCAAGAAAGTATCCCGCACGAAGCTGCTGAACAGTTCCAGCTTCTCCGGACTCAGCGCATACGGCGTTCCCGCCAGGTAATAGGCCTGCCGGGTGACGAGCTGCACGAACTCCACGCCGTATCCGCCGATGTAGAGCTGCGGTCCGTGCTGGTGGTACGAGCCGTCGACCTGCAGCCCCTCACCCATGGTATAGTCCACGATGAGGAACGAACTCTCGACCGCCTTCTCCAGATCCTCCCTGTTGATAGTCAGGCAGCTGCGGTAGATCCAATGCAAGGCAATGTCGCATTTATTGGCCCCCGCCGTCGTGGGGTTGCGCGGCGTATCGGGGTCGCCCATTTCTTCCCGCCACCGGTGGACGAGCTTCTCGAATACAGGCTCCTGTTTGATATCCTTTTCGCCATAGTGCAAGGCTATCAGCACCTCGCCCAGCCGCTGGGGATGGGCGATGCGGTTCTGCCACCAATTATTGTCCGTCCAATGCTGGTCATACCAATACTCCAAGCCCCGAACGATATGCGCGTACAGCCTTTCGTCCGCACGATAGCGGTTGCCGGCCTGCGCGTAGGCGATACCCATTTCGCGCAGCCGTCCCAGATGGGCCAGCACGTCGCGGTCGTTCCTGAACCGGCTCACATAGTGGCAATCCTCAAACGAACCGTCGGGTTGCATCTTGGCCAAATACCCGGCAACGGCCACTTCCAGGTCCGCCCGGTCACGCGTAAGCCGGTCCGCCCGGATGCGCTCCAGAATAGTTTCGGCCACCTGCCGCTCCAGCAGCACATAAGTGTTCGGTTCCGCACCATCGCCCGCCGCCCTGGCCAGGAGGCAAGCACTCATCAACAAGATCAAGAGAAAGTTCTTCATAGGATACTTATATAAATGAAAGGCAAATATACACCAACCTTATCAATGCGTGCGCCGGAACAGATGCTCTTATTGCCCGTGTTTTTGCTGAAATCGCCAATTTAAAACTGTATAAAGCGCAGACTGCCGGTCTTTTGTAGTTGGGCGTTGCCTGCGGCCCAGGCCATCCGCTGCAAGTCCTCGCTCCGCTGCACTTCGTTTCGCTCGCTGTGGGCTTTCCGCTTCTGTCCTTAACGCGGCTCTTTGGATTTAAGCTGCACATAATCATCAATGCTAAAGGCGAGATCATCAGTTTTGTTATTACCCAGGGCAATGTGGATGATCGCCGGCCTCTTTCCATGGAAAGCTTCATTCGCAGTGTCTCAGGAAAGTTATATGCAGACAGGGGCTATATATCTAAGACGCTAGCCGAAATACTCTTTGTT
>JAITSN010000033.1 GCA_031287715.1 Mediterranea sp. (in: CFB group bacteria)
CAAATACTACTGATAGCTTGAAGGACATACTGTAATCCTTTTGAGTGCGCTTCACATACTGATTTCTAATCTCTTCCATAACATTACTTTTTTGTGTAACGCTATTTCAGGACAAGACACGAAACGAAGTGCAGCGAAGCGAGGACTTGCAACGGATGGCTCGGCCGAAGGCAACGCCCAAACAATTGTCAATTGTCTATTCTCCATTGTCAATTGTCAATTGTTTGTATATTTGCGTATTGAATGAAAATAGGATCATAATGAAATTATATACCGCCATCCTTTTGTTACTCTGTAGTTTGCAGGTGCTTGCACAAGGCAGTTCCCCCGTACGATTTACAGCTCCGTTTGATTTTCCGCTGTCTCTGAGCGGCAATTTCGGAGAGATACGCGCCGACCATTTCCACGGCGGGCTTGATTTTAAGACGCAGGGCGTTTCGGGGAAGAAGGTGCTTGCCATCGCCGACGGATATATCTCCCGCATACGGGTGAACCACGGCTCGGGCTATGTGCTCGATCTGTGCTACGACAATGGCTATTCAACGGTCAACCGGCACCTTTCCGGCTTCGTTTCTCCTATTGCCGAGCGCGTGGAAGCGTTGCAATATGCCAACGAATCGTGGGAGGTGACTATCATTCCTAAAAAAGATGAGTACCGCGTGAAGGCCGGCCGGCAGATCGGCTGGAGCGGCAATACCGGCTATTCTTTCGGCCCACACTTGCATATGGACGTGATCGAAGATGCGACGGGGGACCATATCGACCCGCTGCCCTTCTTCAAGAGGTACCTCAGGGATACGCGCGCGCCGCAGACGGCCGGGTTCATGCTTTTCCCGCAGATGGGCAAGGGGGTTGTGAACGGGAAATACAGGCCGCAAGCGTTCGAGACGGACGGGAAGGATACGGTGCGGGCATGGGGGGTTGTCGGTGCGGGCATCCGGGCGTATGATTATATGGATGGGGAGACTAACCGGTGTGGAGTGCATACGGTGGTGCTTACGGTCGATGGCGAGGAGGTTTTCCGCAGTGTGGTCGACCGTTTTTCTGCGTACGAGGACCGGATGATCAACTCGTGGACGCACGGCCAGTATATGAAGTCGTTCATCGAACCCGGGAACACGCTGCGTATGCTCACCGCAGGCGATAACCGCGGATTGGTGACGATCAACCAGGAGCGGGATTATCATTTCCGGTATACGCTCAAGGATGCTTACGGCAATACGTCCCGCGCCGGTTTTGTGGTGAGAGGCGTCCGGCAATCTGTTGTGCCGCCGGAGCAAAAGGACCGGCATATTTTCCGTTGGAACAAAGCGAACAGCTTGCATGAGCTTGGTCTGGAACTGATCGTTCCGCGGGGAATGATGTACGACGATGTGGCTTTGGACTTTGCCATCCGTGCCGATTCGGGCGCGGTGGCCTTTACGTATCAGCTTCATGATGAGCGGGTGCCGCTGCACCGGCCGTGCGACATAGGGATCAGCGTCCGCCGGAAGACGGTTGCCGACAGTACAAGGTTTTATATGGCGCGGGTTGGCAGTAAGGGTAATCTGGTTTCTGTGGGCGGAAGGTACGAAAACGGTTATGTCAGATCCCGCATATATGAGCTGGGAACGTATACGGTTGCGGTCGATACGGTGCCTCCGGTGGTGACGGCCGTTAGCCCGGGCAGATGGGCGCGAAGCGGGAAGATCGTATATAAGATAAAGGAAGAACAAAGCGGCATCAAGTCTTACCGGGGAACTATCGACGGGAAATATGCGCTGTTCGGGCATAATATCATGGATGACCGGATCGTATGCAAGATCGATCCCAAGCGGGTGAAGAAAGGCCGCCGGCATAGCGTTGTACTTACCGTGACCGACCATTGCGGGAATGAATGGGTGGAACGGACTTCATTTAATTATTAGAATAACGTAATTATTAATAGAACAGAAGATGAAAAGAAAGATGATCCTGTGTGCTGCCGTATGTCTGGCAGCTGTGGCGGAAGTCTCCGCCTGTACGAACCTGATCGTGGGTAAAAATGCATCGACAGATGGCTCGGCTATCGTGTCTTATTCGGCCGACTCGTACGGGTTGTTCGGCGAACTCTATCACTATCCCGCCGCTACGTATCCGAAAGGAACGTTGCTGGATGTACGCGAGTGGGATACGGGCAAGTATTTAGGGCAGATCGAACAGGCCCGCCAGACGTATAATGTGATTGGGAATATCAACGAGCATCAGGTGACGATCGGCGAAACAACTTTCACCGGGCGGACCGAGTTGCAGGATACGCTGGGGATCATCGACTACGGCAGCTTGATCTATATCGGGTTGCAACGCTCGCGCACAGCGCGCGAAGCGATCAAGGTGATGACCGACCTGGTACAGCAGTATGGTTATTACAGCAGCGGCGAGTCGTTCACCATTGCCGACCCGAACGAGATCTGGATCATGGAGATGATCGGCAAAGGGCCGGGCATCCGCGGCGCGGTCTGGGTGGCCGTCCGTATGCCTGACGACTGTATCTCCGCCCATGCCAACCAGTCACGCATCCATACTTTCGACATGAACGACAAGAATAATTGCATCTATTCTCCCGACGTGGTTTCGTTCGCCCGTGAGAAGGGATATTTCGACGGGATGAACAAAGATTTCAGCTTTTCCGCCGCCTACAATCCGCTCGATTTCGGTGGCCGCCGCTACTGCGAAGCGCGCGTGTGGAGCTTCTTCAATATGTTCACCGACAGGGGCGGAGAGTTCCTGCCTTACATCACCGGAGAGAGCAATACTCCCATGCCGCTTTACCTGAAAGCGAACCGGAAGATCTCCGTGCAAGATATCAAGAACGCTATGCGCGACCACTACGAAGGTACTCCGCTGGACATCTCGAATGACTTCGGCGCCGGCCCTTACAAGGCGCCCTACCGCCTCTCCCCGTTGAGCTTTGAGGTCGATGGCCGGAAATACTTCAACGAACGGCCGATCTCCACCCAACAGGCCGGGTTCGTCTTCGTATCGCAGATGCGCGCCCACAAGCAGAATCCCGTTGGCGGTATACTGTGGTTTACGCTTGACGATGCCAACATGAGCGTTTTCACACCGGTGTATTGCTGTGCCACCAAAGTGCCCGGCTGCTATCAGGCAAACGGCGCCGACTACAGTACCTTCTCTTGGGAATCGGCCTTCTGGATCTACAATTGGGTCTCCAATATGGTGTATCCGCGATACAACTTGATGATCGACGATCTGCGCGCCGTGCAGGGCGAACTGGAGGAAACATTCAACCGGATGCAGGAGAGCGTCGAAGCCACAGCAGAGAAACTTTTCGAAAAAGATCAGGAAGCCGCCAAAACATTCCTCACCCGCTATACGGAAATGACCGCGCAAAATACCTTCAACACCTGGAAGAAGCTGGCCGAATTCCTTATGGTCAAATATAACGACGGAGTTGTGAAGCGCATGAAGAATGGAACGTTCGAGCGCAACGACATCGGACGGACGGCGCCGGTCATCCGCCCGGGCTACCCGAAAGCGTTTCTCGAAGAATACGTCAAGCAAACCGGCGACAGATACCGGATAACCGAAGACTGATCATCAATCTGAATAAAAAGAATTATGGACAATCAAGAACTGATCAAATACGTAACGGGAAAAGCACAGAGCTGGCTTTCTCCGGCTTACGATGCCGAAACGCAGGCAAAAGTCAGGCTTATGCTGGACAATGAAGACAAGACCGAACTGATCGAATCTTTCTACAAAGATCTTGAGTTCGGCACGGGCGGCCTTCGCGGCATCATGGGAGCGGGCACCAACCGGATGAATATCTACACGGTAGGCGCCGCCACGCAGGGACTGTCCAACTACTTGAACGCCAACTTCAAGGACATCGCCCAACCGTCCGTCGTCGTGGGTCACGACTGCCGCAACAACAGCCGCAGGTTTGCGGAGATCTCGGCAAACATCTTTTCGGCAAACGGCATCAAAGTCTATCTGTTTGAAGCGCTCCGCCCGACGCCCGAAATATCCTATGCCATCCGCCGCCTGGGCTGCCAAAGCGGCATCATCCTGACCGCTTCGCATAACCCGAAAGAATACAACGGATACAAAGCTTATTGGGACGACGGCGCGCAAGTGCTGGCGCCGCACGATAAGGGCATCATCGCGGAGGTGCAGAAGATCACCTCCGCGTCGGACATCAGATTTGAAGGCCGGGCAAGCCTGATCCAAATCATCGGCGAAGACATCGACAAACCTTACTTGGATGCCGTCAAGACCGTTTCGCTCGATCCCGAAGCTATCAAGCGGCACCACGGCATGAAGATCGTCTACACCCCGATCCACGGAACGGGCGTGACACTGATCCCACGCGCCTTGAACATGTGGGGGTTTACCGATATAATCCATGTGCCGGAACAGGATGTGACCAGCGGCGACTTCCCAACAGTAAAGTCGCCCAATCCGGAAGAACCCGCCGCATTGTCCATGGCCATTGAGAGAGCCAAAGCAACCAACGCGGAACTCGTCATGGCAAGCGACCCTGATGCCGACCGCGTGGGCATCGCCTGCAAGGACGACAAAGGCGAATGGGTGCTGATCAACGGCAACCAGACCTGCCTGATCTATCTCTACTACATCCTGACCCAATACAAAGCCTTAGGCAAAATACACGGCGACGAGTTCTGCGTGAAGACCATCGTTACCACCGAGTTGATCAAAAAGATCGCCGGGAAGAACAATATCGAAATGCTCGACTGCTACACCGGCTTCAAATGGATCGCCCGTGAGATCCGTCTGCTCGAAGGGAAGAAGAGATACATCGGCGGGGGCGAAGAAAGCTACGGCTTCCTGGCCGAAGACTTCGTCCGCGACAAAGACGCCGTGTCCGCCTGCTGCCTCATTGCCGAGATAGCCGCCTGGGCCAAGGATAACGGGAAAACATTGCATCAGCTGCTGAAGGACATCTACGTGGAATACGGATTCTCGAAAGAGAAAGGGATCAGCATCGTCAAGCCGGGCAAGAGCGGCGCAGACGAGATCAAGCAAATGATGGCCGGCTTCCGCACAAATCCCCCGGAAGAATTAGCCGGGTCGAAGATCATTTACAGGAAAGACTTTCTGAGCTTGAAGCAAACAAACGCCTCGGGTGAAGTGTCCGGCCTGGATATGCCCGATACCTCCGACGTGCTCCAATACTTCACCGAAGACGGCAGCAAAGTATCCGTCCGCCCGTCGGGAACAGAGCCTAAGATCAAGTTCTACATTGAGGTACAGAGTCCTATGAGCAGCCGCGACGGCTACGAAAGCGCGAACATCAATGCCGATGAAAAGATCAAAGCCGTGATGCGCTCATTAGGCATCTAAGAATAAGAAGAGAATCAAAAGCAGGTGTTTTCTTACTCGCTTTCAGCAGAATGATACAAGACTTTGAAATAATGGCTCCCGCCGGCTCGCGCGAATCGTTGGCCGCAGCCATACAGGGAGGGGCCGGGTCCGTTTACTTCGGGATAGAGAACCTGAACATGCGCGCCCGCTCGTCCAACAGCTTCAGCGTAGGCGACCTGCGCGAGATCGCCCGGATCTGCAATGAACATGGGATGAAAAGCTACCTCACGGTGAACACAATCATCTACGACAGTGACCTGGAGTTGATGCGCACAATTGTTTCGGCTGCCAAAGAAGCCGGCGTCTCGGCGGTCATCGCGGCAGACGTGGCCGTGATGAGCTATGCGCGGCAGATCGGCCAGGAAGTGCACCTCTCTACCCAACTCAACATATCGAATGTCGAAGCGTTGAAGTTCTACGCGCAGTTTGCCGATGTGGTTGTACTTGCCCGCGAGCTGAACTTGGATCAGGTTGCCGGGATCCACCGCCGCATCGGGGAAGAACGGATTTGCGGCCCGAGCGGAGCGCCGATCCGCATCGAAATGTTCTGCCACGGGGCGCTTTGCATGGCCGTGTCCGGCAAGTGCTACCTGTCGCTGCACGAGATGAAACATTCCGCCAACCGCGGCGCATGTATGCAGGTGTGCCGCCGGGCGTATACCGTTCGCGACAAGGAAACGGACGTCGAGCTGGAAGTAGACAACCAGTACATCATGTCGCCCAAAGATCTGAAAACGATTCATTTCATGAATAAAATGATCGACGCCGGCGTACGGGTGTTCAAGATCGAAGGCCGCGCGCGCGGGCCGGAATACGTGCGGACGGTGGTGGAATGTTATAAGGAAGCGATACACGCCTGCGTAGACGGAACATTTACCGAAGAGAAAATAACCGCGTGGGATGAGCGGCTGAAAACCGTATTCAACCGTGGATTCTGGGACGGTTATTACCTGGGGCAACGCCTGGGGGAATGGAGCCGCAACTACGGCTCGGAAGCCACCGGACGCAAAGTCTACGTCGGGAAAGGAATGAAGTATTTCAGCCACATCGGCGTAGCGGAGTTTCTGGTCGAAGCCGCCGAATTGTCCGTCGGCGACAAGCTGCTGATCACCGGGCCGACCACGGGGGCCGTGTTTGTTACGCTCGATGAGGCGCGGGTAGACCTGAAACCTGTGCAAACCGTACGCAAAGGAGAACGGTTCTCCATGAAGATAGAAGATAAAATACGCCCGAGCGACAAGCTGTTTAAAATCGTAAACAAACCATGAGCAACTACATCTATGAACTTACCTTAAAGGTGCGCGACTACGAATGTGACCTTCAAGGTATTGTCAACAACGCCAATTATCAGCATTATCTGGAACATACCCGCCATGAGTTTCTCACGTCTATCGGGGTCAGTTTCGCCGGACTTCATAAACAGGGGATAGATCCTGTTGTCGCCCGCATTCATATTGCCTTCAAAACCCCGCTGGTCAGCGGAGATGAGTTTGTGTCCAAGCTCTACCTGAAGAAAGAGGGCGTCCGGTACGTCTTCTACCAGGATATTTATCGCAAGAGCGACAGCAAAACCGTGATAAAAGCCACCGTAGAAACCGTGTGTGTTGTCAACGGGCGGTTTGGCCCCAGCGAACTGTTTGATAACATCTTCGCCCCATACATCACGGAATGAACGAGGCGGAACACATCCACACCATTGCCCTCATGCTCGTTCCGGGCATCGGCGTAGTACGGAGCCGTAGCCTGATTGATGCGATGGGGAGCGCCGAGCGCGTTTTCCTGAATCGCCGCGAAATACCCGATGCCCTGCCCGGAGTGTCGCCGCGTATTGTTGATCTGCTGAACTGCCCGCAAGCCATCGCCCGCGCAGAGAAGGAATACGAGTTCGTCCGGAAAAACAAGATCCGGTGCCTTGCGATAAACGATGAAGACTATCCGTCCCGGTTGCGCGAATGTGACGATGCCCCGGTTATTCTTTTCTTCAAGGGAAATACTGACCTGAATGTGCTTCGCGTGGTCAATATGGTTGGCACGCGCAAAGCCACAGACTACGGCAAGCAGATCTGCAACCGCTTTTTGCAGGAGATGAAAGAGCTGTGCCCCGACATTCTTGTGGTTAGCGGGCTTGCCTACGGCATCGACATTCAGGCCCATCACGCGGCGCTGCGGAACAATATTTCCACGGTAGGCATATTGGCTCACGGGCTGGACCGTATCTACCCTCCGGATCACCGGAATACGGCTGCTAAAATGATCGAAAAAGGCGGGCTGCTCACCGAGTTCATCACAGAAACATCCCCCGACCGGTATAACTTCGTCAGCCGGAACCGCATCGTTGCCGGCATGAGCGATGCCACGATCGTAGTGGAATCCGCCGTCAAAGGAGGTTCGCTCATCACGGCAAGCCTGGCGCGGGGCTATCACCGGGATTGCTTTGCTTTCCCCGGACGGCATACAGACACGCAGTCGCAAGGCTGCAACCGGCTCATACAAAACAACGAAGCGGCGCTCATCCAATCGGCCGAAGACTTGGTCATGGCCATGCGCTGGAACGACGTGCAGAAGAAACCCAAAAACGTGCAGCCTCTCCTGTTCCCCGAACTTACGGAAGAAGAAGAGGCGATCGTCGCTTTGATCTCCAAGCACGAAAAAATGCACATCAACGAATTGGTCGCAGCCGCCGGTATTCCGGTATACCGCATGAGTGTGACACTCCTTGAGCTTGAAATGAAAAGGGTGCTGCAAGCGTTGCCCGGCAATGTCTACCGGCTGATTTGCTGAAAGTAAAAAAGGCGGGGTGTAAACCTCGCCTTAATTGTATTCACTTCGGAATGATCTGTTGTGAATGGATCTCAATACGATAGCGCAGCAGCTTAAAATTTCAGCTTAACGGCTTTTCCGGTGACGGAAAACTCAACCTTGCAGCCGCAGACCAAGGGTAAATTGTGAGTTACGTGTCCTACCGGGAAATTGAAACAGATCGGAATATGGTATGCCTTCGTGATGTCCGCCAGCGCTTCGTACAATTCTTTGCCCAGGGATTTGTCTTCTTCGTATTCGGTGAACTGCCCGACGATTATCCCCGAAAGCCTTTCCAGGATCCCGCCGAGCTTCAGGTTGTAGATCATACGCTCCACCGCATGTGGACGCTCGTTGACATCTTCGATAAACAAGATCGTGTTTCCGGCAGGAATATCATACGGCGTGCCGCGCAATCCATACAGCACAGCCAGGTTGCCGCCTCTCAGAACACCTTTGGCCGTTCCCGGGCGGTTTAGCTTGTGGGGCTTGCACGTATATTCGGGCATTCTTCCGAACAGCATATCTCTCAGGTACATACTGCAAGGGTCATCTTCCGCTTCTACCGACAGGTGGCGGGCCATCGGCGCGTGCAATGAAGCATAACCGTTAGCTTGAAAGAGGTTGTGCAGGGCCGTTATATCGCTGTATCCGATGAGCCATTTCGGAGATGAGCGGAAAAGGGTGAAATCCAATTTGTCGATAAGGTGTACGGCGCCATAACCCCCGCGACTACAGAAAATGGCTTTGGTGTCTTTACTGTCCATTGCTTTTTGCAGGTCGCCGGCGCGCTGTTCGATCGTTCCGGCATAAAGCCCCGAAGAATGTCCGGCATATTTCCCCATAACAGGTTCCAACCCCCATGACTTCAGGCTTTTTTTCATTCCCGCCAGGAATGACTGATCTATTTTGCCCGATGGCGATAAGATAACAACTTTATCGCCCCGTTGCAGGAATTGAGGCAGGATCGGCTCGTTCATCAAAGTAATCGTCAGTTAATGGATGCAATAATTAATGATTGTTCTTTTATGCGATTCTTTATGCTCTAAAAGGGCAATTTGGTCTAATTTAAAGTTTAGTGTCATAACGGTGAAGTTCCCTAATCCCTTTGAATAAAAGAAACCGATATATCCAAATGCGCCCCCCGAAGCAAAGGTCCGGATACAATTATTAAGTTGCTTCGGATCAACCCGTTTGATGTGCCAATCACTTTTTTTGAAGATGCGCTTCCCGATGATACGTTTGACTGTAATAGAGTCCCCGGCATCAATCGTATATACCGGCATAAAACAAAAAAGCGCAATGTTTAACGACAAAAGCAGCAAGGATACTGCAATACCGGTTTCAAGCCACCAGAAAGAATATGCGGTAAACAAAACAAGCATCGTTGTTATGATGATGACAAACAACGACGGTTTGAAAAAAGTTTTTTTATTCTTCATCACTTATATTTATTAGAAACTGTTTGTTTAAATCCGTTATAAAGATAACGCCGCCGGTATTCATCGCCAAATTTTCCAGCCCTCTTTTATTTGGAATGAAAAGACGCTTCGTAAAAACCGAAAAACAAATTACCCCGGCTTTGATCGTAAAATCAAAAACCGGGGTAGTTTTAAGGAATATATCGACGGTTTCCCGTTACGGTTGTCCTACCAGATTGTTTTAAGGAGCATTTTCTTCTTCTGGTCGCGGTAGCTTTTCGGAGTCATGCCGTGTACTTGCATAAACAGTTTGAAGAAGCTGCTGCGACTGGCAAAACCAACCTTGCCGACAATATCATCAACAGAAAGGTTCGTGGCTACCAGCAATTTCTCCGTCACGTTCAAGCGATAGGCGCGGATGATCTCGTTCGGGGTTTTCCGGGTGATGCCTTTCAGGCGACCGTAAAATTCCTGTGTGGTGCAGTTCAGTTCTTTGCTGATCATTTCTACGGACAGTTCGGTGTCTTTCATATTCTTTTCTATGTAGGCAATCATTGTTTCATAGAAAATTTTGTCTTCCGCCGTAGCAAAATGCTCATCACCGAGTTCAAAGACATTATCCCCTCCGGAGTTGAGGTAAGCCTGTACTTTCTTGTACTGCATCAAACCGGCGATTTCCTTCATCAGCTCGTCCAGCCTGAATGGTTTGGGCACATAGAGATCCGCTCCGGCTTCCATGGCGGCTCTCCTTTCATCGCCACGGTTGGCCGAAGAAAGCAATACGCAGGGGATATGGGAAATGGCCGTATCTACCTTAACCATTTTGGTTAGCTCAATGCCATCCACCACAGGCATATTCGCCTTTATGATCAGCAGGTCGTATCTGCCGGTATGCAGGCGTTCAACAACGTCTTCCGACTCCGTCATCGCATCAATATTATATGTTTCGTGCAGCAGGTCGGTCAACAGGCTGTGTATATCGGCATTGTTGTCCACAAGCAGGATCGAGTTCTTTCCTGCATTGTATTTTGTCTTTGCCGGTTCACACAGGTTGTATTTCTTGGGAAGAACGATGGAGGGCAGTTGTTCGCTTCCTTCTTCCATTTCGTTTTCTTCGATCTCAGTCACATATTCCGGCACGCTGACGGTGTATACCACCCTGTCGCCGATTTGTTCCGTTTCAATATGTCCGTTCAAGTCCTGGGTTATGCCGTAGTTGACGGCCAGTATGCGGCTGTCGAAGGTTGAGAAGTCGGCGCGGCCTTCATCCTCCAGAACGTCAATCGCATGGCTGTAATCGAAATTACCGTCCTTGACAATCATATGGGAAGCCGGCAATTCTCCGGTGTAGGCAACAACGATTTGTAAACAGGCATCGCTTACGGTCAGCTCAATGAATACCATTCCTTTTTCTTTCACGTTGATAAAGGCGTTGGCCAGCAGGTTGCCAATCAAACGGCACAGGTAGTAGCTGTCCGACACCCAATACAGCCCGTTCTTGATCCGGATCTGATAATTGATCTTGCGTTCGTTCGCCTGCTCTATGAATGCGGAGGCCAAAGCGTCGGCCAGTTCCGACACCGGCAGGCAAACCACATGGTGGGCGCTTTCCTTAGCTTCGAGTATGCGCAGTTCGTTTATATCGTAAACAAATCCTTTCAGCTGCTCGGTATTGTTCTGGATCAGCGTGATATACTTCCGTATATCTTCGCGGACTTCCGGGTTGGACAGGATCTTGGCCGAAGAGTTTTGTATCAATGCCAAAGGCCCATACAGTTCGTTGGACATGCCGGCGAAAAACTCCAGCTTGGCGCGGGTTTCCGAATCGTGGAATTTCTGTTCCACCGCAACAATAAAAGCCTCTTTGCGGCGATCCACATACCAGATAACGCCCCAACGGACGACATATAATATACCTCCTGCTATCAAGAAGTACAGAAGATACGCCCACCAGGTCTGATACCAGCGGGGTAGTATACGTATCGTAATCTGTGAAACGGGGCTTTCCTTGCCTGTTACATTATTGCGGTATTTGACCGACAAGGTGTATTTGCCCGAAGGCAGATACGTAAAGAATGCCGTATTTACGTTCCCATTCTCTACCCAATTGCCGCCCAGCTCGTTCAGTTTATAGAAATAGGAGTATTCTTTGCCGTCAATATAGTCGTTGGCGACAAAAGAAACGCCGAATACGTTCTGTGCATTGCTCAAACGGATGGTTTGCCTGCTGCGTTTGCTCACCAAGTAATCATAGATATTGCACCGTTTTCCGAAAATAGACAATCCGTTGAATACAATATCGGGCGCATAGTCCTGCTGCACAAAATCATTTTCGTTGATCGTAACAAAACCGTTCTCGCCGCCAAAGAGCAGAAGGCCGGTCAGCGGGTCTTTAAAACAGGCGCCGTCACTAAATTCAACCACCATCTTGTCTTCGGCCTGCTTGCACAGGTACGACGTTGCTTTTTCCATATTGAATTTAACGATTCCGCGGTTCGTGCTCAACCAGAGGTTGCCGCTATTGTCTTCCAGAATGCCATGTACCGTTTTATGCAGGAAGCCGTTCGTTTCGTTGAACAAGGTTTTTTCCGTCCCGACCATTTTGGCTAAACCTTCGCCTGTGGCAAACCAGTAGCCTTCGCTGTTCTTCAAGATGGAGAACACATCGTTCTGCGGCTGGTTCTCGCCTTTGGCAAACAGGAAGTTTTCTATGCGTTCGCTGCCGCTGTCGACCTTGCAGGCGCCGTTTCCTTGCGTGCCGAACCACACCGTTCTTTCGTCTTCCTTATAGGCGACGGTAAACATGTTTGCCGCTTCACTGCCGTTTCCGGCATAGATGCGTTTGGCCGACGCAATGATAGGCGAGTCGGGCGTTCCCACCAGATGTACCTTCACCAATCCTTCGCCCGAAGTAGCGATCCAAAGAATGGAATCGTTTATTTCACAAATCGCCCGAACTAACTTCACCGGCTTTCCGTCGGCAACGATCGGTATGTTTTTTATCCGGCGCTCCTGATAAGAATAATAGTCGATGCCGTTTTCCGTTCCTATCCACAGTAAATTCTTCGAGCTGCGCGCAAACGCATTCACCGTCGTGCTGCCCAGCAGGCTGTTATACGGAAGAAAAAATTCAGAGCGGCTGCCCGTTCCCTGTTCGGGAGTGTATCCCTGCATATTCACGATGCCGTTCCCTGCGCTGCCGATCCACAACGTTTGCCTGTCATCCCGGTAAAGCGCTGTAATGGGAGTATGGATCGAATTGCTCAGGCTGGCAGACAAGACGGCGCCCAATGAAGAAGCCTCATTGAACAGCATATAAACTCCCTGGCCATTAGTGCCGATCCAGACAATATCCTGATAGCGGTCTTTACACAGGCTCAGCACGCCCGGACGAAACGCAATTTCATCCACCTGGTATTGGCTCCGCTGTTCGGGCATGTTTTTGATCCGCACCATCCCACCATTGGTAAAGCCGATATAAAAATCGCCGGCATATTTTATAATGGAAGAAATATCTCCGTTTTTAGTTACCAGAGAGTTTACATCCTGTATGTAGTATTTGGTCTTATCAGCGATGTTGTATTCGTAAAGCGTTAGCGTTGCGTCCACAAGATAAATGGCGCTGTCTTCGTAAAAACACCACAAAACAGCCTCCTGATGTTTGAAAACACTTTGGGGAATCAGCTTAACCTCATCGCCCGTACGCTGGACGGAGAAACTCAGAGGATTGCCGTTCTCCATAAATACCCATAACGTATTATCTCGGTCGATAAATACATTAATTACATTCTCAAAAGAAAGTTCGTTTACCGGTATTTTCTGGAAAGCATCTTCGCCGGTATGATAGTACGATATGGAATTATCTTCCTTGACAACGTAAATGTCATGGGTAGGACTCATGGCGACCTTCGTACTCAAATCAAACTGATCAAAAACTTTGACCGTTTGTTTGGGATGGTCAATCCGGTTCAACCCATAGTTGGTCAATACCCAAAACACGTTATTCCCAGCCTCGAAAATATCCCCTATGGTTTGGCCGGTAAGATAAGCCTGTTCCTCGGTTGTCTGGAAGTTTTGGATCCTCAATCCGTCATACGTATTCAACCCGTCGTTTGTCCCAAACCACATCAGCCCGTTCCTGTCTTGATAAACAGAAGCTACTACGGCATCCGATAATCCGTCTTTCTCCGTGTACTGTCTGAAGCTATACGCCCCCGCATATTCTACACAAAACAAAAATGCCAATGTAAAAGATAAAAACAATCTTTTCATAGCGCAAAGTCTTTCAATTTCCATTGTGTCGTTATATTAGTTATAGTCAAGCGACAAATTTAATCAATAAGGGTTAACTTCAAAACAATCTATTTGTTTATTTTCTCGAAGAAACAAAAAAGCAGACACATTTCATTTGCAATTACCATTTACCATTTCGTATTCAACAGCAAATGGTAAATGATAAATTTCATTCATTCTCCTCGTAATAATACGAATAATCAATGCCTTAATACCTATGCTGTCCACAGGACTTATTCGCATAGCATTGAGATAGTCGTTCTTGCTGATTTTACTCCAGTCTACGCATTTCTTCAGAGAGCGTTTCAGCATCAGATCAAGCCAAAGGCGTGCGCTTCTTCCGTTACCTTCCATGAATGGATGTGCGATATTCATCTCCACATATTTATCGACAATCTCATTCAACGTTGTTTCAGGCATTCGTTCAATGGTGGGCAAAGTAGTATTGAAGTATTGACAGGATGCATCTTTGCTTATGCTTTTTTCTTGCTTTGTCCGTCTATGGTATTTTTTGTATTGCTGATCATACTTATACGAATTAAATATCCGGTTCCTCATCACTCTTTGCCTTGCAAAAAGCCTCTTTCAATTCGTTTATTCTATCTTTCATGGCAATTCTTTTTTGTGTGCTACAAATATAATAATTTTAAGCCTTTAAGATTTACAGCCTCGACGGCCTCTGTCCCTTTGGAGAGTTGCCGTGCCGGTTATTACCCCGAATTTATTATGTTTGTGAAGCAAACCAATAACTAAGGCTAAAGAAAAGGGGATATATGATGAATGATTTTGACGGTTATACCAGGCAGGGCGAGCCAGAGAAAAGAGAAAAAAGCTACGTGTGGCAAACGGCAATCGGCTTGCAGGACGTTGACGGCTTGAAACCCTCTTCGTATCTTATCGAAACCGCAAAGCAAAATATTGAAGGCGGCATCACAATTGATGAGGTAAAAAAGCGGATAGACAGCTACTACAAAGCCGCACCGGCAAGAGACGGAGCCGGCAGAACGGAAGAAGCCGACAAGGTTTCCGTCAGGATTACAGAGCTATTGTCGGAAAAGGCTTTCAGTTTTTCTCCTGTCGAATACATCACGACCCACAAACGCCTCTTTGAGGATATTTATACCTGTGCGGGCAACATCCGCGATTACAACATCAGCAAAGCCGAGTGGGTGCTTAACGGGGAAACTGTTTATTATGCAAGCGCCGGGAATATCCGTGCAACGCTCGACTATGATTTTGAACAGGAGAAAAAGTTTAGCTACCAAGGGCTAAACCTGCAACAAACCGTTTCGCATGTCGCCGCATTTGCGTCCGGCCTGTGGCAAATCCATGCGTTCGGTGAAGGAAACACAAGAACCACGGCCGTATTTATCATCAAATACTTAAAAACATTCGGGTTTGATGTCAATAACGATTTGTTCGCCAAACACTCCTGGTATTTCCGCAATGCGCTTGTTCGCGCCAATTACAATGATTTTAAAAACAACATCCACGCTACAAACGAATACCTGGAACGTTTTTTCGGAAACCTGCTGCTTAGCGAGAATAACAGTCTGAAAAACCGGGAATTACTTGCACGCTGAACCTATCAGGTAAAGAAAAACGCTTCAATCGGCCACACACGTTTTATACCACGGCTGCCATCTTGCGTATTTGGGCCAGGCGTTCGCTCAGTTTGCTGTCCTTTTGTGCGACCTGCAGATTATATTTAAGCTGCAAGCGCATCAATGAATCGGCAGGAACACCTAAAGCGGCTTCAAACATCATCGCCGTTTGAGTGGTAAGCGGCCGACGTTCGTTCAATACGTCGTTCAACGCCTTATACGACATTCCCATTCGCTTTGCAAGACAGGTTTGAGAAATGCCGCGATATTCGATTTCATCTTTCAATACCTCACCGGGATGTGTCGGGGTGTATCCATATCCTAAACTACCCATAATTGTTTTATTTATAATGATTTGACAAGTCTATTATATCACATATCGTCACAATCGTTTCGGAAACTACTTTGGTTGTTTTGAATTCAATACGGTATTGGTCATTCACACGGACGGATTCCAATCCCTCTTTGTCGCCATGCAGCACCTTATAATGCAAACCGTTGTACTTGAAAAGGTCTTCAACGACGGCAACAGATTCCAAAACATCGAGCGTTTTACGGTACTTCAATATAACCTGCGGCTGGAAACGACGCTTCTTATCCATCGTCTTTCCATCCTCGTACAGCTCCCGCAAATATGCTTTATCAAACTTTATCTCCACATTCGTTTCCTTATTAATATAGCAAAGGTAGCGTTATCTCCCGTTTCCACAAAAAAGAGGATATTTCAAGAAGTACTTCAATCCGGTTAGAACAGTCTGTCGGGATACTCTCCCGCATCGACCAGCTGTTGTATTTTATCAACAACACCCTGGCGGTCGGCCGCATAAGTCACTCCAAACCATTTGGATGTTGTGTCCAGCACTTTGACGCGCGCAATACCCGCGTTGACCAGCTGGTTCACGGCCAGCGGGATGAAGTATTCGCTCTTGGGGTTGTTGATGTTTTCTTTCAGGAAGTCGACGAAGATCTCTTCCGAGTACCGGAAGTAATCGGGCGTGAAGCCCCACATATTCATGGATACGGGCGTATGGTCGGCAAGGATTACCGTTTCGCCGTTTTCATCCTTGAACGATACGTTCCCGTCGATACGTTCGATGGCAGTGCGTTCGACAACCGTGGTCAGGTAGCCCCCGGCATCCGTAGCGCATACGCCGCGGGCAACGGAGCCGCTTTCGCTCAGCGTGTTGCCGACACGGTATCCCACCATGCAGTAATCATTTTCCTTGCCGTTCATCCCTGCCAGCTGCCCGCCCAATACGGCAAAGCTGTCGCGGCCGTAGAAATCGTCGGCATTGATCACCGCAAAGGGTTCGTTGATCACTTCCTTGCCCATCAGCACGGCGTGGTTCGTTCCCCAGGGTTTCACCCGGTCGGCGGGCGCGGTGAATCCGGCCGGCAGATTGTCGATGGCCTGGAATACGACCGCTGTGGGGATGTGGTTCTCGTATTTGCTGATGATCTTTTGGCGGAAGTCTTCTTCAAAATCCTTGCGGATAACAAAGACTACTTTGCCGAACCCTCCGCGGATGGCGTCGAAGATGGAATAATCCATGATCGTTTCGCCGCTTGGGCCAAGCCCGTCCAATTGTTTCAATCCTCCATAACGGCTGCCCATGCCGGCAGCAAGTACAAATAAAGTTGGTTTCATAATTTTCTGTATTTATTTAAAAGTATGTGATCAATTTGGTTGCTTATGTCGCAAATGTACAAAATTCCATCAACGGAAGACCGATATGCTCCGTTTAAGAGCGAGATAGCCGGCGCCTGAACCTGAGATACAGCAGGATGCCGGCGCAGGTCAGCCCGAACGGGTAAGACATCCAGACCCCGAAGACGCCCCAGCCCAGGAGAAATCCGAAGACGTATCCCACAGGGAGAGAGACCACGAAGTAGGCAATGAAGGCGATGGCGATCATCGGTTTGACGTCCGATATTCCCCGCAGCGCATTGGCGAAAGTGACTTGCAGGCCGTCGCCGAACTGATACAGCAAGAAGGGAAACGAAAGCGTGACGACCATCGCGCCGACCTCCCTGTTGTCCGTAAACCAGCTGCCTAAATAATTTCTTGTGGAGAACAGCAGGATGCAGAAGAAAACCGCCATCACCATCATCAAGTGGAAACCGGCGTAAGCCGACCGGCGCACGTTGACCCAATCGCTCTGCCCGCAATAGTTGCTCACGCGGACGGCTACGGCGGCGCCCATACCGTAATAGACAAGAAAAGCGATCGTAGAGATGGTCAGCATTATCTGATGCGAAGCCAGGGCAATCGTGCCTATCCAGCCGATCATCACCGCGCTCAGGCTGAAAGAAGCACCTTCCATGCCCATTTGCAGCCCTACGGGCCATCCCAGCCGGTTCAATTCCTTGAAACGCGCCACCGAAAAACCCAAACGGCCGAATCCTATCCGGTAAGGACGGAACCGGCTGCTGCGGAAGAAGATCACGGCAAACGCCGCCACCATCAACACCCGTGAAAGAAGGGTACTGACCCCCGCGCCCAGAAGTCCCAGCTCGGGGAAGCCGAATTTCCCATAGATCAAAAGATAATTCCCGCCGATATTAAACAGATTCCCGCCCAGCAAGATCCACATGGCCGTCTTCGTATCCGTTATCCCGTCGGTAAATTGCTTGAAGCCGTTGAACAACATCACGGCGACCAGCGAAGCGATCAGTATCAGAAAATAAGGCTTGACCAAAGGCATAAGCTCTTCGGGCTGGCCCAGACGCTCCACATTCCAATAAACGGCGAGCAGGACAACGGTAACCAATATGCCAATCGCAAAGTTGGCCCATAAGCTGCATTTCAACGCCCGGCCGGCTTCCCCGAGCTGCCCTTTTCCAAACAGCCCGCCAACGACAGGCGTCAGCCCATAGGAGAAACCGGTACAGAAAATGATAACCAGATTGACTATATTGTTCACAAAAGAAGCCGCGCCAAGACTCTCCGTATTGTAATGGCCGATCATCAACGTATCGGCAAATCCGAGAACGATCACCCCCAGCTGCCCGACAACCAGAGGAAGCCCCAACCGGATCAACGCCCTGTAATGCCCTTTATACTCGCCAAACATCGTTACAGGACAACCACCTTCCTGATCTTCACGTCCTTCTCGGGCCGGTCGCCGCGGCCGGTTGCCACACGCTGGATGGCATCAACCACTTCCAAGCCTTCAATCACCTCGCCGAACACCGTATATTCATTATCTAAATGCGGCGTTCCGCCCACCGTCGTATACGCCTCGATTTGTTCGGCGGTAAACCGGCCCTTGTACTGCTCCATGGGCAACAGCGTAGAATCGTTAAACACCCGGCCGGTCACGATATAAAACTGACAGCCCGAAGACGCCTTCTGCGGATTTACCTGGTCGCCCATTCGCGCGGCCGACAACGCACCCTTTTTGTGGAAATACTTCGGATACACAAACTCCGCCGGCAACGTATACCCCACATCGCCCGAACCAAGCGCCTTGCCTTTCGGCGCATTCCGCGACTCCGGATCGCCCGCCTGGATCATAAAATCTTTTATCACACGATGGAACAGCGTTCCCTCATAAGTACCGTTTCCGGCAAGTTTGATAAAATTATCCCTGTGCCGGGGCGTCTCATTATACAGTTTCACGGTGATATCACCCATCGTTGTTTCAATCTTCAACAACGCCTCTTTGTCATTCTCCATAATCGTTACCTCCTTCTTTTTTCCCGATTGACAAGCCGCAGCTACGACAACCAGCGTGATTAATACAATACATACATTCTTTTTCATATTCAAAATAGATTGGTTCATTAGCCGCAAAAATACAATTTTAAATAAAGCGCCATCCATTTCCCACTTGCCCCAAGGATATAAAAATATGAAACGGCGGGGTTGGGCGTTGCCTGCGGCCCAGGCCAACCGCTGCAAGTCCTCACTTCGCTTCGCTCCGCTCCGGGCTTTCCGCTCATGTCCTTAACGCGCTGCGCCTTTATTGCCGACAAAACCATTTTTGCAAATGTTTTTGCACCTTCCGCCGGGGGGAAACCGTTTTCGCAAATGTTTTTGCACCTTCCGCCGGAGGGAAACCGTTTTCGCAAATGTTTTTGCGCCTTCTACAGTGTAGAAACCATTTTCGCAAATGTTTTTGCACCTTCCACAGTGTAGAAACCATTTTCGCAAATGTTTTTGTATCTTCCACAGTGTAGAAACCATTTTCGCAAATGTTTTTGTATCTTCCACAGTGTGGAAACCATTTTCGCAAATGTTTTTGTATCTTCCACAGTGTGGAAACCATTTTCGCAAATGTTTTTGCATCTTCCACAGTGTAGAAACCATTTTCGCAAATGTTTTTGTATCTTCCACAGTGTGGAAACCATTTTCGCAAATATTTTTGCACCTTCCGCCGAGGGGAAATCATTTTCGCAACTATCGAAGACCAGTCCCCCTCTCCTTTGGAGGGCCGGGGTGAGGCTGCGCCTTCTGATGTAATTGCATATCGTACTTTACTTTATAGGTTAAGATTTAAAAACTAAAGCACTATATTTACGGCATCAAACCATTTATGTATGCCTAAAACAGAGTTGCAAACAACTTATTTACCGAATTTCATGCTATGGATACTTTAGACAAAACCGATTTGCAGATACTCCGGATCTTGCAGAACAACTCCAAATTAACAACCAAAGAACTTGCCGTTCACGTCAATCTATCCACAACCCCGGTCTTTGAACGGGTTAAACGGCTTGAAACCGAAGGTTATATCAAAAAATACGTCGCCATACTGGATGCCGAAAAGTTAAACTGCGGGTTCGTTGTGTTTTGCAGTGTCAAACTCAAAAGACTGAATCGCGATATAGCCGCAGAGTTCACCCGGATCGTACGGAATATTCCGGAAGTAAGCGAATGTTACAACGTTTCGGGCGAATATGATTACCTGCTGAAGATCCACGCGCCGGGCATGAAATACTACCAGGAATTTATTCTCAACGTCTTGGGCACGATCGACAGCCTGGGGTCGCTCAGAAGTACTTTCGTCATGGCGGAAGTGAAATACAACCATGGGGTTTCCATCTGAAAAACCGCCGGTTTATTAGCCGCATCCGTTAATTAGTTCTATATTTGCAATAGAGTGAACCTAAACAAAAAGTTAAATTTAAAACGAAAACCAATATGAAAAATCAATTTGCAAGTCTGCTCGCGATCATACTTCCGGCATGTGGTATTTACACATCCTGTACCGGCAAGGCGGGTAAAACCGGCGGTTTTGAGTTTGAACACGTACAGATCAACAAAACAGCCCACTTGTTTGGTGATACCACAAAGCCGGGCACAAATATCATTATCGACTTTACCTATATCAGCAAATCATCGGACGATAAACTGAAAGACAGTCTGAACGCCTGTATCCTCTCGGCTTGCTTCGGAGACAAATACGCGGAGGAAGACATCAGCGAAATCCCCGAACTGTATGCACAGAATTACATCGGCGAATACCGCCAGGACCTGGAACCTATGTTCGTAGAAGATCAGAAGAACAAAGAAAACGCCGGCTCCATCGCCTCCTGGTATTCGTATTACAAAGGATTGGAAAGCCAGGTGACGTTCTACGAAAAAGATCTGCTGGTCTATCGCATTGATTTCAACGAATATACCGGAGGCGCGCACGGCATGTACACGTCTACATTCCTGAACTTCGACCTGAAGAATATGCGTCAGCTGGTACCGGACGATATTTTTACCGGCGATTACCGGAACGTACTGACCGATTTGCTCTGGAACCAGCTCATGGCAAACCAGAAGGTTCAAACGCGGACGGAGCTGGAAAATATGGGGTACGGCTCGACGGGAGACCTCGTTCCCACCGAAAATTTCTACATGAGCAAAGAAGGCATCACCTTCTATTATAATGTATATGAATTTACGCCTTATGTCATGGGAGCGGTAGAGATCGCACTGCCCTACGCGGCCATAGAACAGCTGATGAATCCCGCAATTAAACGACTGACCATTTACGATTAAGCACAACGTGGATATTCTATTGAAGTACTTCCCGCATCTGACGGAAGAACAGCGCGGGCAATTCGCCGCGCTGTACGATCTCTATATCGACTGGAACGCCAAGATAAACGTCATATCAAGAAAAGACATCGGAAACCTGTATGAGCATCATGTGCTTCATTCGCTGGGAATAGCCAAAGTCATACGGTTCCGCCCGGGCACAGCCGTGATGGATCTGGGCACGGGAGGAGGATTCCCCGGCATCCCGCTGGCGATACTCTTTCCGGAATCAACCTTCCACCTGATAGACGGCACCGGCAAGAAAATACGCGTAGCCACGGAAGTAGCCGCCGCCATCGGGCTGAAGAACGTAACGTTCCGGCACGCCAGGGCGGAAGAAGAAAAACGGATGTTCGACTTCGTTGTAAGCCGCGCCGTTATGCCGCTGGCCGACCTGCTGAATATCATCAGGAAAAACATCTCGCCCGTACAGAAGAACGCCCTGCCCAACGGGCTGATCTGCCTCAAAGGAGGCGAACCGGAAAAAGAAACCGCGCCGGTCAAAAACAAAACGATCATACACCACCTCAACGAAGATTTCAAAGAAGAATACTTTGAGACCAAGAAGGTTGTTTACGTAACCGTCTCACCCCATTAATTTATGAAAATAAAACGATTTGAATTCAACATGTTCCCCGTAAACTGCTACGTGATATGGGACGAAACAAAGGAAGCTGCGGTGATCGACCCCGGCTGTTTTTATGACGAAGAAAAACAAAAACTGAAAGACTTTATCGCCGCAAACGGGCTAACGGTCAAACACGTGCTGAACACCCACCTGCACCTGGACCATATCTTCGGGAACCCGTTCATGTTGCAGGAATTCGGGCTGTCGGCAGAAGCCCACAAGGCCGATGAGTTCTGGCTGGAGCTGGCGCCCACGCAATCCCGCTCGTTTGGCTTTCAATTGAAAGAAAAACCCGGACCGCTGGGGAAGTACCTGTGCGACGGCGACGCCATCACCTTCGGAAACACGCAGCTGGAAGCAATACACGTGCCCGGACATTCACCCGGCAGTTTAGTGTTTTACTGCAAGAACGATAACTGCATGTTCTCGGGCGACGTACTGTTTCAGGGAAGCATCGGAAGGGCAGACCTTGCCGGCGGCAACTTCATCAACCTCAAAAAAAACATCCGCAACCGGTTGCTTGTCCTGCCCAATGAAACAGTGGTCTACTCCGGCCACGGCGCGCCAACCACCATCGGCATCGAAAAAGTTGAGAATCCTTTCTTAAGATAATCATATAAAGCTGCAAATAATTAAGATAACCATATAAAGTTGCAAATAAATGAAGATCGATCTACTGCCCGCGCGCCACATCGGCATCGCCCCCAAAGATGAAGAAACCATGCTGAAAAAAATCGGCGTGGAGTCGCTGGACGAACTGATAGAAAAAACCATCCCCGCCAACATCCGTCTGACGGAACCCTTGAAGCTGCCCGAAGCACTGCCCGAACACAAGTTTGCGCAACACATCGGCGAGCTGGCCGCGAAGAATAAACAATACACCTCCTACATCGGCACGGGCTGGTACAACACCATCACCCCGGCCCCGATACAACGGAACGTGTTTGAAAATCCGGTATGGTACACCTCCTACACGCCCTACCAGGCGGAAGTATCGCAGGGACGGCTGGAAGCGCTGATAAACTTCCAAACGGCCGTTAGCGACCTGACCGGACTTCCGCTGGCCAACTGCTCGCTGCTCGACGAAGGAACCGCCGCCGCCGAAGCGGTAAGCATGATGTATGCGCTCCGTTCGCGCGATCAACAGAAGGCCGGCGCCAACGTGGTCTTCGTCGACGAAAACATATTCCCGCAAACGCTTGCCGTCATGAATACCCGCGCCGTGCCGCAAGGCATCACACTGCTTACGGGGAAATACCAAACGTTTGACTTCACCCCCGAAGTGTTCGGCTGCATCCTGCAATATCCCAATGCCAACGGAAACGCGGAAGACTACCGGGAATTTACCGGAAAAGCCCACGCGGCAAACTGCAAAGTTGCCGTGGCAGCGGATCTGCTGAGCTTGGTTTTACTTGTTCCGCCGGGCGAATGGGGAGCCGACATCACATTCGGAACAACCCAACGGCTGGGAACGCCGCTGTTCTACGGAGGGCCATCGGCCGCATTCTTCGCAACGCGCGACGAGTATAAACGCAACATCCCCGGCCGGATCATCGGGATCTCCAAAGACCGCTACGGCAAGCCGTGCTACCGCATGGCCCTGCAAACCCGCGAGCAACACATCAAACGCGAAAAAGCAACGTCCAACATCTGCACCGCACAGGCATTATTGGCCACGATGGCCGGATTCTATGCCGTATACCACGGTCCGGACGGCCTGCGCAACATCGCCGTCCGCATCCACAGCATCGCCGTCTTCCTCGAAAAACAAATCACACGGCTGGGCTACACCCAAGCCAACGAACAATATTTCGACACGCTGCGCTTCGGTCTGCCCGGACATCTTTCGGTGCAAGACATCCGTGCCGCCGCATTGGACAAGGAAATAAACCTGCGCTATTTCGAGAACGGCGACGTCGGACTAAGCGTGGACGAAACAACCGACCGGGAAGCGGCCGCCGCGCTGGTTGCTGTTTTTGCCGCAGCGGCAGGAAAAGATCAAGCCAGGATCGAAGGGATACCGGAAGCCTGCATCATCACCGGAAAACTAAGGCGCGAAAGCAACTTCCTGACCCATGAAGTATTCAACAAATACCACACGGAAACCGAACTGATGCGCTACATCAAACGCCTGGAGCGGAAAGATATTTCCCTTGCCCACTCCATGATCGCATTAGGCTCCTGCACAATGAAACTGAACGCAGCATCCGAAATGCTCCCGCTGAGCAATCCCAACCTGACGGGCATACATCCGCTGGTTCCTTTGGATCAAGCGCAAGGCTACCAGGAACTGATCCGCAACCTGGGCGAAGCGCTCAAAGAAATCACAGGCTTTGCAGGAATCAGTTTCCAACCCAACTCGGGAGCGGCCGGCGAATATGCCGGACTGAGAGTGATCCGGAGCTACCTGGAAAGCATCGGGCAGGGGCATCGCAACAAAGTCCTGATTCCCGCATCGGCCCACGGAACAAATCCGGCGTCGGCCATTCAGGCAGGATACGAAACCATCACCTGCGCCTGCGACGAATGGGGCAACGCCGATATGGCAGACCTGCGCGGGAAGGCCGAAGCCAACCGCAACGAACTTGCTGCGCTGATGATCACCTACCCCTCCACCCACGGCATCTTTGAAACGGAGATCAAAGAGATCTGCAAGATCATACACGCCTGCGGCGCACAAGTTTACATGGATGGCGCCAACATGAACGCGCAAGTAGGCCTGACCAATCCCGGGTTTATCGGGGCGGACGTCTGCCACCTGAACCTGCACAAAACATTCGCCTCGCCGCACGGCGGCGGCGGCCCCGGCGCCGGGCCGATCTGCGTAGCCGGGCACCTGGTTCCGTTCCTGCCCGGCCATTCCCATTCCGGCCGTTCGCAGAACGAAGTAGCCTCCGCGCCCTACGGCAGCGCAGGCATACTGCCAATCACCTACGGTTACATCCGCATGATGGGAGCCGAAGGCCTGACCCGCACCACCAAAATCGCCATCCTGAACGCAAACTACCTGGCGGCTTGCCTGAACGATACGTATGGCGTGGTTTATCGCGGGGCCAACGGCTTTGTCGGCCACGAAATGATTCTGGAATGTCGCAAGATCAACCAGGAAACAGGAATAAGCGAAAACGACATCGCCAAACGCCTGATGGACTACGGCTACCACGCCCCAACCCTTTCGTTCCCCGTACACGGAACACTGATGATCGAACCCACCGAAAGCGAAAGCCTGTATGAACTTGACAATTTCGTAGAGGTTATGCTCGCCATCCATCGGGAGATCGAAGAAGTGAAGAACGGAGAAGCCGATAAATCCGACAATGTGCTGGTTAACGCCCCGCATCCGGAATACGAAATCGTGTCCGGCGACTGGAGCCATCCGTATCCGCGGGAAAAAGCCGCCTATCCGGCCGCTTCGGTCAAAGAAAACAAGTTCTGGGTAAACGTAGCACGGGTGGACAATACCTTGGGTGACCGGCAACTGCTTCCGGCGCGTTAGCGGGAATGCCCTTATATCTAAGTAATATTAAGTAATAGATTGACGAATAAATTAAAAGCACAGTTATGATTGAGATCTTTGATACTTATCCGTGGCTTCTGCCGGTTGTGATTTTCTTCGGGCGTATTTGCGATGTAACCTTGGGTACGTTGCGTATCATTTTCGTATCGAAGGGCGAACGAACCAAAGCGCCCATCGTCGGCTTCTTTGAAGTATTTATCTGGGTGGTGATCATCTCGCAGATATTTTCCCACGCCAACAGCATCTTAGCCTACCTGGCTTATGCCGGCGGTTATGCCACCGGAAACTTTGTGGGCATCTTAGTTGAGAATAAGATTGCCTTTGGCTTCCAGCTGTTCCGGATCTACACAAAAAAGAACGGCACGGAGCTGACGCAGCTGTTAAACAAAAACGGATTCGGGTCTACCCTGATCCGGGGGGAAGGAGCGGTTTCCGAAGTAGACATCATCGAGACGGTCATCTCCCGTAAAGTACAGAAAAAAGTAGTGGCCATTATTGATGAATTCGACCCGAAAGCATTCTATTTGATCGAAGACATTCGCTCCAAGCGGAAAGGGATATTCGCCATGAATACGGCGGCGGGAATGCCCAGGCTGGGGAAGTGAACATGAAGAAAGGCTAAGTATAAGAACAACGTGATTTCCATAGAACGATTAAAAGTAGAATTTAACGCCGTTCCGCTCTTCGACGACGTGTCGTATGTGATAAACAAGAAAGACCGCATCGCCTTGGTCGGCAAGAACGGGGCCGGAAAATCCACCATGCTCAAGATATTGGCCGGGTTGCAGACGCCAACATCCGGCAATGTATCCGTACCCCGCGACACAACGATCGGCTACTTGCCGCAGGTCATGGTTTTGACGGACGACCGGACGGTGATGCAAGAGGCCGAACAGGCTTTTGAACACATCACCGGGTTGCAGGCCGGCCTTGAAAAGATGAACGTCGAACTTGCCGAGCGCACCGACTATGATTCGGAGGACTACCATAAGCTGATCGATCGCTTCACCGGTGAGAATGAGCGCTTCCTGATGATGGGAGGAACCAACTTCCAAGCAGAGATAGAACGCACATTGACAGGACTGGGCTTCGTCCGCGAAGATTTCAATCGCCCGACCTCCGAGTTCAGCGGCGGATGGCGGATGCGCATCGAGTTGGCCAAGCTGCTGCTTCGCCGTCCCGACGTACTGCTGCTCGATGAGCCGACGAACCATTTAGACATCGAATCCATCCAATGGCTTGAGAATTTCCTGGCCACCCACGCCAACGCTGTGGTATTGGTCAGCCACGACCGCGCCTTTATCAATAATGTAACGACCCGCACCATCGAGATCTCCTGCGGGAAGATCTACGACTACCGCGTGGCTTACGACCGCTTTGTCGAACTGCGGAAAGAACGCCGCGAACAGCAACTTCGCGCCTACGAAAACCAGCAGAAACAAATACAGGACACCGAAGACTTCATCGAACGCTTCCGCTACAAAACCTCCAAAGCCGTACAAGTGCAGAGCCGCATCAAACAGTTGGACAAGATAGAACGCATTGAAGTGGACGACGAAGACAACGCCGCATTACGCCTGAAGTTCCCTCCAGCGCTACGCTCGGGAAACTACCCCGTGATTTGCGAAGGAGTCGGGAAAACTTACCGGGGAGGCAGGGACAACGTTGTGTTTCACGACGTGAACCTCACGATCAACCGGGGAGAGAAGGTCGCCTTTGTGGGCAAGAACGGCGAAGGCAAATCAACCTTGGTGAAGTGCATCATGAACCGGATCGATTTTGAAGGAAAACTAACCCTCGGGCATAACGTGCAAACCGGTTACTTCGCACAGAACCAGGCGCAGATGCTGGACGAAACCCTGACGGTATTCGATACCATCGACCGCGCCGCCACAGGCGACATCCGTTTGAAGATCCGCGACATCCTGGGAGCCTTCATGTTCGGCGGCGAAGCATCCGACAAAAAAGTAAAAGTGCTGTCGGGCGGCGAACGCACCCGCCTGGCGATGATAAAGCTGTTGCTCGAGCCGGTGAACTTCCTTATCCTCGACGAGCCGACCAACCACTTGGATATGCGGTCGAAAGACGTGCTGAAGAATGCCATCCGCGAATTTGACGGAACGGTGATCGTGGTTAGCCACGACCGCGAATTTCTCGACGGACTGGTCACCAAAGTCTACGAATTTGCCGGCGGGCTGGTGAAAGAACACCTGGGAGGCATCTACGATTTCCTGCAAAAGAAGAAGATCGAACACCTGAGCGAGCTGAACAGCCCCGCCCCATCCCTTTCCAAAGGAGAAGAAACCCCTTTGCCGGCGGCGCATCTCCCCCTGGAAAAAGACGGGATGAAACAGTACGAAGCCCTCAAAGAGCAGAAGAAAAAACAGAAGAAGCTGGAAAAACAAGTCACGGAATGTGAAGCAACCATCGGCGAAATAGAAGCGGCCATCGCCATACTCGAAAAAAAGATAACCACCCCCGGCGGCGCATCCGACATGATGCTTTACGAGAAGCACCGGAAGCTCAAACAGCAATTGAACAAAGCCGTTGAAGAATGGGAACGCATGTCGATCGAGCTGGAAAATTTATAACCAACCCCCAATTTTATTTATGAAACATTATTTTTTACCAACCCTTGCATTATGTCTTATGAGTACAGGATGTAACTGTAAAAAGGAAGCCCCGTTAACCCCGGGCATCCAACTTGCGAACCTTGACACAACCGCCCTGCCGGGCACAAGTTTTTACCAATACGCATGTGGCGGATGGATGACGAACCATCCGCTGACGGCCGAATACGCCCGTTTCGGTTCTTTCGACCAGCTGGCGGAAAACAACCGCGTGCAACTGCGCGGACTTATCGAAGACCTGGCCGCAGCCACGCACGAAGCCGGAACCATCGCACAGAAGATAGGCGACCTGTACAACATCGCCATGGATAGCGTGAAACTGAACGCCGATGGCGCCGCCCCTATCAAAGCGGAGCTGGACAAGCTGGCCGCCGTTAAAGACAAAAGCGAACTGTATCCGGTCATGGCCGGAATGCAAACACGCGGCATCACGCCTTTCTTTGCCGTTTATGTAAACGCCGACGACATGAACAGCTCCATGAATATCGTCCACACCTATCAAAGCGGGCTGGGCATGGGCGAACGCGCCTATTACATGGAACAGGACGACAATACGAAGAACATCCGCGCCAAATACAGCGAGCATATCGTGAACATGTTCCGTTTGGCCGGTTTCGACCAAAGCGCGGCAGCCCGGGCGCGGGAAGCCGTAATGAACATCGAAACCCGCCTGGCCAAAGCCGCCCGTTCGCGCGTTGAGCTGCGCGATCCCCACGCCAACTACAATAAAATGACCGTGGAAGCGCTGAAAAAAGATTTCCTTCCCTTCGATTGGGATGCTTTCCTTTCGGCTATCGGACTGAACAACCTGCAAGACTTGAATATCGGGCAACCCGGCGGGATAAAAGAAACCTGCAAGATCATCCAAACCGAACCGCTTGCCGACCTGATCGCCTACCTGCAATGGAATGTCATTTCGGCCGCGGCATCCTATCTGGGCGATGATTTAGTTGCGGAAGAATTTGATTTCAACGGAAAGACAATGTCCGGAAAACAAGAACTGCAACCCCGCTGGAAGCGTGCAGTCTCGGTTGTCGACGGCTCATTGGGCGAAGCGGTAGGGCAAATGTATGTGGAGAAATATTTCCCCGCAGCAGCCAAAGAGCGCATGGTGACACTTGTGAAAAACCTGCAAACCGCATTGGGCGAACGCATCAACGCCTTGGATTGGATGAGCAGCGAAACCAAACTGAAAGCACAGGAAAAACTCGCCACATTCCACGTAAAGATCGGCTACCCCGACAAGTGGAAAGACTATTCGGCGCTGGAAATAAAGAACGATTCGTACTGGGAAAACATCAACCGCGCCACCATCTTTATATTCAACGAAATGCTGGCAAAAGCAGGAAAACCGGTGGATAAAGACGAATGGCTGATGACACCCCAGACAGTAAACGCCTATTACAACCCGACAACAAACGAAATCTGTTTCCCCGCTGGGATCCTGCAACATCCATTCTTCGACATGAATGCCGACGATGCGTTTAACTACGGCGCTATCGGCGTTGTAATCGGGCATGAGATGACACATGGCTTCGACGACCAGGGCCGCCAATACGATAAAGACGGAAACCTGAAAGACTGGTGGACGGAAGACGACGCCAAGAATTTTGAAGCACGCGCCGACGTGATGGCCAAATTCTTTGACAATATCGAAGTCGCACCGGATGTACATGCAAACGGCCGCTTCACTTTAGGCGAAAACATAGCCGATTACGGCGGCCTGCAAGTTTCTTTCCAAGCCTTCAAAACGGCTACGGCAAATACGCCGCTGGAAGACAAGCTGGGCTTTACCCCCGAACAACGCTTCTTCCTGGCATACGCGAATGTCTGGGCAGGCAATATCCGTCCCGAAGAAATCCTCCGCCGCACAAAGAATGATCCTCATTCGTTGGGCAAATGGCGCGTCGACGGAGCGCTTCCGCACATCGCCGTGTGGTATGAAACATTCCATATCACGGATAAAGATCCGATGTTCGTACCCGTAACAGAACGGGTGCACATCTGGTAATCCCAAACGTTCCATTCACATATCAGGAAAAATGACGGGCTGATCAACCATCAGTCCGTCATTTTTTTTATCCCCCGACAAAAAATATCCGTCTAAATGGTTTCCCGTCCGTCGGATGGAGCTACGACGCCGTCTAAATGGTTTCCCGCCGTCGGATGGGGCTACGACGCCGTCGAAAAGGTTTCCCGGAGTCGGCTGGCGCTACGACGCCGTCTCAATGGGTTCCCGTCCGTCGGATGGAGCTACGACGCCGTCTAAATGGTTTCCCGTCCGTCGGATGGAGCTACGACGTCATCTAAATGGTTTCCCGTCCGTCGGATGGAGCTACGACGCACGCGAAAATAGAAAATGGCAAATGGCAACGACAAATCATAAAAAAAACGGACCACCAAATGGTTTCCCATCCAATGGCCCGTCGCCTTATAAACCTATTTAATTAAACCGGAATATATTTTATTTTCGGGCTTCGGCGATATAACCGAACGCTTCTTTGCACTTAGCTGAAACCCAAGCCCAATCTTTGGCTGCGACAATATCGGCGGGAAAAAGATTAGATCCCATGCCCACGCAGGTAACGCCGGCCTTGAACCAGGCAGTCAGGTTTTCTTTGGTCGGTTCTACTCCGCCGGTAACGATCAACATAGACCAGGGCATCGGCGCCTTTACATTTTTCACAAACGAGGGGCCGCCCACGTTTCCGGCCGGAAATACCTTGCAAAGATCGCATCCGGCTTCCTGGGCGAAGCCGATTTCGGAAACCGAACCGCATCCCGGAGTGTACGGAATCAGGCGGCGGTTGCAAACCTTGGCCACGTCGGGGTTGAACAACGGGCCGACAATAAAATTGGCACCCAGCTGGATATACATCGCGGCGGTGGCCGGATCTACAACGGAACCGATGCCCAAAATCATTTCGGGACATTCTTTTGCCGCCCATTTACTCAGCTCGGCAAATACTTCCTGGGCGAAGTCGCCGCGGTTGGTAAATTCAAACGCGCGAACGCCGCCTTCGTAACAAGCCTTCATTACATTTTTTGCTACTTCCGCATCTTTATGGTAGAAAACGGGAACCATCCCTGTGCCCGACATCGCATGGAGCACTTGCATCTTATTAAATCTTGCCATCTTGTCATTTACAATTTACCATTTACAATTTACCATTTCCGATTTACCTTTTACCCCTTTGGTAGCGGTAAATTGTAAACGATAAATTGTAAATGAAGTTACTTATTTATTTTATCTCGCATAGTCAATATTGTTTTGACTATAATTCGTAATAATTCTTTATTCTCTTTATATAAATCCTGCAATAGATCAGGGTTTACCATTTCCAATTCCATTATAAGCTCCAACCAATATGCAGTTTCATCAAGCTCTTCTTCTACCATTTTAAGTTTATTCAGAAAATCTTTATCCGATTTTCCTAATAAAGCTGCTCTATAATTAGCTCCGGGAGAAATTCCCGAACGAACGATCTGATTTGTTATAGCTCGACCAGCTGGAGTTACAGGCAATTTATCCACCAATTTAATAATCCTTAGGGCAAATTTTTTTAGCCTTTTAGATAACTCCTCTGTAGTCATTCAAATGGTAAATGGTAAATAGTAAATTGTAAATGATGAGGTTATCGTGATACGCGACCTGAGCCGTCACCTTTCATTAAGTTTTCCACTTCGGCGACGGTCACCAAATTGAAGTCGCCGTAAATCGTGTGTTTCAGGCAGGATGCTGCAACGGCAAATTCGAGCGCCTTCCGGTCGTCCGCCGGATAGGAAATCAAACCGTAGATCAGGCCGCCCATGAAGGAATCGCCGCCGCCCACGCGGTCGACAATGTGGGTAATATCGTATCTGGCGGACATTTTCAGCGAGCCGTCCGAGTAGAGCACGCCGCCCCAGGTGTTATGGTTGGCATTGATGGCGCCGCGCAATGTGACGATCATTTTCTTGCAGCGCGGGAATTTTTTCATCATCTGGGTGCATACGGATTCAAACTCCGCCGCGTTCACCTCGCCGCCCGTGGCGGTTACGTCGAAGCCTTCGGGTTTGATGCCGAAAACTTTTTCGCAGTCTTCCTCATTTCCCAGGATGACGTCGCAGCCTTCCACCAAGGCGGGCATGACCTGATCGGCGGTCTTGCCGTATTTCCAAAGGTTTTTGCGGTAGTTGAGGTCGCAGGAAACGGTCACGCCCATTTGGTTGGCCGTCCGGATGGCTTCCAGGCAAGCGTCGGCGGCGCCTTGTGACAAGGCCGGGGTGATGCCCGTCCAGTGAAACCATCCGGCGTCTTTCAGCACTTCTTTCCAATTCACCATACCCGGTTGGATGGTGGAGATGGAAGAATGGGCGCGATCGTAGATCACTTTGGACGCACGGGCCACGGCGCCTGTTTCAAGAAAATAGATGCCTACGCGTTCGCCTCCGAAGATGATTTGGCTCGTGCCCACGCGGTGCGAGCGAAGATTCATGATGCACGACTTCGCGATGTCGTTTTCGGGCAGACGGGTTATAAATTCAGTATCCAAACCATAATTTGCCAATGACACGGCCACGTTAGCTTCACCGCCGCCGAAGGTTGCGGTCAATTCTTTAGCCTGCGAAAACCTTAAATAATCCGGAGTAGCCAGACGAAGCATGATCTCTCCGAAGGTAACGACCTTTTTTCCCATAATTCTGAGTTTTAATCTAATTCGTTCGTAATAGGGTTAGCTCTAATTTATTTTCCAAGACAAAAACCGGCGCGGACCTTCCGGTAAATATATGCTCAATGGCCTTTCAGTCAGCCTTACGCCTTTGTCGTATGGACACAAAGATACAGTATTTCTCACAACAGCAAAAATTGTTCTATATTTGTCGCAGGCTAAACGACAAATTGTAAGCCGGCGCTCGGAAATGCCGGCAAATTCATTGAATGTGACAATTATCAATAGTCAATTATCAATTTATAAAAATGCACAGATCAAACCAGATGATGAAGACGAAGTTTTTGCAGATAAATCCTGCGGATAATGTGGCTGTGGCCATCGTAGACCTCCCGGCAGGGGAACAAGTGGCAATCGGCGGGGTGGCAATCGAACTGAACGAAACCATTCCGGCCGGGCATAAGTTTGCGCTGAAAGACTTTGCCGAAGGAGAAGATGTCATCAAATACGGCTACCCCATCGGGCATACTACTGCGGCAAAGAAGCAAGGCGACCGGATGAACGAAAACAACATCAAGACCAACCTTGCCGGATTGCTGGACTATACGTACAATCCGCTTTCCGTTTTCTTGGATATTCCGCGGGAAAACCTGACGTTCAAGGGATACCGCCGCAAGAATGGCGATGCGGGCATCCGCAACGAGGTATGGATCATCCCGACGGTGGGTTGTGTAAACGGAATTGTGAATCAGCTGGCTGAGGGGCTTCGCCGCGAGACCGGAGGCAAAGGGGTGGACGCCATCGTGGCTTACCCGCACAACTACGGCTGTTCGCAGCTGGGCGACGATCATGAAAATACCAAAAAGATCCTGCGCGATATGGCGCTTCACCCCAATGCGGGCGCTGTGCTTGTGGTGGGCCTGGGCTGCGAGAATAACCAGCCGGATGTTTTCCGCGAGTTCCTTGGCGATCATGACCAAGACCGCGTGTCGTTCTTAGTCACTCAACAGGCCGGCGACGAATATGAGGAAGGAATGGCGCTGCTTCGCGAGCTGTACGCCAAGGCGAGCAAAGACCTACGCACCGATATTCCGTTGGGTGAGCTGCGCGTCGGCCTGAAGTGCGGCGGCTCGGACGGTTTCTCCGGCATTACGGCAAATCCGCTGCTGGGGATGTTCTCCGACTTCCTGATTGCGCAGGGCGGCACCAGCGTACTGACCGAGGTGCCCGAAATGTTCGGGGCGGAAACGATCCTGATGAACCGTTGCAAGAGCGAGGAGCTGTTTGAGCAGACCGTGCGCCTGATCAACGATTTCAAAGCTTACTTCCTTTCCCACGGAGAGCCGGTGGGCGAGAATCCTTCGCCGGGCAACAAGGCCGGAGGCATCTCTACGCTGGAAGAGAAAGCGCTGGGCTGCACGCAGAAATGCGGCAAGAGTGATGTATCGGGAGTGCTTCCCTACGGGGAACGCCTGCAAACCAACGGGCTGAACCTGCTGTCCGCCCCAGGCAACGACCTGGTTGCCTCGACAGCGCTGGCCGCGGCCGGATGCCACATCGTACTCTTCACCACCGGTCGCGGAACGCCCTTCGGAACGATCGTGCCGACCCTGAAGATCTCAACCAACACGGCCCTGTCCGACCGGAAACCAACCTGGATAGACTTCAACGCGGGAGTGATCGTGGAAGGCGAACCTATGGAAGAAACCTGCAAACGCTTCATCGGCTATATCATCCGGGTGGCCGGCGGCGAGCTTGTGAACAATGAAAAGAAAGGCTATCGCGAAATTGCGATTTTCAAGACGGGGGTAACGCTTTAAACGTCTGTCTGGAGTGCAAAGTAAGAGAGGCTGTTCACCGCGTGCGGTGAACAGCCTCTCTTACTTTTTTATATAATAATGTACTGCTTTCTCTTTTTCATTCCCGCACGCAGCGGACAAAGAACCTGTACGACCGGTGTTTGCGTGCCGTCTTCCTTTTTATAGGCTTTCACCACGGCATTGCCGAGATTGGTGGTAGTTTACACATGCACAAAAGCGTCCTTCCCGGAATCCGTAACTGTGGGCGTACTACTGATAACACCGGTATCATCCCAAACCACCGCCGCACCGAACTCTCCGGTATATGCGGCACCATCCACGCGCAGGTAATCGGTAAAAGCGCCGTATTCGTTGTGTCTGGTAACTTAAAGCTCTGTAAAGGCGGTTGTGGTTTCCTTCACTTTTGGGGTGGTTTGCGCCCTGATTTAAAAAGCATAGACTTATGAAAGAGTTGTAGTTCCCTTCACTTTTGGGATAGTTTACACCTGCAATTCTATTCACAGTACTTAATCGGGAGTTGTAGTTCCCTTCACTTTTGGGATAGTTTACACCTCAGCGCAGGCTGATATTATTAAAAACAGGGTTGTAGTTCCCTTCACTTTTGGGATAGTTTACACCAAAATTCTTCTATTGTTTTCCTATCATGAAGTTGTAGTTCCCTTCACTTTTGGGATAGTTTACACCCGACAAAATATTTAATAGCGATAAGCCTAAGTTGTAGTTCCCTTCACTTTTGGGATAGTTTACACCCAATTGAAGAGGCTGAAACAATCGCAAAAAGTTGTAGTTCCCTTCACTTTTGGGATAGTTTACACCTTATCAGCTTATAACTCTGATATACAGTAATACATTCATTATTTCAAAGAACAAAAATACACTATTTTCCCGAATAGCCTTA
>JAITSN010000079.1 GCA_031287715.1 Mediterranea sp. (in: CFB group bacteria)
AAATGCGTTAAGCTCCTTTGATGGGCTAATGAACAAGACCTGCAAAATCATAAAACAAAAAAGGCTTATTGTTTGAATAAGAAAAAGTTATAGCTTAACTAAACGACATTGAATAGCAAATTAAATTATTATTGTAATAGTCAATGTATTGGTACAACTTTGGGGGGCAGTTCATAATCCCTTTATTTTTTTGTGGTTCAGGATAAATACCTATATTTGCAGAATGGGAGTATCGGCTACATATAAGCCTTATTTATTTTCTGCAATACTTGACATTGCAGGACAAAAATATCTTACGTCTAAAATGAACACAACTCGCTGTTTTATAGGCATTTACCCCCCCCCCTCTCCCCGAATTGTGGCTTCGCGCGTAATTTAATCACAATCATATACAGTTCAAGCATTTCGGTTTTTAGATTAAGCCGGAACGCTTGTTTTTTATTGCCCGTCCCCGCCGGATGTTCCGTGCGGGTATCTCTTCATTTGAAATCAATCGTAATCAGCTTAATATTAACAATCTAAAGTAAATCAGAATGAAAAAGTTCTCAAACTGTTTGACAATTATGCTTTTAATGGCATTGGTGCTAATATCCTCTTGTGGAGGCAGTGGTGGCACGGGTAGTAAATCCGTCGATATTCCCGGATACGCCACCCTTGCGGAATCATATTTCGCAAACCGCGAAACGAAAACCAGCCACGCGTGGTACGGCAAGGCCGACTCCAATCTGGGAAGTAAAAAATTCGGGAGTTACCATAGTGGAATGCTTACCGGAATACTCGTAGAAATGGAAGGAGAGTCATTTGTAATGCTTCAGGACGGTGGTAATCTGTCACTGACCAAGTATCTGTTCGAACAAGATTACGATTATTCCGTGCAATTGTTGTGGCACGAACATACGGAAGATAATCCAATAAATAGCACGTTGGCCGCCAACGACCTCAGGGGACGGGGATTCGTGCCGTTAGAGAACAACTATTGCGACTCGTACTATTTTTTTCGTGACGAACAGTTCGAGGAAGCCAAGAGATGGCTGGAAGCACTCGAAAAGCAACCCAACCAAAACAGCCAGTATGATGCCAAAGCAGAGGGCGGTGTAAAAACCTATAAAGCCAAGATAGGTAAAGTAGTAGAATACTTTGGAGTTGATGACTTGAAAAGCGACTGTTTCCTTTCGCTCTATCTCGACTGCGGTGCAGTGGTCGAGCTTCGTCCCAAAGGGTTGTTTCTTACCGCAAAAGAAACGGAAAGCAGAATAATAGATTGTGTTACCGATACCGCCAATAAGGTAATTGTTTATGAACTGAATTAAATGATGATAAAGATGAAAAGAGTTGTAATTTTTATGATGGTGATGCTGTTCGCCGCAACTGCCGCCACGGATGCTTTCGCGCAGCAGGTGCGCATCACGCTAAGAGGGGATGCCAATCTTCTTGAAGAGGGTAAATACGTCGCCCTTGAGGTCGGCGGCAAAATAGTAATCGGGTTCGACGAAGAATTTACCGAGATTATTACATCGACCGGAAAATATTTTGCAGCCAGATATAAAGAAGATGATAGCGACTGGTATATCTACGACCGTAACGGAGAAGAGGTCGAACTGGGAGGAGGTTCTTACCGCCAGGAGCTTATGGCTCAAGGAAAAGTTGTTTTGGAGGTTCAAGAATTTACAAAAATTCTTTCGGATGAAGTTAACTGGAATAAAACAGGTTGTTGGGTGTTTATAGTAAAAAACAACGGATTGTATGGAACTCTTTGTTTGGGGACGTGGAAAGAAAACGGCAAGCAAAATCTTGAAATGCAGCAGTTTATTCCTTATGAATATTCATATATCAGCCCCGATTCCCAGCTGGGCATCGTGCAATGCACTACAAAAAGCGGCGCCGTACATTACAGGGCTTGGTCAGGCCAAATGGTTCAATAAACTTTATACTAATCAATTAAAAGATGAAAATGAGAAAATTAAGCTATTTACTACTTATGCTCCTGCTTCCCGCCTTTATTTTGGCGGGCTGCAGTGACGACGACGACAACGGCGGCACACAAATCGAGATGCCCGACCAGTCAGAACAAACCCAACAGGGCTATGCCGACGACGAAACCACCGGGGGATTTACCTTTACCGCCAAATCCGCATGGACGGCAACTGTAACGGAAACGACTTCCGCCAACCGTTCGGCAATGCCCGCGACAAAGGCTTCTTCCGTATCGTGGCTCAGGCTGTTGCACAATGGAACGGAAAAGTACGACGGCCGTGCGGGTACATTTACGCTGACTATTGAAATCGCCCCGAACTATACGGGGAAAACGCGCACGGCAACCATCACCGTTACTTCCGGCACGGACAAAATAACCGTGACCGTAACGCAGGAGGGAACGACCGAGGATGGCGAAACCCCCGACCCCGACCCTTCGGCGGATAAATCGGGAGTTATCATAACCGCGCTGAACAATACGGCAAACAGCTCCGCATTGACGGTTCGCATGACAGAAACCGTTACTACCGAATGGCCTCACTACGAAGACCTGACGACCGTCACTTGGCTGGCTTATGATGTGGCGAGCCGCAAGTGCGTCGAATACCGGCAAACCACCGACAATAATACATCAAACATAACCACCGACCACATCAAATATCTGGAGGGCGATTATGTGTATTATTCCGAGGCGGGGAATATAAACGGCGCGAAAAGATACGAGTGTGTGGTAGAACCTGCCCTGTTCTGGGGTAAATTCAACCACGCCGGCCTTATAAGTTATCTGGAATATTTTTGCGGTTTGCCCCCGAGAGACTGGAATAAATATGTATGGACGGTAAACGGTGATGAATACACGGCAACCTATGTAGTCAATTACGGAAATATTAGCGAAGAGATAAAGATAACGCTCGACGGTATGCGGATAACATCCATTAAATTAGAAAGTTTGAATATTACGCAAGTGATACAGGTAGTCGAAAGAAGCAAAGAGATAACATTCGAGTACAGCGCATCGCCTGCTTTCCCCGAGGGCTTTTCGGCAGAGGATTTCGAGACCGCCGGGCAGAACTCCCTGAAAGTCGTGTGGGGCGAAGGCTTGGGAGAGAACACGTTTTACAGCGGCTATACCTCTGACGCGTTCAACAGCATAGGATATATCGGTGCTTATGATGTGAGCTACGGAATTTCCCCGGAGGCTATCATTAATTATGCTCCCGAACAGGCAGGGAAAAAGGCGGAATATTATTTCGACGCAGCTTTCACAGAACCGGTCGAAATGGGCAAACCCATATATGTAGATGACAACAATACAGTAATCTATGTGAAATGGGTTACTGCATAATCTGATTTACTTCATTTATTAACAGGGGATTGTTCGGCTTACGGGTAGTCTCCTGTTCACAATTTTCACACCCTTAAGACAAACAACATGAGTCCGGTGCAATATCGAACTCATACAAGATAAATAGTATTAATCCGTCCAAACTTTGGGGTTCATATCATTTATAGGACAATTTAATGCTTTACAAGCTAAATACAAACTATTGAAAAATGTGTTTTACAAAAATCATATCAAGACGCCGAAGGATTTCACTTAACTAAACGACATTAAATGGTAAATGGTAAACGGTAAATGATAAGGGGATTCGGATTTTGTGCTATCTTCGTCCTTCGAGAGATAGTATTGCATATGAAAAACAACTTGTTTGCCACGACGTTAGCCGCCTTTGCACTCGCCTTGCTGTATTTGCCTGCATGGGGCCATTCGGGTCTTGAAGCGGGATTACCCGGAAAGTATATTGCGACTTATTTTTCTACCCGCGACGGGGTGGAGGAGGGTCTTGTGAACGACATCATCCAAGACCGGAAGGGATTGCTGTGGTTTGCCACATGGAACGGGCTGTACCGGTTTGACGGATATGGCTTTAGGAATTATAAGTCGAGCACGCAGGATGAAGGCGGGCTGACCAACGACCGGTTGCAGCAGATCGCCGAAGACCGGGCAGGGTGTATATGGGTGCTGTGTTATGATTCGACGGCGTACCGTTTCCGTCCGGACAGGGAAGTGTTTGAGCCTGTCTGCCAGAGGACGGTTGCCAGCGTCCGGACTATTCGCGTGTTGCCGGGCGGGGCGGTCTGGCTGTTGTTTGCCGACGGCAGCGCGTTGCGGGTTGTTACGCAGCCGGCGGATCTGTCGCTGGAGCCGGTGTTGTATTCGAGGGATGCGCGTACGTTGCCGGCGGGCCGCGTGCAGACGGTCGTTGAGGATGCTGCCGGACAAGAATGGATACTTACCGACGACGGACTTTACTGCTTGGCGGACGGGCAGCTGTCGACGGTTGTCGGCGGAGACGGGCGCCATGCGTTCTATTGCGCGGAGCAGGCGGAGGGCACGCTCCTGCTGGGCGGCAGCCGGGGGCGGACGTATGTTTGCGGGTTGAAGGAGAAGCGGGTGGCGGTGAGGCAGCTGGAGACCACCGCCGCCATCCGTTCCATCTTGAGCGACGGGCAGGCGACGCTGTTCGTCACCGACAGCGACGGATTCTTCGCCGGCGATTCGACGGGTGGGTTCAGGCATATCACGCTTGAGGGGCTGGCTTTGCGGAAGGACAAGACGATCGAATCGGCTACCGTGACCCGCCACCGGTTGCTCTGGCTCACCCATCCCGGGCCGGGCGTGACGCTGTTTGACCTGGCTACGCGGAAGTTCCGCGAGTTCGTGGGCCGGGACGAGATCGGTCGCCCGTTGCAGACCGAGACCGGCTTTTTTGCAATTGAAGACCCGAACGGAGTGCTGTGGGTGCATCCCAAAGGCGGAGCGTTCTCATACTACGACCCACGGCGACGGGAGCTTGTGCCGTTCAACACGACGGAGCAGCCGATCAAATGGAAGTCGAATGACCGCTGTTTCTCAGCTTTCGCCGACAGGCAGGGCAACCTGTGGATGAGCACGCAGCTCAACCGCCTCAAACGGGTGAGGTTCATCCCCGACCGGTTCGGCTTCCATCTGCCGTCGCCCGACGACCCTAACTTGCCGGAGAATGAGATCCGGGCGCTGTTCGTCGACAGGAAGGGGCGGTTGTGGACGGGCGGCAGAGACCTGAACGTTTCAGTCTACGATGCGGGCGGATTCAAGTTGCTCCACCGGTTCAGGGCCGGCAAGGTGTATGCCATTACGCAGGATGCCGGTGGCGTGTTTTGGCTATCAACTAAGGGGGAGGGGCTGATCAAAGCTACCGAAGGGCCGGGCGGACGGTTCGGGCTGGAACGGTTCGGCTACCGGGCGGACGACCCGTATTCGATTAGCAGCGACAACGTTTACCACGTGTTCCAGGATGGCAAGGGCAGGCTGTGGGTGGCTACCTACGGAGGCGGACTGAACCTGATTGAGCGGCAGGCAAACGGACGGCTGCGCTTCATCAGTCACCGTAACCGGCTGCACTACCCCATACAGCGCTTCCACAAGACGCGGCACATCACCGAAGACCGGGAGGGGAACATCTGGGTATCCACCACGGCCGGCATCCTGCACTTCGACGGGAACTTCGGCGAGCCGGAGGCCATCACCTTCGGGCAGATATGCCGCGAGCCGGGAAACGGGCACAGCCTGAGCAACAACGACGTGCACATGATCCGGTGCACGGCCGGCGGCAAACGCTTTGCAGCCACCTACGGAGGCGGGCTGAACGAGATACGGGAAACCGGCAAGGGCATATACGGCTGCGACCCGTTTATGCAAAAAGACGAGCTGCTCTCGGACATCATCTATGCCATGGAAGAAGACCCGGACGGCGGACTCTGGGTCGTGACGGGAGGCGGGCTGGTACGATTTGCCGATACCCACGAACAAACCCGGTATCCCAGCGAAGACATCGCCTTCAACCTGCACTTCAGCGAGGGGGCGGGAGCCACAAACGGCAAGCGCATCTTCTTCGGCACCAACAGGGGAATACTCTATTTCGACCCGGCAAAGATACGCAAGACCGACTTCGTTCCGCAACTCTTCTTCTCCTCCGTTTGGGTAAACAACCGCGAGCTGTCACCCAAAGACACCCCCGACCTCCTGCCCGCAAGCATCGACAACAGCCCCTGCATCACCCTTCCCCCCAACAACCACTCGCTGCGGATCATATTCTCGGCGCCGGATATGGCCGGAACCGAACATATCCACTACGCTTACATGCTGCGCGGGTTCGACAGCGCATACCAGCATACCGACTACGGGCACGAAGCCAACTATACCAATCTGCCCCCGGGCAACTACACCTTTTACGTCAGATCGACAAACAGCGAAGGCGTATGGGTAGACAACGAAAGAACGCTTCCGATCGAAGTGCTCCCCACCTTCGCCCAAACCCCCTGCGCAACGGTACTGCTCTGCGTGCTCATTCTGTTGGCCGGCCTGGCGGTGATTTACATCTACACCGTCTTCTACCGGATGAAACAAAAGGTGAAGAACGAAGAATACCTGGCCCGCCTCAAGCTGGACTTCTTCACCAACGTCTCGCACGAGCTGCGCACCCCGCTGACGCTCATCACAGGCCCGCTGGAAATGATCCTCAACAACGGAACCCTGCCGGACGAACTGAAAGAACAACTCAACACCATCCGCAGAAACAGCCTGAGAATGCAGCGCCTGGTAGGGCAGATCCTCGACTACAGCAAAGTACAGGGCAACAAGATGCGCCTGCGCGTCCGCCGCATAGACATCGCCGGCCTTGCGCAGAACATCGTGGGGCACTTCGCCGGCATCGCCCATGAAAGGCACATCACGATCACGTACAACTCCGTCCCGCCCGTATGCTACCTGTGGATCGACGAAGACAAGATAGAGAAAGCCCTCTTCAACCTCATCTCCAACGCCTTCAAATACACCCCCGACCACAAACACATCCGGGTAGAGGTAGACGAAACGGCAAACACGGTAACGATCAGAGTAACCGACCAAGGCGCAGGCATCGCGCCCGGGAAGCAGGAAAGCATATTCAACCGGAACAGCGGCACGGCGCACGGGCTGTCCATAGCAAAAGAGCTGGCGGAGATGCACCACGGAAACATCACCGTAGACAGCCGCGAAGGAACAGGCAGCACCTTCACCCTCACACTGCCCAAAGGCAAGCAACACTACGACGACGGCACCGAATACATCGTCGGCGACGGAGATACGGAAGACGAAACGCCGTCCGGCCAACCCGGTGAACCCGGCCGCGAAAACGCCCCGCTCCTGCTCATCGTAGAAGACAACGCCGAACTGAGGCAATTCGTCAAGCGCGTATTCCAGACAACATTCCGCATCCTCGAAGCCCAAGACGGAAGCGAAGGACTCGAAAAAACACTCACGCATTTCCCCGACATCGTGATAACAGACATCACCATGCCCGTAAAAGACGGGCTAACCATGCTGCACGAACTCCGCAACGACGAACGGACATCACACATACCGGCCATCCTGCTGACGGCCAAATCCGACATGGACAACGTCCTGACCGGCATCCGGACAGGCGCGGACGACTATATCACCAAACCCTTCAGCGTGAGCTATCTTCAATCCAAAGTAGAAAACCTCCTGGCACAACGAAAAAGGCTGCAAGCCTATTACAGCCGGAACACATCGGCGCCTGCTACCGCCGGAGGATGGACCGAAAAAGATAAAACCTTCCTCAACCGCCTGAACGAACTCATGGAAGCCCAGATGAGCAACCCCGACCTGAGCGTAGACCACTTGGTGAGCAACTTCAACCTGAGCCGAACCAACTTCACCCACAAACTCAAATCGCTCACCGGACACTCGCCCGTACTCTACATCCGCAATGCACGGATGAGAAAAGCAGCCGAACTGATTGGCGAACACCGTTATACCATGGCCGAAATAGCCTATGAAGTCGGTTACAGCGATCCCCACTACTTCAGCCGCATATTCAAATCCTTTTGGGGAATGAATGCCACCGAATACGCCCGTAACCCGAACTAAATCCAATCTCTTTCAGGCATTTCAAGGCCAATTGTCCCTTGCAACGAATCTTGTTGCAAGGGATTTTTTATGGAGGATCATTTATGTTTTTCTCAAGCGCCGTCCGTGGCGCGAAGACCACTTATATATTTGTCTAAGCTCTGTCAACTGAATTTACGGCGCAAATACGCCGTCTAAGTCCTGTCAACTGAATTCATGGCGCAAATACGCCGTCTAAGCTCCGTCAACTGAATTTATGGCGCAAATACGCCGTCTAAGCT
>JAITSN010000051.1 GCA_031287715.1 Mediterranea sp. (in: CFB group bacteria)
GCCCAAACAGCCGTAGTAAGAACGGCCATAACTCATGATGCGAATCACAGAAATGGCTTTGCTAAGCTTTTTGTTGAAAACATCCCCGTAGCCAAGCGTGGCGCGGGGAGTTTTATTTATAGGAAGCCCAGCCTCACCCCAACCCTCTCCAAAGGAGCTACCGTTTATACACAACTTTCGTATCCTCGTTCGATCGGTTTACACAATGAAAGCTCTAACTTTGCTTTCGTAAAACAACAAGGAAATAAAGACAATAGGATATGGAAAGTGCAGTAAGAAAACACACCCGGAGCTCTACCGATGAGCGTCTGGTAAAAAGGGGGCTGAAATCCTCCGGTTTATTGTCGGAAAGGCGCGTGTTATGATGCAGAAGGCGGACGATTGGAACGATCAGATCTCGTTTTACCGTTACTGGCAAAACGACCGTGTTACGGAAGAAAATCTAACGGAAATATGCATATCCCATTGCATGGAACAGTGTCACGGGAAGTTCCATCTTCTGTTGTTGGAGGACACTACGGAGTTGAATCTGGAGCGTCACCGCGGACGTATCACGGACAGGGCGGGCCTTGGCGTTACGGGCAATGACCATGATTTGGGATTCTTTTGCCATCCCACGATCGCGGTGGATGCGTCGGACAATTCCCTTGCCGGGGCGTTGGACATCCACTTGTGGTGCCGTCCGGAGGGGAAGGCGGGTAAAAGAGAGCGGGCTTACTCCCGTCAGCCGTTAGAAGATAAGGAGTCTTACCGTTGGGCTGAGCGGGCCATCGTTGCCGGCGGCCGTTTGCCTGAAGGGGTTCGTAAGACGGTGGTTCAGGACAGGGAGGGGGATATTTACGAGAGCTTCTGTCTGTTGAGCCGGGCGGGTTTGGACTTTGTGGTTCGTTCCCATCATGACCGCAGGGTGGAAGGCGACATTTCCAGATTGAGCGAGCAGCTCTCCTGCATGTCCGTGTCTCAGGAGTACGAACTGGAGATACTGGAGAGTAAAGCCCGTAAGAGTCGTATGGCGCAGATGGAAGTGCGTTACGGCCGGGTCCGTCTGCGCCGTCCTTCGGGAACTGTTCATGCGGAGTGTTACCCGCCATCTCTCGACGTTTATGTGGTGCAGGTCAGGGAGAAGGCGGGGAGTGTTCCTTCGGGGGAAAAGCCGGTGGAGTGGATACTGTACACCTCACACCTGGTAGCGGATGCGCAGGACGCGCTGGCGATTGTCGGATATTACACCAAGCGTTGGATTATAGAGGAGTTGTTCCGGACGTTGAAGTCGGAAGGCGTCAATTATGAGAGTTCGGAGTTGGAGAGCGGCCCGGCGTTGCGGAAGCTGTTTATTATGGCTTTCCTGGCGGCCATCAAGATATTGCAGATGCGTCAGGCGCGCTCCGGAGAGACTTCTCAGCCCGCCTCGCTTGTGTTCTCCCCGGAGCAGACAGCCTGTATGGAAGACCTCCAGATCCGTTTTGAAGGGAAAACAGAAAAGCAGAAAAACCCTTTCAAAAAGGATACTTTAGCCTGGGCTGCATGGACAATAGCCCGTCTGGGCGGCTGGAAAGGATATGCCAGCCAGCGACCACCGGGTGTCATTACCTTCTATGACGGGTACAGCCGCTTCCAAGGTATCTTTGATGGATGGATGATGGCCAAAGTTGTGTATAAACGGTAGCTCCAAAGGAGAGGGGGAAGGTAAATAGTATAACTTTTTCTTATTCAAGTAATAAACCTTTTTTGTTTTATGATTTCCGGGATTAGTTCTACACGGGCCTTATGATTTCGCAGGTCTTGCTCAATACTTTACAAGCTAAATACAAACTATTGAAAAATGTGTTTTATCAAAATCATATCAAGACGCCGAAGGATTTCACTTAACTAAACGACATTGAATTGTAAATGGTAAATGACAAATGCTTCGGCGTTCTCCGCATTGCGGAAAGTATCAAAGCAAACGGATTTTCGCTTTTTTACCACCGGTAAACCTGCAACCGTGAAAACCTGCGGCCGTTTACCGCTTCCATTTATGCCGCACCGGCAAATGGTAAATTGTAAATTGTAAATTGTAAATGGAAAGGCGTTATATTTGCACCGCCCTTTTATATAAAAAATTAAGAAACCTACGATAATGACAACGAAGATCGAACAACTGTTGCAAGAAGTAAAAGCCGCAACAGCCGCAAGCGCCGACGAGCTGGAAGCGCTGCGTATCAAGTACCTCGGCAAGAAAGGCGCCATCAACGCCCTGATGGCGGACTTCCGCAACGTGGCCGACGACCGGAAAAAAGAAATCGGCAGGAAACTGAACGAGCTGAAAGACGCCGCACAGGAAAAAATCAACGCCCTCAAAGAACGGTTTGAAGACAACGGCGGCGGGGCGGCGGAGTTGGACCTCACCCGCTCGGCCTATCCGGTGAAGCTGGGCACGCGCCACCCCATCACCTTAGTCCGTAACGAAGCGATCGACATTTTTTCCCGCTTGGGATTCAATATCGCCGAAGGCCCTGAGATTGAAGACGATTGGCACGTGTTTTCCGCGCTGAATTTTGCCCAGGATCATCCGGCGCGCGATATGCAAGACACGTTTTTCATCGAAGCACACCCCGACATCGTGCTGCGCACGCACACCTCCTCCGTTCAGGTGCGGGCGATGGAAGCAAGTCCCCAACCGCCGATCCGAATCGTCTGTCCGGGGCGCGTGTACCGCAACGAAGCCATCAGTTACCGCGCGCATGCCTTCTTCCACCAAATCGAAGCGCTGTATATCGACCGGAACGTATCGTTTGCCGATTTGAAGCAGGTATTGCTGCTGTTTGCGAAAGAAATGTTCGGCAGCAGCACGCAGATCCGCCTGCGCCCGTCGTACTTCCCCTTTACGGAACCGAGTGCGGAGATGGACATCAGCTGCAACATCTGCGGCGGAAAAGGTTGCCCGTTTTGCAAGCACACCGGCTGGGTGGAGATCCTGGGTTGCGGCATGGTAGACCCCAACGTGCTCGACGCGTCGGGCATCGACAGCCGGGCCTACACGGGCTACGCCCTCGGAATGGGTATCGAACGCATCACGAACCTGAAGTACCGGGTGAGCGACCTCCGCCTGTTTTCCGAGAACGACGTCCGCTTCCTCAAAGAGTTTTGAGTTCTTGAGTTCATGAGTTTTTAAGTTTTTGAGTAAAGCCTCAAAAACTTAAAAGCCTCAACGTCTCAACGTCTCAAAAACTTAAAAACCTAAAGCCTTAAAAACGTATGAATTTAAAAGATAAACTCGTCACTCCGGGATACTGCTTTCTGTTGGCAGCCAATTTTCTCCTGTTCTTTGCTTTTTACCTGATCTTGCCCATCCTGCCGTTCTATCTCACGGAAGCGTTCAGCACCGGACACGCCGCAGTGGGCATCATTTTATCGTCGTACACGGTTGCCGCGCTGTGCATCCGCCCGTTCTCCGGCTTCCTGCTCGACACGCTTGCGCGCAAGCCGCTGTACCTGGCGGCATACTTCATCTTTACGGCCATCTTCGCCGGATACCTGACGGCCGGCATCTTGTCTCTGTTTATCATGTTCCGTGTGGTGCATGGCCTGGCGTTCGGCATGGTGACGGTTGCGGGAAATACGCTTGTGATCGACATCACTCCATCTTCCCGCCGCGGCGAAGCCATCGGCTATTACGGCCTGATGAACAATATGGCCATGAGTTTCGGGCCAATGGTCGGGCTGTTCATGCACGATTACTATTCGTTCGAGACGATTTTCCTGTGCTCGCTCTTGTCGGGCGCTGTGGGGTTCGTCGCGGCCTGCTTGGTAAAAACGCCCGGGAGAGCGCCGGCGCCCAGTGAGCCGCTCTCGCTCGACCGCTTCATTCTATTAAAAGGAATACCCGCCGGCGCATCGCTCCTGCTTCTGTCCATTCCTTACGGTATGACCACGACATACGTTGCCATGTACGCCAAAGACATCGGTATTTCGCTCAGCAGCGGGCTGTTCTTCACTTTTATGGCGCTCGGGATGGCCGTGTCGCGCCTGTTCTCCGGCAAGCAGGTAGATAAGGGGCGTATCACCGGAATCATCAAACTGGGCATGTACTTGGTGTGTGTCTGCTTCTTCTTGCTGGCCGCCTGCGGTACGTTGACCGGCTACAGTCCGGCGTTCGCCACCGTGCTGTTTTTCACCGTCGCCCTGCTGCTGGGAATTGGCTTCGGAACGATGTTCCCTGCATTCAACTCGCTGTTTGTGAACCTCGCCCCGCATAATAAACGGGGAACGGCAACGTCCACTTACCTTACCTCGTGGGACGTGGGCATCGGCATCGGCCTGACCGCCGGAGGCTATCTGGCGCAGTATACTTCGTTCGACATCACCTATCTGTTCGGCGCCTGCCTGACGGCAAGCGCCATCGTTCTCTTCAGCCTGAAAGTAACGCCGCATTTCCACAGGCACAGGCTGCGGTAAGGACATTTATACGAATCGGATAAAGAATCAGCCTTTAGTCCTCAAACCATAATGTCTTTCTGAAACCGGCAAGGTATGTATCAAAGTTTTCCGCTGCTTTATCGGTCAGCACAAAATAGATAAAAACATCCAGGCCGTTTTTTCCTGTAACAATGGCTCTTGCGCAAATAAAATGGTTCTTGTGTGTCATTCCGTGCATGTTGTAAGGATAACATAACAGATAGTCGGCGTTAAATATTGCTTTTGCACGATCTTGAGGATAATAATTCAGCATCATATCCAGATCTTTAATATCCCGCTTTGAAGTAAGTCCAATCTTCCCAGAGCCTAAATCTTTTTTAATTTTAGAATAGGATGAAATGGAGGGTTGCTTCTGTGGAAGAGAATTATTTTCTTCCGATGAGCATATCATAATCTCACATTCTCCATCTATATGGATCAATCTATAGCCTTCACCTATGTTTCTTAACGGGCATGATTCATTTTCACAAGCACAGTCCGGCTTTTCGGTAACCACAGCATATTGGCGGTTAGGTGTGAATGTTATCCCTCTTTGCTTAAAAGAATCCCCAACTGTTATCCTTCTCGGCGGTGGCCCGGTATGAATAATCTCAGACAAACGGGTAGAATCTAACTCTAACTTTATCAAACTTATATCGCTAATGGACACTATACGCGGCAAAAAGCCAAGATATTCAACCACTATTTGCGTATTGTCATTCGCATTTGCCGGAAGATTAAAACGCCCGTCTTCATCCGTAAATGTAAATGGATAGATATTTTCTCCATTCTTTTTTATGTAGATAGTTGCTCCTATTGCATCATTACCATCCGCATCTATAACTTTTCCATTCATCCATAATGCAGTACATTCTTTTTGAGTGGGGATCGGAGAAACTTCAGTTAGGTTATCTTCAATTTTATCTTGATAGATAAATGAATATCCACTCTTTTCTTCGAGTGTGCTAAGTGCAGAGCCTAACAATTGATTTTCAAACCGGATTGTCATTACCGCACATCCTTTGCCTTCGCCTGCATTTACGATAATATAACAGAGAAGTAAAAGACAGAATAACGTAAGTCTACGCATAATTCTACATTTCGCCTTCTTACGTAATACGGGCATTTCATCTCTCAATGCCTCAATGTTTAATCGGATTGGTTTTTTCATAGATCATATTTTTGTTAAGTTGATACTTGCAATATTAAGAAAAACACTTAATATATGCAATTATCCGGAGTCTGTTTAAATTTCTCCTTAATAATGCGAATCAGCAGTTGAATCCGTATTAATTACTATCTTACTTTACTGCATTTACCTCCAGAATGAATTGAATAGAATTATTACCTTTGCAACAGAGTTAAATGCTAAATTGTAAATGAATATATCGTGGAAAAGAAAAAACACTATGAACAGGTATTAGCCTGGTTTCAACAAAAAATGCCCAGAGCCAGAACAGAACTGTTTTACAGAGATGCTTACGAGTTGCTTGTTGCCGTGATCCTATCCTCCCGTTGCACAGACAAGCGGGTAAACTTGGTCACCCCTCCCTTGTTGCGCGAATTTCCCACGCCGGAAGACCTGGCAGAGACCACCCCTGAAGTTGTTTACAACTACATCAAAAGCGTCTCCTTCCCCAACAACAAAGCCCGCTACTTAGTTGGCACGGCAAAAATGCTGGTAGAAAAGTTCTACAGCAGAGTGCCTGAAAGACTCGAAGACCTGCTCTGTCTGCCCGGAGTAGGCAGGAAGGCCGCCAACGTCGTCCGCTCCGTCGTATTCAACAAAGCAGCCATGGCCGTCGATACACATGTGTATCGCGTCTCAAACCGCATTGGGCTGACCAACAACTCCAAAACCCCGCTGGAAACCGAAAAAGAACTTGTGAAAAACATCCCCAAGGAAAAGTTAGCCATTGCGCACCACTGGCTGATTCTCCACGGACGATACGTCTGCCAAGCCCGAAAACCCCACTGTTACAGGTGCGGCCTGCAAACGCTGTGTCAACATTACTCCATCATCAGCAAAATAGTCAAAGCCCCCAAAAAGCCGAAGAAAATAATCCAATCATAGCACAAGAAAGAAAGAAGATACTAACTTTGCCAACTACAAATTAATAAAATTATCTATATGCAAACAATTGACAAGTATAATTTCGCCGGCAAGCGGACATTCGTCAGAGTAGACTTCAACGTGCCGCTGGACGAAAATTTCAGCATCACGGATGACAACCGTATGCGCGCAGCTCTTCCCACGCTGAAAAAGATACTGAACGACGGCGGCAGCATAATCATCGGCTCTCACTTAGGACGGCCGAAAGGACCGACCGACAAGTTCTCGCTGAAACACATCCTGCCCCACCTGTCGGACCTGCTTGGCGTTGACATACAGTTTGCCAACGACTGCATGAGCGAAGGAGCCGCCATGAAAGCCGCAGCCCTGCAACCCGGTGAAGTGCTGGTTCTCGAAAACCTCCGCTTCTACGCCGAAGAAGAAGGAAAACCCAGAGGGCTGGCAGACGACGCTCCGGAAGACGAAAAAGCAGCCGCAAAAAAAGCAGTCAAAGAAAGCCAGAAAGAATTTACCAAACGGCTGGCCTCCTATGCAGACTGCTACGTGAACGACGCATTCGGAACGGCACACCGCGCCCACGCCTCCACAGCACTCATTGCCGCACACTTCGACCACGACAGCAAAATGTTCGGCTACCTGATGGAGAAAGAAGTGAAAGCCGTCGATAAAGTGCTGAACAACATCCAACGACCGTTCACCGCCATCATGGGAGGATCCAAAGTATCTTCCAAGATCGACATCATCGAAAACCTCCTCACCAAGGTAGACAACCTGATCATTGCAGGAGGCATGACCTACACCTTCACCAAGGCCATGGGCGGAGAAATCGGCCTGTCGATCTGCGAAACAGACAAGCTCGACCTGGCCCTCGACCTGATGAAGAAAGCAAAAGAAAACAACGTGAACTTGGTATTGGCCACCGATACCAAGATTGCCGACAGCTTCTCCAACGATGCAAACAGCAAATTCGTACCGGTGAATCAAATCCCCGACGGATGGGAAGGCCTCGACATCGGACCCGAATCGGAAAAACTATTCGGCGATGTGATCAAACAATCAAAAACAATCCTTTGGAACGGCCCGGCCGGCGTATTCGAATTCAATAACTTCTCGCACGGTTCACAAGCCGTTGGTGAAGCTATCGTCGAAGCCACTGCAAACGGCGCGTTCTCATTGGTCGGTGGCGGCGACTCCGTAGCCTGCGTAAACAAATTCGGCCTGGCCGACAAAGTCTCCTACGTATCCACCGGAGGCGGAGCACTGCTCGAAGCCATCGAAGGGAAAAAACTCCCGGGCATCGCCGCCATTGAAAACTAACGTTCTTTTTTAAAAGTGAAGCGGGGAGGCTGTTCTTTGCGAAAAGAGTACCTCCTCCATTTTTCTTAAATAGAAAACCCAAATGAAACGTCTGCTCTTAATCCTTGCCACCCTTATTACCCTCTGCGGATCATCCGCATCCGCCCAAACCCCCGAAAAAAACAGGAACCGGAAAGAAAATACCGGTGCCGCGGTAATCAACACCCTGAAAGACCGCATCCGCCTTATGGGCTATGCACAAGCAGGATATACCCGCGACGATGCCGACAATGTCGAAGACAACTTCGACATAAAACGAATCATATTTATGGCCGAAGGCCAAATCACCGACGACTGGCTGCTGTATTTCATGTATAACTTCAACAGCGGAGGCACACTCCTGGAAATGTACACCGACTACCGCATCCTGCCCGGACTGTCGGCCCGCCTGGGACAATTCAAAGTGCCCTATACGATAGAAAACACACTGTCGCCGACCGTTGTCGAACTGATCGACTGCTACTCGCAGGCAACAAACTACCTGGCAGCCGTCGGCCCACACGACCCGCTTCGCGGCTCAACCACCGGGCGTGATCTGGGATTCATACTCTTCGGCAACCTGCTCAACGACCGGCTGACGTACAATGCCGGATTCTTCAACGGGCAAGGCATCAACAATAAAGATAAAAACAGCAACAAAGAATTTGTCGGAAGCCTCATCGTAAACCCAACCAAATGGCTGTCCGTAGGCGGATCGATCACCACAGGAAAAGGAAACGCCATCGCCCTGTCCGATGCAAACCCGGACATCCGGACAGGCGACAATTACTCCCGCGACCGCTGGGCGGCGGGCGCCGTTGTAAAGACCAAACCGGTCAGCCTCCGCACGGAATACCTGGGAGGCAAAGACGGCAACGTGAAAAGCAACGGCTACTACGCCACCGCTTCCATCCACGTATGTCCAAACCTCGACATCATCGCGTCTTACGACTACCTCAACAAAAACAAAGCCCTGGGCCTGAAACAAACCAACTACGTAGCCGGCATACAATACTGGTTCTATCCCAGGTGTCGCGTTCAGGCGCAATACACGCACAGCGACAAAGATCCGGATAGTTCAAACATGATCCAGGCGCAAGTGCAAGTACGCTTCTAATTACGATCCATTGTTGTCCGGGCATTGCCTGTGGACTCTTGGAAATATCTGCTGTAAAAGTTGCACGGTATAAATAGAAGGAGATATTTTTACGCGTGTAAATTAGCACCTTAAAAATAACTGCTTAACACGGATCTCAACAAAGCATAACTTAATAATTATACTCGATATGAAGTATTTAATAAAGGCAAGTATCCTCCTCCTGGTTATAGGCTTGGGGATAACCGGATGCACCAAAGCAGAAGATGAAAGGGATGAAAACGGAAGCGGGGACAGGAATACATCCGTCCAATCGCAGAATATAATCAATCTGAATGACGAAGGTTCTGCCTTTCAGTCGAAGAGCGCCGTCCAGGCAAGTATTTTCCAGGAATATCTGAAGGAAGCGAAAACGGTGAGGCTTTTTGCCATTAATCCGGTCTTGCAACAGGTGGAAAACGTCAGTATAGGCGATGCGGTCAATCTACAGCTTTTTGAAAACGACAATTACCGGGCGCAGATCAACAATATCGTTATCGATGTCAACGGAACGCTGGTACTGACGCTGAAACTGCCCGATTACCCGATGGGATTTGCCACGATCACGACAAGTGCTGAAGGTAGATCCCTTGTTACGGTATCAATTCCCGAGCTGGGCAAGAGTTTCGGAAGCAGGCACGGAATTGATTCCAATGTGAATTATATGATTGAAGTAGATGAAACCAAAGTGGAACACCCTCACTTTGAGAACGACGCCGTACCTGTTCCGAAAGGAATAGACGTAACCGGAAGGACGGAAAGCCATGTGTTGCGGCCGGTCACCCGGGCAAACTGTGGGCCTTCCTATAATACAAACTTAGACAGCGAAGCCGTGATCGACCTGCTGATCGTTTATACTCCCGCGGCGGCAAACAGTTCCTACACGCTTCAACACGGCGGAATAAACAACGTCATCGCCGCGATGATCACTTTGGGAAATATCTGCCTCAGCAACAGTAAAACAGGTATCACGCTGAGGCTCGCCCATTCGGCAGCGGTATCTTATACCGAGACCGGTGATATGGCTATTTCGATCAACCAGCTGCAAGATCCTTCCGACGGCTATATGGACAATGTCCATGCCTTGCGTAAACAATACAATGCCGACCTGGTGCAGCTGCTTACGACCGACAGTAATTCCGGAGGCCTTGGTTATGTGGTCACTTTTACCGATGGAAGGTATGAATACGGCTTCTCGGTTTGCTGGATCACACAGGTAGCCGACAATTATCCCTGCTCGATACACGAGATCGGGCATAATATGGGCCTGGGGCATGGTGCGCAGCAAACTTTAGTTAAGTCTGAAGGAATTTTCAGCTTTTCGATGGGCTGGCGCTGGACAGGGAATCAAATCAACCAACACGGCAACTACAAATATGTTTCGGTCATGTCGTATTCGGGTGATTACTACGGCGACGGCGTTACACCCGCTTATACGTCTTATTTTTCAAACCCGGATATCTTTTACTTAGGCGGAGCTACCGGCGACGCCACTAAAGCCGACGCCGCCCGCAGCCTGAGAATGATGAAACACGTGGTGGCTCATTACGGTGACAAGGCTATACCGGATATACCTGTAAATATTGTTGTTTCAAACCCGACAAACAACGGCGCTACCTTCAGCTGGGACGCTTGCGATAATGCGGCATACTACAATCTCTGCGTTTTTACGGGCAGCAGCAGTTACAGATATTTAGACAAGATCACAGAAACAACAGTTACGATTGACCATACCACTTTGTTTCCTGCGTCATGCGCCGTCTATAACATGTTCATTCAAGCGGTAAGCGAGTGCGACGATGCGGTCAGCAGTGCAACATTCACAGCCAAAACAAAATGCCCCGCCGACCCAACGGTTTCCACGCAGGCAGCCACCGGCGTGACATACGATTCGGCTACGCTGAATAAAACCGTAACGCCGAACGGAGACGCAGTTACCGAACAGGGATTTAAGTATAGAAAGGCCTCCGAAACATCCTGGACAACTACCACAAACGCCAATATCACCGGGCTGACCGGAGAGACAACCTACAAATTCCATGCTTATGCAACAACGGCGTTGGGAACAATTAACGGAGGCGTATTGACCTTCACAACAGCGACAGCACCGACTCACACCATCACCGCCTCCGCGGGAACCAACGGAAGCATCTCGCCCAGCGGAACGGTACAAGTCAACCACGGCAGCTCGCAGAAGTTCGACCTCACGCCGGACACCGGCTACGAGATCGACCAGGTTTTAGTGGACGGAGTGAACAACACCGCCGCCGTTACCTCCGACAGCTATACCTTCTCCAACATTACGGCCAACCACACCATTTCCGTCACATTCAAACTGAAGAAATACACCATCACCGCCGCCGCGGGAGCCAACGGAAGCATCTCGCCCAGCGGAGCGGTACAAGTCAACCACGGCAGCTCGCAGAAGTTCGACTTCACGCCGGACACCGACTACGAGATCCTTCAGGTTTTAGTGGACGGGGTGAACAACACCGCCGCCGTTACCTCCGGCAGCTACACCTTCTCCAACGTTATGGCCAACCACACCATTTCCGTCACATTCAAACTATCCTGCATACCCAATCTCGTCATCCAGATCTGGGACGATGTCCTGTCAGTCATCAACGAACCGGCCAACAACGGCGGATACACATTCACATCCTACCAATGGCAGAAGAACGGAACAAACATACCCGGCGAAACATCGGGAAACCTGTATCTGAAAACAAAAGACTACACCGCACTCTATTCCGTCATCCTAACCACGAATAACGGGCGGAAGATCCAAACCTGTCCGCTACGCCTAAGAACAACCAACAACTAAAAGAGCAATAACAATGAACAGCTACAACTTATCACAACTTATCGCTACAACAGCCGGCCTCGTATTCTACACAGCCACCCTGCCGGCTCAAACAAAATACGGCAGCGAATTTGGCATCAGCGCAGGCGCAGGAAATTCCACGCCCAGCTACAGCCTTTTTCAAAACGCAGAAACAAGACAAGCAACCGGAACCGGCGGAAGCCTTGGGGCGAGCTACACAAAATATTTCTCCCGCTACGCCGGTTTATCCGTCGGACTGGAAGCCGGTATCTACAAAAACTCATTCCGGCTGGACGCCATTCATAAAGAATATCCCGTAGCAACGCCTCCGGGCTTACAAGGCTCCTTCTCATTGCGGATGGATCATTCGGGACTTGAAGGAAAGCACACCGCCATCTTCCTGCACATCCCCGTCATGCTGCAATTCCAGGCGCCGCTCGCCGGCAGCACCTTCCTCTACTTCGGTGCAGGCGGAAAAGCCGGAATCGTATCGCAGTCGCTCAACCATTCAATTCAATCCCTGACCACCACCGGCTATTCCCCCTATACGGCGCAAACCTACGAAGACATGCCCAGCCACGGCTTCGACACCTACTCCGGCGTAAAGGCGAACGTAACGTTCAAGAACAGTCCCGTCTTTATCGCATCCCTCGAAAGCGGTTTGAAATTCGCCGCCACCGGCAAAACCCCCGTTTACATAGGAGCTTACCTGGACTACGCCATAAACAACACACCGAAAGCCTCCGGCAGCCTGAAATACAACACTTCAAATCCCGGCGACCACAGCTACCTTGATGCAATGGGAGATCCTTTTTCCATCAACAACAAAAAACCCTTCGTAGGAATAAAGATCAAAGTATCCTTTCGCATAAACCAAAAGAATAAAGAGATAAAGGATAAAGGGAAAGGATAAATCATAAAGAGTAAATCATAAATCATAATTACTTGGGCGTTCCCCCCTGCGGGGGTCGGGCCATCCGCTGCAAGTCCTCGCTTCGCTGCACTTCGTTTCGCTACGCTGCGGGCTTTCCGCTGCTCGCCCTAACGCGGCTGCGCCTTCCCATTTACACTTTTCTATATCCTCATCCTCGAAAACAATATTTTCATAAAAACAAGACTTTCTACTCCTCGAAAACGATATTTTTCATAAAAACGGGGCTTTCTACTCCTCGAAAACAATATTTTTCATAAAAACGAGGCTTTCTACTCCTCGAAATAAATATTTTTCATAAAAATGGAGCTTTCTACTCCTCGAAATAAATATTTTTCATAAAAATGGAGCTTTCTACTCCTCGAAAACAATATTTTTCATAAAAGTGGAGCTTTCTACTCCTCGAAAACAATATTTTTCATAAAAGTGGAGCTTTCTACTCCTCGAAATAGTCTTTGCACTGCAGACGAGTCTTCAACAGTTGTGGAAATGGTTTCTGTGTTTAGATTGGGACAGCCTCACCCCGGAGCGCTCCAAAGGAGGGGAAGGCGCAGCCGCATTAAGGAGGCGGAAGGCGCAGCCGCGTTAAGGACAGGAGCGGAAAGCCCACAGCGAGCGGAACGAAGTGCAGCGGAGCGAGGACTTGCAGCGGATGGCCTGACCCCCGCAGGGGGGAACGCCCAAATTCTTTCGATTCACCGAAAGTCTTCCTGTTAAAAGAATGACCGGCCTCTCCGTCCGGATAACTGTTTTCAACTGATAAAGCCCTGTTGCCGGAGCGCTTTCATAAAATTTTCCGATAGGGCTTCATTGTCTTTTTTTGTATACCTGATGTCGGTAAATACTTGCGCCAGCGTTTCCTTGGTATTCTCGGCGATAAAGCGCCGGTTCTCCGCCAATGATTCTTTGTACGCATAAATACGGTCGATGTCTGCCGGCGTATAATCGTTGTAGCGTTCATCGTGTATGATGCCATTGAGAGGAAGGCGATCGGCCTGTCCGGGGATGCCGTCGGGGTAACCAACTGTAATTGTGGTGGCAGGAAATACAAGTTTCGGCAACTTCAGGATGTCAATGATCATCTGCGGGTTGTATGTCGTTGTGCCCAAATAGCAAATGCCAAGTCCGGCTTCTTCTGCAGCTGTGCAGAATGTCTGGGCTGCAATGACGGCATCTATGAAGGCGTTCATGAACGATTGGAAATTGTCGTATCCGGGAATGGCTCTCCGTTGCTCGCACCATTTGGTGAACCGCCCGAAGTCCGCACAAAAAGTCAATACAACCGGAGCCGTTTTTATGGCCGGCTGATGGTAATGAGCCGGGGACAGTTTTTCCTTCATTTCCGGGTCGCGTGTTATCACAACGCTATAAAGTTGCATATTGCCTGTTGTGGAAGATCTGAATGATGTTTCCAATAAATCATTCAACAATTCCGAAGAAATATCTTTAGATAAATACTTCCGTACCGTCCGTCTGTTCTTCATTGATTCCATGCCGTCTTTTTTCTGCAAAGATAAGATATAGAATTGTTGGCTAAGTCAATCCGGTCTTGAAAATGTTGCGTCCGGGTTTACTTTTCCGGCAAACAAAACAGGCGTATTTATTGGGCCGGCTTCCTTTTTCAGGAAACTTTTCTGCCGGCCATAATTTACATATAATTAAATTTCAGCTATTTACAATGTGCAAACGAGAAACTTTGCTCTTGTTGATAACTCTCCATTTTTTAATTTTGGGAGAATAGAAAACATTTCTACCTTTGCCCAACGTTTATCAAATTAAGTATAACTTCTACAATCCTTAACTTAATACATTCATTATTTTAGTTGCAATATAACGTGAAAAAAAAGACTTATTCTTACGATGAAGCCTATGAAGAATCTTTACGATACTTCCAGGGCGACGAGTTGGCTGCCAGGGTTTGGGTAAACAAATATGCAGTAAAAGATTCCTTTGGAAATATATACGAGAAATCGCCGGAGGAAATGCATTGGCGCATAGCCAATGAGATAGCGCGGATAGAAGCGAAGTATGCTAATCCGCTTAGTGCTCAGGAACTTTATGATCTGCTTGATCATTTCAAGTATATTGTACCGCAGGGTAGCCCGATGACAGGTATCGGGAATGATCATCAGATAGCGTCGCTGTCCAACTGCTTTGTGATCGGTGTGGACGGTGCGGCCGATTCTTACGGTGCGATTATCAAAATAGATGAAGAACAGGTGCAGTTGATGAAGCGGCGCGGCGGCGTGGGGCACGATCTTTCGCATATACGCCCGAAAGGTTCGCCGGTTAAAAACTCTGCACTGACGTCCACCGGCCTTGTGCCGTTTATGGAGCGCTACTCCAATTCCACCCGCGAGGTGGCACAGGATGGGCGGCGCGGCGCCTTGATGCTGAGCGTGTCCATCAAGCATCCCGACTCCGAATCGTTCATTGACGCAAAGATGGCCGAAGGAAAAGTGACCGGCGCCAATGTTTCCGTTAAGTTGGATGACGAATTTATGAAAGCGGTCGTCGAAGAACAGAGTTATATCCAGCAATACCCCATAGACGGAACAAATCCGATTTTGTCTAAAGAGATCGACGCTTCTTCCTTATGGAAAAAGATCGTGCACAACGCATGGAAGTCGGCCGAGCCGGGCGTATTGTTCTGGGATACGATCATCCGCGAATCGGTGCCCGACTGTTATGCCGACCAGGGTTTTCAAACCGTATCGACAAACCCGTGCGGCGAGATTCCGCTGTGCCCGTACGATTCTTGCCGGTTGCTGGCCATCAACCTGTATTCATACGTTGTTAATCCGTTCAAGGAAGATGCTTATTTTGATTTTGACTTGTTTGGGAAACATGCAGGATTGGCGCAAAAGATCATGGACGACATCATCGATCTTGAGCTTGAGAAGATCAAGAAGATCATGAAGAAAATCAATGATGACCCCGAAGATACGGAAGTGAAACGCACCGAACTTCTATTATGGGAAAAGATCTATAAGAAAAGCGGCCAGGGAAGGCGTACCGGAGTAGGCATTACAGCTGAAGGAGATATGCTCGCGGCATTGGGCTTGCGCTATGGTACCGAAGAAGCAACCGAATTTTCGGAAAGAGTACACAAAGAGATCGCCATTGGTGCATACCGCTCTTCTGTAGATATGGCGAAAGAACGTGGCGCATTTGACATCTACAGCGCGGAAAAAGAACAGAATAATCCGTTCATCAACCGCCTGCGCGAAGCCGACCCGCAACTATACGAAGATATGAAGAAGTATGGCCGGCGCAACATCGCCTGCCTGACCATTGCGCCAACAGGAACAACCAGCCTGATGACCCAAACCACTTCCGGCATCGAGCCTGTGTTCCTGCCCGTGTACAAGCGCAGAAGGAAGGTCAATCCGAACGATACGCAGGTGCGTGTGGATTTTGTGGATGAAACGGGCGATACATTTGAAGAATATATCGTATTCCACCATAAGTTTGTTACATGGATGGAGGCCAACGGCTATGATCCGGCAAAGCGCTACACACAGGAAGAGATTGATGCCCTTGTTGAAAAATCACCTTATTATAAAGCGACATCCAATGATGTAGACTGGCTGATGAAGGTGAAAATGCAGGGAAAGATACAAAAATGGGTCGATCACTCGATCAGTGTAACGATCAACCTCCCCAACGATGTTGATGAAGATCTTGTAAACCGTTTATATATTGAAGCCTGGAAATCCGGATGTAAAGGATGCACGGTTTATCGTGACGGTTCGCGCTCCGGCGTTCTCATCGCAGCCAAGAGCGAGAAAAATGAAAACGAGCTTCCTCCATGCAAGCCGCCCACGATAGTGGAAATCCGTCCGCAAAGCCTTGATGCCGATGTCGTCCGTTTCCAGAACAACAAAGATAAATGGGTAGCTTTCGTTGGATTGCTTGACGACAAGCCTTACGAGATCTTTACGGGCTTACAGGATGATGAAGAAGGTATCCTGCTGCCGAAAAGTGTTACCTCAGGCAAGATCATTAAGAACGTCGACGAGCATGGAAATAAAAGATATGACTTCCAGTTCCAGAACAAACGCGGATACAAAACCACGATTGAAGGACTATCCGAAAAGTTCAACAAAGAATATTGGAATTATGCGAAACTCATATCGGGCGTACTTCGCTGGAGAATGCCGATTGAACAGGTCATCAAGCTGGTAAGCTCATTACAGTTAGACAGCGAAAGCATCAATACCTGGAAAAACGGTGTTGAACGGGCGCTCAAAAAATATATCCAGGACGGAACAGCTGCAAGGGGAAAGAAATGCCCGAACTGCGGAAATGAGACGCTGGTATATCAAGAAGGATGCCTGATCTGCACTACATGCGGCACATCCAGATGCGGATAATCAACGATATTTCATTATTATAAGTAAAAAGGGGCTCGCAAAGATCCCCTTTTTATGCTATTAATCACAAACAAAACAATCGTTTGCATCAAATAGGCTTTGGTTTAAAGAATATCCATAAATACGGTCAGCATAGAATATAATACATTGCATCATCCTTTAAACTATTAAATTTAATAATATGACTATAACATTTCACATTGAATACCGCACCAGCTGGGGGGAAGAAGTCAGGATTCTCGGCTCAGTACCCGAATTGGGAAACCATGATCCCGAACAAGCCGCTTTACTTCAGACGATAGACGGGATTCACTGGTCTTTAGAAAGAGAGATACAGATACCGGAAAACAAAATCATAGCGTATAACTATTATATTTATTGCGACGGGCGGCCCGTACGTGAAGAATGGAAAAGATTTTCGCGTCGCATCTACCTGTCCGGCAATAACAAAAAGCAGTACCGGACTTACGATTGCTGGAGAAACATTCCCGATCAACAGCATTTCTATAGCTCAGCCTTTACCGAATCATTACTGATACATTCCAATAAGGATAGACCCGCAAAAGGCTGCAAAAAAGGATTAATGATAAAGGCTTATGCTCCACGCATCCCTGAAGATTATTGCTTGGCTATTTCCGGCAACCGGAAGATCTTGGGCAATTGGGATGCCGGCAAAGCATGGCTGATGAGCGATGTTGCTTTCCCCGAATGGCAAGCCGAGTTGGACGCATCCGAATTGGAGTTTCCATTGGAGTATAAGTTTGTTTTGTATAACAAGAAAACCGGCAAGCCGGAAGCATGGGAAAATAATCCTAACCGTTATGTGGCTAATCCACAGATAAAGGAAAATGAAACCTGCATCATATCCGATCGCTATGTCTATTTTGATTTGCCGGCGTGGAAAGGCAGTGGGGTAGCGATCCCCATCTTTTCGCTACGCTCGGAAAGCAGCTTCGGTATCGGCGATTTCGGCGATCTGAAGAAGATGGTCGACTGGGCGATTTGCACCAACCAGAAGCTTATCCAAATCCTGCCGATCAACGATACCACCATTACCCATACTTGGACGGATTCTTATCCCTATAATAGCATATCCATTTATGCATTCCATCCGCTATACATGGACATGAACAAAATAGGAAGGCTTGAGGATAAAGAAAAAATGGCGGAGTTTTCAAGTAAACAAAAGGAATTGAACGCTCTTTCTACTGTTAATTACGAAGCGATTGACCAGGCTAAGTGGGAATACTTCAAATCCATTTTTGAACAAGAAGGAGATAAGGTGCTGGCCTCAGACGCTTTCCGCCTCTTTTTCGAGTCAAATAAAGAATGGCTTCAACCTTATGCGGCATTCAGCTACCTGCGCGACATCTATAAAACCGCTAACTTCCGCGAATGGCCGAAGTATGCCGTATACAACCGTAAAGAGATTGATGTTCTTTGCCGGCCCGGCAGCGCGCATTATCCACAAATCGCCATCTACTACTATATACAGTTCAATCTCCACTTGCAGTTATTGGAGGCAACAACATACGCCCGCGAACATGGTGTAGTTCTAAAAGGAGATATTCCTATCGGTATTAGCCGGAATAGCGTGGAAGCATGGATAGAGCCTTACTATTTCAACCTTGACGGACAAGCAGGCGCCCCACCCGATGATTTCTCCGTCAACGGTCAAAATTGGGGATTCCCGACATACAATTGGGATGTGATGGAAAAAGACGGTTATAGATGGTGGATGAAACGATTCCTTAAAATGTCGGAATACTTCGACGCCTACCGTATTGATCACATACTTGGCTTCTTCCGTATCTGGCAGATTCCCATGGATGCCGTACACGGATTACTAGGGCAGTTCGTACCTGCACTACCTATGTCACGTGAAGAGATCGAAAGCTACGGATTAAGTTTCCGTGAAGACTTCTTCCTCCAGCCGTATATTCACGAATCATTCCTTCAACAAATATTCGGGCCGCATACCGGATATGTAAAAGAAACATTCATTGAGACAACAGATCGCTGGGAAATATACCGTATGCGGCCGGAATTTGATACTCAACGAAAAGTTGAAGCCTTCTTTGCCGAAAAGAACGACAGTGACAGCATCTGGATTCGCGACGGTTTGTATGCTCTTATCAGCGACGTTCTCTTTGTGCGCGACCATAAAGATAAAGAGAAGTACCACCCGCGAATCAGTGTGCAACACGATTTCATCTACCGTGCATTATCTAATTGGGAACAAGCTGCATTCAACCGGTTATATAATCAGTACTATTACAGCCGCCATAGCAACTTCTGGTATCAACAGGCCATGCATAAATTGCCTCAACTAACGCAATCTACCCGGATGTTGGTTTGCGGCGAAGACTTGGGAATGATCCCCGACAGCGTAGCCACCACTATGAACGATCTGCATATATTCAGCCTGGAGGTTCAGCGTATGCCAAAAAAATCATCCTATGAATTTGGCGTACTGAACGAATATCCGTATCGCTCGGTCTGTACCATATCTACACACGATATGTCTACCTTGCGGGGTTGGTGGGAAGAAGACTTTCAACAGACACAGCGTTATTATAACCACATGTTGGGTCATTATGGCGCTGCTCCGGCTGTAGCGACTCCCGAATTGTGCGAGGAAGTGGTACGTAACCAGCTGTACAGTAATTCAATGTTATGTATTCTTGCTCTTCAAGATTGGATGGCAATAGATGGTAAATGGAGGAATGTGAACGTACACGAAGAACGCATCAATATCCCGGCCAATCCTAAACATTATTGGTGTTACCGGATGCATCTGACACTTGAACAACTCATGAAAGCAGAGAGCTTGAATGAAAAGATCAAAGAACTCATCAAACAAACCGGAAGGAATCCTGAGTTCTGACCGGAAATTAAAAAGAACAATGGAATCCTATATTTATCTGAACAACATATCCATCTATGCCTACCACGGAGTATCTCCTCAAGAAACCAAAGTAGGCAATACTTTCCTCCTTGACCTGAAACTCAAAGTTGATCTCAGACAAGCAATAGAGAGCGACGATCTGTCCCTAACGGTGAGCTACGCAGATGTATACCGGAGTGTATCCGAAGAAATGGCAATTCACTCCAAACTCATAGAGCACGTTGCGGGAAGAATCGTATGTAGATTATTTGCCGAATATCCCACTATCAAAGCCATCGACATTAAGCTTTCCAAACAAAACCCACCCATGGGAGCAGACATAACCGCCGCCGGAATAGAGCTGCACTGCAATAGAAACGCCTAAAACAAACACGTTGTCCAAGCCTTAGAACATTAGAGTATGTTGCCTCAAGGCCTGTCTTTATTTGCAAAATCTATCCTTAATAACAGCAATTATGGGGCAGTTATTACAAAAATGTTTCATTTTAGTATGAAAATAACCCCAAAAAGCGCCAAAAACTGTTTTTGAACATATTTTTTCGTGCTCGTTTATATGTTATATAACATGTTTAGTATATTTGCACAGGTAAAAAGAAAAACTAAGCGCTTAGTCCTGTTTTCAACAGGTAATAGTTTTCTTAAGGTTAAAAGGTTTTTAGGTATAACAAATTTAAGTAGGTATTATTATGAAACGTTTAGTATTAGCAGCAATGGCAGTAATCTGCTTATCTGCAAGTAGTTTTGCAGCAGGTAAACAACCTGTAACAGCAATCACATGGGAAGGCAACATCAACATTTCCAAGTTGAGTAGCTATTTGAAATTGTCTTCGGCACAAGCTGAAGAAGTAACAAACATTAGCATGTTTTTCGACGAACAAATGGGAAGAGCGACCAGAGCTAAAAAGAATCAAGACAAAATGCTTCAAAACGCAGTTTATGGTAATCTGAAACTGATGAAGCAAGCGCTTTCTCCCGAACAGTACGCAAAATATGTGAAGTTAATAAACGTAACCTTGCAGAACAGGGGTATAGAAGTGAAATAAGTTGATATTGATTAATAATAAAGAAAAGGGTGTCATCCGGTTTTGGTATGACACCCTTTCTTTTTTGACTTTGCCATAGATGACAGGCTCTTCTTATTCTTTATCTCATGTCATGGAGAAAAGAAGAATACAAGAGCTATTTGGGTTTTCTTTTTGCCCACCCTTCTTCAGTGAAGTCCGGTTCCTTATCTTTAAAGAACTGCATCCAGTCTTCCTTCTTTTTAGGTCCTCTGGCATTGCCGTATCCTCTTTCTTCTCTGTTGGGTTTATCCTTTTTATAGGTTTCTTTCTTCCCGCCTTTTTTCATCATCATCCCTTTGGCCGGCTTTTCTTCTCCCGCTACCTCCACGGTTATTTTTCTTCCGTTGAGTTTGGCTTCGCTTAGGCCTTTCAACACAGCCTGCGTGTGTTTTTCTTCCACTTCAAAGAAAGAAAAACTCCTCATCAGGTCAATTCGTCCAAGACGTACACGATGTTGCGTATGCTTGTTGATCAAGTCAATCAATTGCGCGGGATAGAAATTGTCGGCTTTGCCTAAACTAATGAATATACGTGTGAATCCTGCCTCTGCTTTCCGATCGATCTTATCGTTGGAAGAGCTACGGCCATGACGTTCATAGCCCATCGTATTACGTTCGCCGCTACGGTTTTCTTTCGGAATTTCGATTTCTTCCCTGTCACGGTAATACTCAAGAAAACGATTGAACTCCAGCGATACCATGCGTTTGATAATATCTTCTTTGTCCAGCCATTCCAACTTACGGTAAATAGACGGCATGTAGTCGGCAATCTCTTCTTCGTTCACCTTTACTTTTTCAATATCATCAATCACTTTCAAGAGTTGCTTCTCGCAGATCTGCTTGTTGGTCGGCATCTCTCCCTGAGCGAATTTCTTACTGATGACGCGCTCAATCTCGCGCATTTTTCCTTTTTCGCGGAGATTGATGATAGCAATTGATGTTCCGGTTTTCCCTGCACGGCCCGTACGCCCACTCCGGTGAGTATAACTTTCCGTATCATCGGGCAAACCGTAGTTGATGATATGAGTCAGGTCGTCTACGTCAAGTCCGCGTGCGGCGACATCTGTTGCAACCAATATCTGAAGATTCCGTATGCGAAACTTTTGCATCACCGCATCCCGTTGCGCTTGGGACAATTCGCCATGCAGCGAGTCGGCGTTGTAGCCTTCCTGCATCAGTTTGTCTGCAATTTCCTGCGTTTCTTTGCGAGTACGGCAAAAGATGATGCCATATATTTGCGGATAGTAGTCAACGATACGTTTCAGTGCGGCATATTTATCCTTGGCGTGTACCAGATAGGCGATGTGTTTTACACTACTAACGCTCTCGTTCTTGCGGCCAATCGTGATTTCTTTAGCGTTATGAAGGTAGTTCTTCGCTATGCGTGAGATTTCAGGACTCATTGTTGCCGAGAAGAGCAACGTGTTTCGTTCTTCGGGAACATCGGCCAGAATGGCGTTGATGCTTTCGGTAAAGCCCATGTTCAGCATTTCGTCGGCCTCATCCATGATCACGTTGCGGATCGTTGCCAGCGACACGGTTTTCCGTTCCATCAAATCCAATAACCGGCCCGGAGTAGCCACAATGATGTGCACTCCTTTTTTCAGGCTGCGTATCTGACTGTCGATGGACGAACCTCCGTATACCGGAAGCACTTTCAATCCTTCCACATATTTGGAATAGTCGTTCAGGTCGCCTGCAATTTGCAGACACAACTCACGGGTGGGACAAAGCACAAGTGATTGGGGGGTACGATCCTCTATCCGGATCTTTTGTATGATAGGTAAGCCAAAAGCGGCAGTTTTTCCTGTTCCTGTTTGCGCAAGAGCTACAACATCATTGTTTTCTCCCAATAAATACGGTATTACTTCTTCTTGTACGGGCATCGGGGAAACGTATCCCATTTCTTCAATCGCTCTACGTATTTCCGGAGAAACGCCCAACTCTTCAAAATTCTTCATTCATTAATTTTGTATAAATCCGGACGCAAAGGTACGGATAATTATTGAATTTCAAGATGTTTGGTTCGATTATTCGTTTAGTGGAGGAGTATACCGCACAACTTTCGCTTATCCTCGTCCGTCAAGCCAATCCCTTTTTTCAGATAGGTCGGAACACTACCGTAGTTTTTCTCCATCTGGCGCATCGCAACATTCAAAAATTCTTCCCGCGCGGAAAAAAGCGTCGTAATTGCTTCCTGCGCCCTAACCGGAAGCTGGTATCCGTAACCGGATACATGGGGAATATCGAAGAAATCATTACTGCGGAGATAATCGGACATAACGGTTTCCTCATTTACTCCTAAAGCTGACAGAATCACAGCCGTAGCGATAGCTGTCCGGTTTATTCCCGTGGCACAGGAAATTAAAACCGGATAATTATCCTTTTCTTCAAGCACGTCGAACATTTTCCTGTAGTCGGCCAAGCAAGATGTCACTATCTCACGGTTTGCATAACGTATCAGTTGTGAGACACTGTCGTTTTTGATCTGTCCGTCTCGAAGTTTCTGCACAATATTGTCCGTCTCGATCGTTTCAATCGGAATACGAACCACGTTGAACCCCTGTTCTTCCAAGGGCGGCGTCTTCGCAGTCTCTTCGGCAGTACGCAGATCAATCACTGTTTTTATACCGATATTCTTCAGCTCTTTGAGTGTAGAGCCGGAGAAACCTTCGATCTGTGCCGACCGGTACAACATTCCCCAACGCACCTGCTTGCCTTTTGTGGCGGTATAGCCTCCGATATCGCGGAAGTTCTGGATATTGGGAATAACGGAATTACGGCTGGCCGTAACCATACGATAACGATTATCGAATACCATCTTATAATAGTAGCGTTGCGTAGGGTCACTAATAACGATAGTGACTCGTTGTTCGGAAATATCGGCCGTCAATACCGGATTCTTTTCGGGAATATCGGCCGGATCGGTCGAAGCATAGATCTTCACCTTCCCTTCGATAACAGGAGTTGTTTCCCATTTGATCATACAATTTCCCCGCCCTACTTTAGGGTCTTCTTCGCAAGCCACAACTATAACAGGCGGATTGCCCGAACATGACAGATAAAGCATCAACGCTACCAGCCATCCAAAAAGTTGTTTATACATATATATCTCTCCATCTATACTTTTACCACAAAATTAAAGATTCCATTTACACAACCGCATTACTTTACGATAATTATAGAAAGTACAAACTTTTTAAGACACATGGATGAGTGAGGCGATGAAAGCAGGCGGATATCACCCGTCCGCTGCATCTTTCAGGAGGCTTTCGGCAAACTCCTGCGAAATGGAATTGGAGAATGTGCGGCAAACTTCTGCGGCGAAATCCGTTCCGTACTTCACGATCCTGTCCCATTGTGCTTCGCTTAGATTGTCTATTTCACTTTGGCGGACATCATACTTCAGCAAACCATAGATGAGTCCGGCGTTGAAATTGTCTCCGGCTCCGATTGTGCTTACGGTTTCGACCGGCTTCACCGGATATTCTTTAGCAATTGTTTTCGTACGCAGCGAAATGTGTTCCGTTCCATTGGTATATAGGAAATTGGGGCAATAGAATTGAATTTTCTCCTTATATATGCGATCTACATCCTCGAGCTTGTACATGTTCTCAAAATCATTTTTCGAGCCTCGCACAATCGTTGCATATTCCAGATTCTCAATAATGACCGGTGTCAGTTTCATTGCTTCATCCTTGTGCGTACTCCGGAAATTGGGATCGTAGTATATAATGGCCTTTTTCTCCTTTGCCTGTTCCAGCAATTCAACTATTTTGCCGCGCAATACCGGATTCAGGGCAAAATAGGAGCCAAACATCACGATGTCATCTTCGTGAACCGGAGGGAACACCCCATCCAAGCGTTGGTTGGGATAGTCTTTGTAGTACAGGTATTCCACATCGTTTTCCCTGTCGAGAAAGGTTAATGATACGGGCGTTTTACTTTCGGGAGACACATTCACTAATTCTGTGTTCAGGTGATTCTCTTCCATAAACTCAAGAATCGTTTTCCCCACCCTGTCGTTTCCTGTTTCGCTGATAAAAGAAACATCAAGCCCCGTCCGTCTAAGCGAGATCATGCCGTTGAAGATCGACCCGCCCGGTACGGCTACTGATGGCTGGTTGTTTCGGAAAATTATGTCCAGTATGGTTTCTCCGATTCCTATTATTTTCCGCATAGACTTCTTGATTTTTCTCCCAAATAGCCGCCATGGTGGCGTTTTGAATAGTCGGCTACGGTGAATCCCGTCTTTTCCATGGTTTGTACCACCAGTATATCGCCGATAGTCGTCATTACGGTTGTCGAGGTGGTTGGCGTCATCCCTATCAGGCAGACCTCGTCGGGCTTTCCGGTGCAAAGGCATACATCCGACTCTTGTGCCAGCGGGCTTTCGGGGTTTCCGGTTATCACAATAAACTTCAGTTCCGGGTCTAAGTTGTGCGCCAATTGGGCCAGTTCCACAATTTCCCGTGTTTTCCCCGAATTGGATATTAGCAGTAGCAGATCGTTTTTCTGCAATACGCCCAGGTCGCCGTGTTGTGCTTCACTGGGATGCAGAAACACGGCCGGGATTCCGGTGGAACAAAACGTTGTAGCTATGTTCATGGCTATTTGTCCGGCTTTTCCCATCCCCGATGTTACCAACTTGCCTTTCTTTATATGAATCTGCTCTACGATGAACGCCACGGCCTTTTCGTAAGCATCAGTCACGGGTATGTTCAATACAGCTTGTGCTTCCTGTTGCAACAGGTTTTGAATAGAATCTATCATTGTTATGCTTATTATATATAGGAAATGATTGTTTTACCAGGGCGCAAATATCCATATTTCTCCATAAACAGCAATAAGTTTTATGTATTTTTGCGGCTTCAATTCAAGACGCAAGCCTGATGGATCATAATCGGTATACACTGCGCAACGGGTTGCGCATCATACATCAACCTATCTCGTCGAAGGTGGCCTACTGCGGTTTCGCCATCAATACCGGTGCGCGCGACGAGTTTGCCCACGAGCAGGGTATGGCTCATTTCGTTGAACATTTGGTATTCAAGGGCACGGAGTTACGAAGTGCCTGGCGCATTCTGAACGGGATGGAAACCGTAGGCGGAGAGATCAACGCCTATACCAATAAGGAAGAAACGGTGGTTTATTCGGCCTTCCTTGTCGAGCATTTCAACCGGGCCGTCGGCTTGTTGGGCGATATTGTATTTCACTCCACGTTTCTCGAACCGGAAATCCGCAAAGAGGCCGAGGTGGTTATGGATGAGATCCGCTCGTATGAGGATAATCCGTCGGAATTAATCTTCGACGATTTCGAAAACCTGATCTTCCGCAACCATTCGCTGGGACACCATATCCTGGGCGACCCCGCGCTTCTGAAAGAATATACAAGGCAGGATGTGCTCAACTTTACTTCGCGCTACTACCACCCGTCCAACGTTATCTTCTTTGTGCTGGGCGACATCCGTTTCAAACAGGTTGTTTATCAGATAGAGAAGGCGATTGGGGATTTGCCGGACGTCCGGGTGGATAACAAACGCATTCCCCCTCCGGACTATGTGCAAAGGAGCGAAACGCTGCATAAGGGAACGAGCCAGGCGCATGTTATATTCGGGTGCCGGGCCTACAGCGCCCTTAGCGAAAAACGTACGGCCCTTTACCTCTTGAACAATATGCTGGGAGGTCCGGGCATGAACAGCAAGCTGAATGTGAGTTTGCGCGAGCGTCGCGGATTGGTTTACAACGTAGAATCCAACCTGATCTCCTATACAGATACGGGTATTTTCTCCATCTATTTCGGCAGCGATCCCTGCCAGGCCAAACGCTGCCTCCGGCTCATAGAGAACGAAATGAAAGCGTTGCGTACAAAAAAGTTAACCGAAAGTCAATTGTCGGCTGCCAAGAAACAGTTGATCGGACAGATCGGCGTGGCGTCGGACAACAACGAAAACAATGCCCTTTCCATGGCAAAGACATTTTTGCATTACGACAAATGGGAATCACCCGGATCGGTGTTCAAACGGATAAACGGACTCACAGCGGAACAGCTTCAGGAAACGGCCTGTGAGCTATTTGATCCCGACCGGATGTCTACGCTTATTTATCTCTAACGAAAAGAGTTGTAACCCCGCACTTACTTCTTATAAAAGACTTTATTCGCCCCTGACGTGATCTTGCAGTCATACGGATCGTTCTTTACAAACGATTCGATATGGCGCATCCGCTTTTCTTCCATGATCTCGTCCACAGCAATCAATATGCCTGTTTCTTCCACATCTCCGAAGCCATAGTTTATGGCCGTGCCGAACATGCGCATGGTGGGGCTTAGGCTCATATACGCATTGACCAACGGGGGGATGTTGAATCCTAATTTACGTATTTCGCTGTTCAAGATCCGGTAGTCTTCTTTAAAAGTATCCTTGTTGAACAATGTTGCCAGCTTTCCCGGATCGGATTCGATCACCAGCGGGCGCAAAGGCGTGATCAGGTTGTCCTTATCGGCAAAATGTTTCCAGAGGAAATACAAGATCATATCGCGTCCCTTGGGATGGAAGCTCGGATACATGGTTACTTTGCCGAAGAAATAGTTCACTTCGGGCATCAGCACGGTCAGCGCCCCCAAGCCGTCCCACAGATTATCGAGCGCAAATAGCGCTTTGCTGCCCAGGCGGGTCGATTGGTATTCAAACGTCACAAACGAGCGGCCCAGCTCTATTGTTACCGGCAGGTATTCATTAATAAACCGTTCGGAGAAGCGAAACAAGTGGCCGGTGGCCAGAATAGGGCGCCCCTGTCCGTCAAATTGCACATCGGTTCCCAAAATATAGCGGTATCCGCCCAGGATGTCTTCCGCTTCGGGATTCCATACGATCAATTGCTTGTAGGGATTCTCCATGGTGTCGTATTCGTCCCAATCGTAAGATTTGCCTGTGCCGCCGCCAGCCGCACGAAAGGCGATCTCCCTCAAACGTCCGATCTCCAACATGGTGTTCGGAGAATCCTGGTAGGTAATAATGTAAATTTGATTATTACTTTTATTGGTTATACGTAGCCGCTTGTCTTCCGTCAGCTCCGCCTTGATCAGCTCTTTGCTTACCGGTGCGATAATATCTTCCATATCTGTTATTTGTCTTGCTCCACTTTCCGGACCCGTTTCAGTTTATATACTTCTTCTTTCACGTATGCTGCCCATCGGGCAGGTGTTTTGGATTGATCAAACGTTTGCCAAGGTATAGGTTTGCCAAAAGTGACGGTAAAAGTCTTATGGCGATTTTTAAACATCTCGTCGGCCAGATAAAGCATAGCCAGATTGAATTTTATGCCAAGCCGTTTACACAGGTTGGCCAATTTATAGAAAAAATCGGAGTTGCGTCCTTCAAAATAAACCGGAACCACATCTCTTTGCGCTTGAACGCTTTTTGTTATAAATGTTTTCGACCATTTCAAGTCGCGGATCACCCCTTTTTGCCTGCGCGAACACAATCCCGCCGGAAACATGATCAGCTGGTTGTCCGACTTAAACCCTGCTTCCACCATCATCGGGAAATCTTTGCCCTGTTTACCTGTTTTATTAATAGGTATGCACAAAGGCGCCAGCCCTTTGAGATTCATCAGTAAATCGTTCACCAAGTATTTCACTTTGCCGTTGTAATGGTTGCCAAGAACATATCCGATTGCGACGCCGTCCTGTCCGCCAAGCGGATGATTGGATACGAAGGTGAACAAACCCTCTTTCGGAAGGTTTTCCAATCCTTCGGCTTCTATCTTCGTGTCTAAGAAATCCAGCGATGCTTTAAGGAAATCTACGCCGACTTTGTCTTTCGCGTCTTTCAAAAATACGTTGATCTCCTCCTGATGAATGATCCGCTTCAGATAAGAGACGATGAATCTTGGAATATACGCGTAGTACTTCGGGGCTTTTTCCCGAAGTATCCTATCCACATCAATCAAGAATAAAGAGTCGTCTGTCATCCTTTTTTTTAAAAACGATTCTGCAAAATTAAGCGATTTTTGATTTATTGCAAGAAAAAGAATAAAATTCCCGTGTGAACGCATCTTTCAAGTACCCACGCCAAGGAGGACGATTAAGCAGCAGTGTTCAAAGCCCGCATGGAATTTCGCGCGCTCAAGAAGAGCTATACCAAGGAACACAAGGAAAACATGGAGAGCGAAAGCCACATCAAACAGTTTGACGAGGCTTCAACTTTTCTAGAAATGCCATCAAATAGTTTGATGGGGCTTTTACTTTTATAGAAATACCATCAAACTGTTTGACGAGGCTTCAACTTTTCTGGAAATGCTGTCAAACTGTTTGACGAGGCTTCAACTTTTCTGGAAATGCCATCAAACAGTTTGATGAGGCTTCAATTTTTCTGGAAATGCCATCAAACAGTTTGATGAGGCTTCAACTTTTCTGGAAATGCCATCAAACAGTTTGACGAGGCTTCAACTTTTCTGGAAATGCCATCAAATAGTTTGACGAGGCTTCAACTTTTCTGGAAATGCCGTCAAACTGTTTGACGAGGCTTCAACTTTTCTGGAAATGTCGTCAAACTGTTTGACGAGGCTTCAACTTTTCTGGAAATGCCGTCAAACTGTTTGACGAGGCTTCAACTTTTCTGGAAATGCCGTCAAACTATTTGACGAGGCTTCAACTTTTCTGGAAGTAACGTCAAACTATTTGACGAGGATCAAACTTTTGTAGAAATGCCATCAAACAATAAAATAGTATAAAAAATAAAAATAAAGTCGCATCTTTGCTGAAAATATCAGGAAAGTTTAAAAATAACACCTAACTTACGCCAATCATTGAATATCAAGTACTCAAGATGATGAAAAAAGAAAATAAAATATTCAGGTTCTATAAATTAAGGCTCTCGGATTCGATTGAGATGGCGCATCTTATTTTTAATAACGCATTGCCGCCCGCCAAAGCGCAAGCCCTTGGAATAGGCAAGCCTTATAACGACGCAAAAGCCTCTTTTAACAAGCTGGAAGGCATCTTCCGGCGCAATCCGGCGCTGCTGGAGACCGAAGAGCTGGTTGAGATCATTGCCAAGAGCCGGCGGAAAATGTCCCTGCTCAAAAGCATGTTTAAAGAAGCGCTGGCCAACGCAAAAAAAGAGGATCTGAAGGCGGCAAGGGTGCTGGAAAACGTGGCGAATCCCTATCTGAAAACAATATACGACGACACGCAATTCGCCTTGGCCGCCAACGCCATAAAAATGACCAACGCCCTGCGGGAGCCTGAAAATCTGCCGTATTTAAGGCAACTTGAAATGGAAAGCATCGTTGACGAAATTGCCGGCTTGGTCAACGAAGCCAACGATAAGATATATGCGCGCGGCGAAGAAAAAGCACACCGGAAGCAGATAGGAAATGCCACCAATATGCGCCGGAAACTCGAAAAACAACTCCACTTCCTGATCTACTACTTCATCCCGGTGCACTACGCGGAGGCCGACGGAGCACAAGCCGCCATGTTTGAACGTACCATCATGGACATCAACGGAGTGCTCAATAGTTTCCGCCATCTCATCTCAGGCAACAATAGATCCGGCAGCGAGCCGGATGACAACAACGACGCATCCGAAAACAGCGGAACGCCCCCCGCAGAAGACCCAAGCGAGGGCATTACCGGCCCCGATGCGTGACTAAAGCCTCATATCAGCCCTCTTTTTTTTAAAAACGCGATCTGTTCCCGTAAAAAATACCGTTGAGCAGATCGCTTCGTTTGTCGTTCCTAATATATATTAGGTAGGCGTGTGTTTTAAAGTGGCTCATTAAACGTTGGTTTAATGAGCGGGAGGTGCAGCGTCGTCGCAGTCTCTGTTTAAAACCTCAAAAAGATCATTTTTTAGATCGAAGGACGGAACCGGGAAGGCCGATTAACAAGGAAGATACGGGTAATCGTGAAAATTGGTTATTATAAAGTTTGCATTATTGGTTAATAGGTGTATTTTTGTGTGTCATTAAACCAACGTTTAATGAGCCACTTTGGAGGAAAGCAACGCGAGTATAAACCTTTTAAAAGCAAAAATTATGAAGAATACAAGCCTATAAACACAAGGGGAAAGCAGCCGGACAGTGGTTTCTATAGTATATCCGGCTAAATGTGAAAAAACAAATTTCAGTAACAATAATCAAGTATGAAAGTATGAAAAAAAGACAGAAGAAGGTCTATTTTCTCTCCTTATTTATTAGCATTTTTTTGCTAATGACGGAAGGTATCATGTTTCCGCTTCATGCGAATGATCTCCGTAATGAAAAACAGACCGTGCAGGCAACAGATGCTGTGCAACAGCAACAGCGACGGACAATCAAGGGTGTAGTAACCGCTTCGGACGACAAGGCACCGGTCGTCGGAGCCAATGTGTGGCTACAAAATACCTCTACGGGTGCTATCACCGACTTGGACGGCAACTATTCCATCAATGTCGAAGGCAGCGGCGGAGTGTTGATCTTTAGTTTTATGGGCTACAAAAAAACAGAAGTAACCATAGGCAGCCAGACGGTAATAAACGTGGTGCTGGAACCGGACGCGCAACAAATAGGCGAAGTTGTGGTCGTGGGCTACGGTAGCCAAAAGAAAGAAAGCGTTGTGGGTGCAATCTCCACGCTCGATGCCACAAAATTGAAGGTGCCGGGCGCATCCATCTCCAGCGTACTGGCCGGACAGCTGGCCGGTATCGTGGCTGTACAGCGCTCCGGCGAGCCGGGCAAGAACAGCGCGGCCGACTTCTATATCCGTGGGGTATCGTCTTTTAAGGGAACCACGACGCCCTTGGTATTGATAGACGGTATAGAACGCGACATTGACCTGGTAGACACGGACGACATCGCTTCGTTCTCCATCCTGAAAGACGCCTCGGCATCGGCCGTATACGGCGTGCGCGGCGCCAACGGCGTTATCCTGATCACCACCAAGAAAGGGCTGGAAGGCAAGCCGGCTATCAAAGTGAGAGCGGAAATGGGATTCACCGCGCCCACAAAAATGGTGAGCATGGTAAACTCGGCGCAATGGGCGGAGCTGTACAACGAAGCCACCGGCCGCCAGATCTATTCGCAGACAGAGATTGACAAATACCGCTCCGGCGCAGACCCGGACTTGTATCCCAATGTGCAATGGACACAAGACCTGTTCAAGGATATGGCCACCAACCAGCGGATCAACCTCAACCTGACCGGCGGCGGCGAAATAGCCACCTACTATATCTCCGGATCGTACTACAACGAAGGTTCTATTTATAAAAGCGCCGGAAACCTTTATGGATACGACCCGTCGATCAACTACAATAAATATAACTTCCGCGCCAATGTAGACCTGACGGTGACCAAAAGCACGAAGCTGAACGTCAACCTGTCCAACATCTACGAAAAGGCGATGGGGCCGGGCAGCAGCAGCGATGCCGACAACATCTGGGGCTACGCCTTTCATACCTCACCGAACGCTTTCCCGCTGTACTATTCCGACGGCACGATTTCAGGGCCGTCAACCAATTCGGGTTACAACCCCTACAACCTGATGGTGCATAGCGGATACCACGAACAGTTCTGGAATTCCGCCCAGGCCCTGATCGGCATCACGCAGGATTTCGGCAAGGTGTGGAAACCGTTGGACGGGCTGACAGCCAACCTCAAATTTTCGTGGGATGCCTGGAACACCAGCACACAGTTCCGTACGAAAAGTGTAAGCTGGTACCACGAGAGAGGACGGGATGCAACAGGCAAGCTGCTCTTCGACGACAATAACGGCGACGACGTATGGGATCCGGTAGTGACCGGCAGCAACGAACTCAATTATTCCCGGGAAACCAACGGAACCATGACAACCTATCTGGAAGGCTCGCTGACCTACAACCGCCTGTTCAACGATATACACCGGATCGGAGGGCTTTTCCTCTACAATCATAAAATATTGAACCGGACGCAGGACGACGACAAATACAACTCACTGCCTTATAAAAGCCAGGGAATTGCAGGGCGCGTAACGTATGGCTTCAAAGACACCTACCTGGCAGAATTTAACATGGGGTATACCGGTTCCGAAAAGTTCGCCCCCGGGCACCGCTTCGGATTCTTCCCCGCAGGCGCCATCGGCTGGGTACTTTCCAACGAAAGCTGGTTCGAGCCGGCGCTCAAAACAGTCAATCTGCTGAAGCTGAAAGGCTCTTATGGCTTGGTAGGTAACGACGACATCGGTGGCGCACGCCGCTGGATGTACGAACCTTCCATCGCTAACAACGAGGGCCAATACTTTTTCAACTATGGCAAGACCGGCAACCAGGGAGGTACCGGTATCCGCGTAGGTGAAGTGGAAAACCTCTATGTGTCGTGGGAAAAAGCCTACAAATTAAATATCGGTCTGGAACTTGGCCTGTTTGACAAACTGAAGATCCAGGCAGACTACTTCCGCGAAGAACGCGAAGGCATATTCCTGCAACGTTCGGGATTGCCCGCGCTGGCAGGTATTCAAACCATACCGTATGTCAATATCGGGGCGACGATCAACCAAGGGTTTGACGGGTCGGCCGAATACGAACAGAAAATAGGCGACGTCTTCCTTACCGCCCGCGCCAACCTGACCTACAACCGCAACAAACTGCTCAACAACGACGAGCCGGATTGGGAATACAAGTACCAGAACCTCATCGGCAAATCGTTCGGTGAAGACGGCGCCATGCACCCCTTCGGATTGATTGCGCTGGGGATATTCGAAAGCCAGGAAGAAATCGACAACAGTCCTTTTCAAAACTATGGCGCCTACCGCGTGGGTGACCTCAAGTACCAGGATGTGAACGGCGACGGAACTGTCGACGCCCAGGACCGGGTGGCCATCGGCTACACCAACCTGCCCGAGATCGTTTACGGCTTTGGCGCCACAGCCCAATGGAAAGGCTTCGATCTGAACTTATTCTTCCAGGGAGTGGGCCATAGCAGCTTCTTCTTGAGCGGAAGTTCGGTACGCTCGCCCTTCTCGTCCGGTAATATGGAACGCAGCGGCTTGAACGCCGATTTGTACGACCATGTGTGGAAAACTACCAATACGGCGGAACAGAATAAGCTGGCAACCTACCCCCGCCTGAGTGGAAGCAGCGGCGACGCTGGTGCATCGAACAACAATCAGCAGTCCACCTGGTGGATGCGCAACAGCAGTTTCCTTCGCTTGAAGAACTTCGAGCTGGGATATACCCTGCCTAAAAAAGTGATGGAGAAAACATTCGTGAAATCACTCCGTCTCTATGTGTCCGGCAACAACCTGATCACGTTCAGCCAATTCAAGCTGTGGGA
>JAITSN010000093.1 GCA_031287715.1 Mediterranea sp. (in: CFB group bacteria)
AAGCATTATTGTCCTGGTCGAAAACGCCGCCGGAGGCTACGGAAGCATTTTTGTCCTGGTCGAAAACGCCGCCGGAGGCTACGGAAGCATTTTTGTCCTGGTCGAAAACGCCGCCGGAGGCTACGGAAGCATTTTCGACTAAAACAAAAATGCCACCGCTTGCAGCGATGGCATCCTTATAAACGTTATTTAGAGTGTATTTCCTTCCCCCTCTCCTTTGGAGAGGGCCGGGGTGAGGCTGCTTTTTCTTTTTTGTGCAGTTCGGGCGTTGGTGTGAGGCTGTGTATCCTACGGTTACATTTCGGATCAGAACAATTGATGGATAACCAGCCCCGAACGCAGTTTAGGCTCGAACCAAGTTGTTTTCGGAGGCATTATATTGCCTGTATCGGCAATATCCATCAGTTGTTTCATGGATACGGGATAAAGCGCCAGGGCTGCTTTCATCTCGCCGCTATCGACACGTTTGCCCAGCTCGCCAAGCCCGCGGATGCCGCCAACGAAGTCGATGCGTTTATCGGAACGCAGGTCTTTGATTCCCAAGATCTCATCTAAGATCAGGTTTGACGAGATGGTGACATCGAGTGTGCCTATCGGATCATTATCGTTGTAAGTACCCGGCCTGGCTGTCAAGCTATACCATTTACCGTCCAAGTACAGCGCAAAATTATGCAGCACAGCGGGCTTATAGATGCCGGCGCCTTTCTCTTCTACGATAAAGTTCTTCGCCAAAGCGGCTAAAAACTGAGCCGGACTGAGTCCGTTGAGGTCTTTTACCACACGGTTATAATCGATAATGGTCAATTGGCCGGCAGGGAAACAAACAGCCATAAAGTAGTTGTATTCTTCGTTTCCGGTGTGATTGGCGTTCTGACGGGCCTTCTCCGCTCCGACCAGAGCCGCCGCCGCCGAGCGATGGTGACCGTCTGCTATATATAAGGAAGGCATCGCGGCAAACGCTTGCGTTATCGCCTCAATATCCGCCGGGTCATCCACGATCCAGAACGTATGGCCGAAGCCGTCACCGGGGGCGATAAAATCATACACCGGTTCGCCGGCAATATATTTCGCTACGATGGTGTCTAAGGCGGTGTTGTCGGGATAGGCGAAGAATACCGGCTCGATATTGGCGTTGTTCACGCGGACATGCTTCATCCGGTCTTCTTCTTTATCGCGGCGGGTCAGCTCGTGCTTTTTGATGGAGCCGTTCATGTAATCGGGCACGTAGGCGCCGACCACAAGCCCGTATTGGGTCTTTCCGTTCATCGTCTGGGCATAGATGTAGTACAATTCTTTGTCGTCTTGTACTAACCAGCCCCTGTCCTGGAACAGCTGGAAGTTCTCTGCGGCTTTGGCGTAGACCTTCGGGTCATGCTCGTCTGTTCCTTCCGGAAAGTCTATTTCGGGTTTTATGATATGGTAAAGGGATTTTTCGTTTCCGAAAGCCTCTTGGCGGGCTTCTTCCGAGTTCAGCACGTCATAAGGGCGGGATGCGACTTGTTCTACAAATTCTTGCGGAGGACGGATGCCCCTGAATGGTTTTACTGTTGCCATGGTTCAGTATTGATCATTTGTTGACTTGAAAGGTGTTGATGCCGTCTTTCAGATAGGCCACAATTTGTTTTGCCGCTGCTATTCCCGCATTGATATTGGCTTCTGCGGTTTGGGCGCCCATTTTTTTGGGGGTGGAGAAATAGCGTCCGGCAAAGCGTTCTTCAAATGCGGCATGGGCTGCGGGCATGATGTCGGTAACGTATTTGAAGTCGCCGCGTTCATTCATCAGCCGAATCAGCCCGTCTTCGTCGATCACTTCCTTGCGGGCGGTGTTCACCAAAAGGGACCCTTTGGGTGTATCTTTCAACAGGGCATAATTGATGGCGTTCTTTGTTTCCGGGGTGGCGGGGATGTGCAGGGACACCACATCGCATGTTTTGTAAAGCTCTTCGGCGGAATCTACGGCTTTGGCGCCGTCTTTTTCAATCATTTCCTTCGGGCAGAAGGCGTCATAGGCATAGATCTCCATGCCGAACCCTTTGGCAATACGGGCCACGTTGCGACCTACATTGCCATAAGCGTGAATACCGAGTTTCTTGCCCGTCAGTTCCGTTCCCGACGTACCGTTGTAGAAGTTACGGGCGGCATAAACCATCAAGCCCAGAGCAAGTTCGGCCACGGCATTGGCGTTCTGCCCGGGCGTATTCATGACACAGACCTGATGGGCCGTGGCCGCGTTCAGATCAACATTATCGTATCCGGCGCCTGCGCGGACCACGATCTTCAACTTCTTTGCCGCTTCAAGCACTTCCGCATCAATAGTATCGCTACGGATAATGATGGCGTTCACATCTTTTACGGCATTGAGGAGCTGGGCTTTCTCCGTGTATTTTTCCAGCAAGGCCAGCTCGTAGCCGGCAGCTTCTATTTCTTTACGGATACCATCTACGGCAACTTTTGCAAATGGCTTGTCTGTTGCAATAAGTACTTTCATATTGAAGGCCCTCAAGATCTATGTGATTGTTCGAACTCCTGCATACAGTCAATCAGCGCCTGCACGCTTTCTTTTGCGATCGCATTGTAGGTTGACGCCCGGAAACCGCCCACCGAACGGTGGCCCTTAATGCCAATCATGCCTTTTTCGGTGGCCAGCTTCATAAAGTCAGCTTCCAGATCTTTGTATTGGGGGGTCATGACGAAGCAGATGTTCATGCGTGAGCGGTCTTCCACGGCTGCCGTTCCGGTAAACATACTGTTGCGGTCAATCTCCGCATACAGCATATCCGCTTTTTCGATGGCGCGGCGTTCCATTTCTTTCACTCCACCCAGCGATTTGATCCAGCGCAGGGTTAGCATGGCCGAATAGATGGGCAATACGGGGGGCGTATTGAACATAGACCCGTTGTCTATATGCGTCTGGTAGTTCAGCATTGTGGGGATGTAGCGGGATACCTTGCCTATGGCATCGTTCTTCACAATAACAAAAGTAAGCCCTGCAGGTGCGAGGTTTTTCTGTGCTCCGCCGTAAATGCAGATGTATTTGGATACATCAACGGGGCGGGAGAATATATCGGAAGACATATCGGCAATCAAGGGCACCGGAACGTCCAGATCTTCTTTCAATTCCGTTCCGTAGATGGTATTGTTTGTCGTGATATGGAAATAATCCGCATCAGCAGGAATGGTATAGTTTTTGGGGATAACCGTATAGTTGAGGTCAGCCGAAGAGGCCACCTCAACAACTTCGCCGAAGCCTTTTGCTTCTTTCATGGCTTTTTTGGCCCATACGCCCGTATTCAGGTATGCGGCTTTCTTCTCCAGGAAGTTGTAGGGAACCATACAAAACTCCAAACTTGCTCCGCCGCCCAGGAACAAGACCGAATACCCTTCGGGGATAGAAAGTAATTCTTTGAACAAGGCTTCGGTTTCATCCACCACAGCCTGAAAATCCTTGGAACGGTGGCTGATTTCCAAAATGGAAAGTCCGGAACCATTGAAGTCTAAGATAGCCTTCGCCGTTTCCTCTATTACTTCGCGGGGAAGGATCGACGGTCCGGCATTAAAATTATGCTTTTTCATTTGAGTTGTTTTTGATTAAACAAATACGTTTATCTTATGTCTTACGACAAGGCGAAATTACGAATATTTCTCCACCCGCCAAACTTTTGTCCGGTTCGGGCGGCTACTTATCTGTACAATTTATCAAAAAGACAAGCCCTGATAAATAAGCCTTGGCCATTGACAAATGACAATTGGCCGGTATGATGCAAAAATGGTAAACAGTAAATGGTAAATGGTAAATCAATGTCGTTTAGTTAAGCTATAACTTTTTCTTATTCAAACAATAAGCCTTTTTTGTTTTATGATTTTGCAGGTCTTGTTCATTAGCCCATCAAAGGAGCTTAACGCATTTTTGAAG
>JAITSN010000031.1 GCA_031287715.1 Mediterranea sp. (in: CFB group bacteria)
CAGGGTATTTGCACTCTGTTTTAGCCATTTTCTTAACCTCGTCAAATGTTAGGTAGATTCTTTCCGTTTCTTCATCTTTGAAGCCTGAAACGCCCCGTAATGGGTTAATCGGTATTATCCTTTCATCAAAAGCATTGTTTATACACGCCCTTAATTTATTGAAATACGACACTTTGGAATTTTGAGAAAGGGGCTTTGCCTCTGCCAAATCGTTATTTTTTCTCTTATAGGCATCTTTGGCGGCGTTGTCTAAATAGTCCTTAAATCCCTCTATCCAATCGGTTGTAACGTCCTTAAACGTGGTTTTCTCGGTGCAATACCGTTCAAGGTGTTTCAGGCAACTGTACCAATTACCCCAATTACCCGGCATTTCCTGCCTTTCTTCACACATTTTCCGGTAATAGTTGAGAAAGGGCGTGTCTATTTTGAATTGACTTGTAAAACCATACTCGCCGTTTTGCAACTCAATTTGTCGTTTTGCCTTTATTGTTTGGGCGGTTGCCAAAGTTTCTTTGTTTTGGTCTTTGTCGAGCGGTGTTTTTGCCGGAACAAGGTAGAGTTTCAAAAATTCATATTCACGCTTGCCGTCCCGGTAAATATCCAAATACAAGCTTTTATTGCCGTTTGCCAGCGCTTTTTCTCTTAACCTTACCGGTTCTTTTTTTGCGTTTGTCGGGGTTTTCTTTTTTGCTGTCATATCCGTATCGTTTTATCTGTTATTTTTGTTACTGGGTAACAAATTTTGTTGCTCAAATATTGCCAAGTAACAAATGAGCAACAAAAATACAACAATAATCGGATAAACAAAAGAAAGGACAGCAAACATTTGAAAACATTTGCCGTCTTTGCAATATGCTGTAAATAAATAAGTTTAGTGTCTTTTTGTACGTGGTTTTTTAGTTGTTGTTTTCTGTATCAAAATGGGGCTTCATTTTCTATATGCAAATGTAGCAGAAAATCTCCTAAATACTTTAGCGGCCGCTTGAATTTTGTTCAGGGTTGCAGGGCAGACGGCGCTGCCGTGGCCGGCACCGTCTTTATATTGTTCAAGTGCATTGTTTGCAACTGTAAATGATTAGATGCTTAGTTCTATTTTCTAATTTCGACAATCAATCCCCCTTTACCTCAACGCATATTCGTAAACCACCAGCTCCCGGTCTTCCACCGCGCTCCAGAGAAAAGCATTCTTCGAGGCGTCGTACCACGCTTCGACGGCAGGGGAGCGGCCATAGGAGCGGCCGTCGATCACCACATATTCATGTTCGTAGGAAGAAGAGAAAGAATGTTTGCCGTCTTTAGAGGTTAAGTTCAAGTTGTCTTGGGAGTAATGGTAGTTTAAGAATTGATTGTCCTGCTCTTCTGTTACAACGCCGTTCGTATTCCTGTAGTATTTTCTATTCTCGTGATAATAATAACTGTATTCCCCGTTTTCGGTGAGCGTCAAGTCGAAAATTTCTTTTTCATAAGGCCCGCCGACGATGGAACCGTTAACGTTTACATACCCTTTTTCGTTATCATAACAAGAATAGGCATACTTCCCACTTTCGGTGAGCACCAGCCTGATGTCGTAGAATTCACAGTCATAAGGCCCGCCAACAGTGGAACCGTTGACGTTCACATACCATTTGCCGTTATTCAAATAAAAATAGGCATATTTCCCGCTTTCGGTGAGTGTAAAGCTGTAAATTTTTTCCCCATAAGGCCCGCCGACAATGGTGCCGTTGACGTTCACATACCATTTTTCGTTATCATAATAAGAATAGGCGTATTTCCCGCTTTCGGTGAATATCAGGGAGTCGTAGAAAATAGCCTCATAAGGGCCACCGACAGTGAAACCATTGACGTTTACATAGTATTTTCCGTTGTTATTCCCGTAAGAATAGGCATACTTCCCGCTTTCGGTAAGCGCCAAGTCGTTAATATCCTCATAAGGTCCGGAGATAGAACCGTTGACATTTACATAGTATTCTCCGTCTTCGTCTTTATATACCCCTTCAATAAAACTTATTTCCTTTTTCCTCCCGTTTTTACAGGCATACCACTTGTCGGCAAGTTTATACAAATAATCATAATCCTTTTCCGGAGTGTATCGTTCTTCATCATCTGAGAACAAAAAATGATAGCAGACATCATCAAACCCTCCATCCGTAACGCCATAATAATTGATATACCACCGGCCGTTTTCCCTGTATTTGAAAACATATCCTTTCTCCTCGCCAGGATTAACGTAGTATAAATCCCACTCGTCGTCATACAGATCGCCATAGTTCGGCGCCGTTCTTATCCTTTCCCCATTAAAAACGAACGTGTATTCGCCCGTTACCGTATCATGCGCCACATAGGCAAAGCGTTTTTGATTGAGCGTTTGGCATAAAAAATAGTTGTTTTCATAGATCACTTCGTTGGTGTTCATCGTAAACACCACTTTCCGTTTGAGGTTTTGTTCAAAAGAAGTTGGAAGCAGTTGCTTTGCTTTCATCAATCCCCCCTTTACCTCAACGCATATTCGTAAACCACCAGCTCCCGGTCTTCCACCGTACTCCAGAGAAAAGCATTCTTCGAGGCGTCGTACCACGCTTCGACGGCAGAGGAGCGGCCATAGGAGCGGCCGTCGATCACCACATATTTATGTTCGTAGGAAGAAGAGAAAGAATGTTTGCCGTCTTTGGAGGTTAAGTTCAAGTTGTTGTAGGAGTAACGGTAGTCTAAGAGTTGATTGTCCCGTTCTTCCGTTACAACGCCGTTCGTATTCCTGTAATATTTTCTATTCTCGTGATAATAATAACTGTATTCTCCGTTTTCGGCGAGCGTCAAACGTTCCGCATCTATATACGGCCCGCCGACGGTGGCGCCGTTGATGTTTACATACCATTTGCCGTTATTGTTGTAAGCATAGGCGTATTTGCCGTTATCGGTGAGTGTCAGGCAGAAGACATGCTCTTTGTACGGTCCGCCGACGATGGAACCGTTAACGGTTACATACCATCCGTTATCATCATAATAATCATAAGCGTATATCCCGCTTTCGGAAAGAGCCAGGCTATAAATGCTGCGGGTATAAGGCTCGCCAACGATAGAACCGTTGACGTTTACAAAGAACGCATATCCATAGTATCCGTCGCCGAATTTATCATGGCTATTCCCGTACGTATAAGCATACTTCCCGCTTTCGGTGAGCACCAGCTTGATATCGTAAGAATCACATAGATACGGCCCGCCCACGGTGAAGCCGTTGACGTTCATATACCATTTCCCGTCGTCATCCGTGTAAAAAAAGGCGTATTTCCTGCTTTGAGTGAGCCGCCAGTAGTAAGCGATTCCATACGGCCCGCCGACGTTGGTGCCATTGACGTTTACGTAGCATTTCCAGTCCTTATATATCCCTTCGATGAAGTGTACCTTCTCCTTTTTCCTGTTTTTGACGGCATACCACAGGCCGTCGAGCTTATACAAATAATCATAGTCTTTTGCCGTGGTGAACACATCGCCATAGTCATAATAGCCTGTGAAATAAAAGGCATTATCAAAGCCGCCAGCCACAACGCCGCGGCAATTGACATACCATTTGTCGTTTTCCTTGTATTTGAAGATATATCCTTTGTCTTCATCCGGATTGACGTAGTATAAATACCATTCATTGAAGTCGGGTACCCATTCGTTTTCCGGCGCTGTTTTTATTCTTTTCCCGTTGAAGACGAGGGTGCACAGATCCGTTACCGTATCATGCACCAGGCACCCAAAGCGTTTTTGGCTGAATTTCAAGAACGAGGCGAGTTCACCTTCATAGATCACTTCGTTGGCGTTCATCGTAAACACCACCTCCCGTTTGGGAGCTTGCCCGAAGACGGACGCCGCCACAACCAGTACCGGCAGCATCGCTAAAAACAGTCTCTTTGCTTTCATGGCTCTTTTATCTATCTTATTTCAACGCATATTCGTAAGCCACCAGCTCCCGGCCTTCCACCGCGCTCCAGACAAAGGCGTTCTTCGAGGCGTTGTACCACGCTTCGACGGCAGGGGAGCAGCCGTACGAGCGGCCGTCGATCACCACATACATATATTTATAGGAAGAAGAGAAAGAATGTTCGTTGTTTCTGGAGCTTATATCCAAGCTGTCGTGGAAGCAATCGTTGTCCAGGAATTGATTGTCCCTTTCTTCCGTTACAACGCCGCTCATATTCCTGTAGTATTTTCTGCTTTCGTGAAAACAATAGCCGTACTTTCCGTTTTCGGCGAGCGTCAAGTTCCTGATGTCATACTTGTATGGTCCACCGATGATGGAGCCGTTCATTTTCACATAATATCCTCCCTTGTCTTCATAAGAGTAGGCATACTTTCCGCTTTCGGTCAGCGCCAGGTTGCTGATGTCGTATTTAAGGGGGCCTTCAACGAAAACGCCGTTGATGTTCATGTAGCTGCTTCCGTTGTGGTGATAAGAATAGGCATATTTCCCGCCCTGGGCGAGCGCCACGCTGTAAATGGAGTTGTAATGCCAGCCCTTGACGGAGCCGTTGACGTTCAGGTAGTACCTCCCGTTATCGGAAAAAGAGTAGGCATACTTCCCGCTTTCGGTCAGCGCGACGTCCGGGACAGAGTTGTAGGGGCCTGCGCTCTTGCCGTTGATATTCAAGCGTTGAAGGCCGTTCTCATACACCTTCTCAATGAAATTGATCTTCCTGCTTTCCCCGTTTTTACAGACGTACCACAGGCCGGCGAGCTTATACAGATAGTCGTAATTCTTTTCCCAGACGTACAGCTCCCGTTCTTCGTCGCCAACGGGCAGGTTTTGGCTATACACATCATCAAAGCCGCCATCCACAACGCCGCGGCAATTGACAAACCATTTGCCGTCTTCCTTGTAAGTGAAAATATACCCCTTCTCTTGGCCGGGATTAACGTAGTACAGGCTCCACGCATCGTCTTCCCTGCGGCTGTCTGCCCGCATGGTTCTTACCCGTTCCCCGTTAAAGACAAAAGTAAGCTCCTTGGTTATCGTATCGTGCGTCATGCACGCAAAGCGGTTGTTTAACAGCGCATATTCGTTTTGGTTGACCACCTCGTTGGCGTTCATCGTAAAGACCACCTCCCGTTTGAGTTGTTGTCCGAAGACGGACGTTGCCGCGGCCAGCGCCGGCAGCATCGTCAAAAGCAGTTTCTTTGTTTTCATAAAAGTCCTTGAGCATAAAGTGATTGCATACGCAGATTCCAAAGCTGTTTGTTTTTTTGTATTCATAGCGATTCTCTTGAGCGGTTATAGGCCATTGCTCTCGTCGGTTTTTTATTGTAGGTTGCGGTATTTCTTACTTGCCTGTTTGTCGGAGGCTGGCCCCTGTTCTGTGCAAACAATCTGCCGTACCGGATAAAGACCCGTATACAGAACGATTGATCGTTTTGCGAATTTTCCATTCCGATAAAAACTTTGATTTAGAAACTACTATATATATGTACTCCTTTTAACAGGGAAAATGTTGCATAAAAAACAAAAAAGAACCTCTAATCACAAAACTACTCCTATATTGGTTGTAAAACTATCTTTTTTATTCAATTATTGCAAGCATTACAACAAATTTATTTATGCCGGCCCACCTTCCCTTTAATATAAAACCGTCCCGGCTTTCCGGATATGACATCCGAAAGTCGGGACAGTTTTATATTAATGAATAAAAGGCCACGAACAATTATTCATTGTTCAGGCGTCCGGATCGGTCCATCAGGTGGAAAATGAACTGCTTCTTAAGAGTTTTTTTGTCCAACTTTTGGGAGCAGTTCATAATTGTTTGCTTCATTTATTTTTTTGTAGCAGTAGCATATGGAGTATTGGCGCAATACCTATAATATACCTGACAAGTTTTCCCATTTAATTCTTCAGAATGGGAGTATTTATCATTCTTACAAGGATAATCACGCGTAGCCATCTCGTAAATTTTGCTTATTGCATCCCGTTCGCTACTTGCTGAGTATACTCCATATTGCTTAATAAATTCTTCCGACTTAATCGTTTTCACTTCTACTCCATTACCGGTTTTATATATTTTCCAAACGACTACAGGGACAGATACTGTATACTGATCCTGTGCCTTTGCACTAATACCAAAACCGATAATAACGACTAAAACCACTAATATTTTTTTCATGATAACTTGCCCATACCCTTGGGACTTCTTTGTGCTTCTGGTACGCATACTTCTTAAATTCCCTGCTCTGACCGGCTTTGCAGGTCTTGCCCGTTTTTTAGAAAGTAGCTGTTCTTTCCTGCATGGCCATTTGAGTGTTTATGCAGTTTCACTCCGCAATTTATGGGTAGTTGCGGCTCTATTATATCATGGTAACGGTCGTGCCGTTGTTGTTTTTTGACAATAAAAAAAGCGTGGAACTTACTTATCCGTTGTCCAAGGCCTTCCACAGCCTACAATACCTGATAAGTTAAGCCCACGCTAAGCGTAAGCGTTTACTAACTTATTCCCGGTATTGTCTACCCAAAAGGGCAAAACTGTGGAAGTTTGGACAACCAGAATAATAGCAAATTGCTATCAATATGTCTTAAAAATGAGAGTATGATCTCTCAAATACTTTATCTACATAACAATTTCATTTAAAGTTTCACATTGCAAATATAGCAAAACATTTGAATACCTCGGAAGTACGGCTGTAATTCAACTGTTTACTTACTCGTTCTCTGTATTTTCCCCGTCTGCCTGCGGATAATCTTGATATGTCGGCGACAAAGGCGCAAAGGGTGTAACTTAAAGCGCCCCCTGCGCACTTCACTTCAAGTAAAGATGCGCAGGGGGTTCTCTATTGTCAATTGTCAACTGTCATTGTCAATTATCAATTATAAAAGGAATAATATTCTTCCTCTTGCATGAAAACAGAATTGTTTGCTGTATTTCGCGCTGCATATTGTCTGCTTCTCCTAAAAAATATATCTTCGCCGGAAATTTATTCCAGATTATATATCAATAAAAGAATATGGCTACAAGAGCATTTAAATTCGATACCTTACAGCTTCATGCGGGCCAGCAGGCCGACCCGGCCAACGGCTCGTGTGCGGTTCCCATTTACCAGACCGCCGCGTTCAAATTCAAGGATTTCCACAGCGCGGAGCTTATCGCATCCGGCAAGGAACCCGGATTCGAGTACTCGCGCATAAGCAACCCCACGATGGATGTGCTGGAACGAAGAATTGCCGCGCTCGAAGGAGGAACGGCCGCGCTGGCCGTGGCATCCGGAGCCGCCGCCGTATCGTATGCCGTGATGAACATTGCGCAGGCGGGCGACGAAATTGTGGCGGCAAAAAGCCTGTATGGCGGCACGTATAACCTGTTCACGTCCACACTGCCCAAGTTCGGCGTCAAGACCGCGTTGGTGGATCCGGACGATGCCGGGAACTTCGAGAAAGCCATCACTCCGGACACCAAGGCCATATTCGTAGAGGTGCTCGGCAACCCCAACATGGATGTCATCGACTTCGAGAAAGTGGCCCGCATTGCCGAAAAGCATCGCATACCGCTGATTGTGGACAATACGTTTGCCACACCTTATCTCTTCAGGCCTTTCGATTACGGGGCGAACATCGTGGTGCACTCCGCCACCAAATATATCGGCGGGCATGGCACCACCATAGGCGGATTGATCGTCGATGGAGGAAACTTCAATTGGGGAAACGGGCGCTATCCGGAGTTCACCACGCCCGACCCGTCGTCGGCCAATCAAGTGTTCTGGGATCGCTGGGGCAACGATCCGGTCCTTGGAAATGTGGCGTACATCAACAAATGCCGCCTGCACTACATGCGCGACATGGGGGCGGCGCTAAGCCCGTTCAACGCCTTCCTGCTGCTGCAAGGGCTGGAGACCCTCTCTTACCGCATGGAAAAGCAAACGTCCAACGCCCTGAGGATCGCAGAATACCTCGAGAAACATCCCGACGTGGCATGGGTGTCCTACCCCGGTTTGCCGTCCAGCCCTTACTACCGGCAGGCAAAAAAATATTTCCCGAAAGGCGCAAGCGGCATCCTTTCTTTCGGCGTAAAGGGCGGGTTCGAGAAAGCCGCATCCTTTGTCGAATCCACAAGCCTGTTCTCCTTCCTGGCCAACGTGGGTGATTCGCGCTCGCTGATCGTACACCCGGCCACGGTGACGCACGGGCAACTCACCGAAGAACAACGCCGCGGCGCCGGCATACGTCCCGAACAAATACGTCTCTCGGCGGGGACGGAAGATATCGACGACCTCCTGTGGGATTTGGAGGAAACGTTCAAGAAAGTATTTCATCACAACGGATAAGCATCCGGCTATTCCTTTATATATGTCTATCCCTTTTGACAATGCCGGTTTCTCGACCCGGGCGGTCCACGCCGGCGAAGAGATTGATTATGAAAACGGCCACGGCGACGTAGTGGCGCCTTTGCACCTCACAACGACCTACGCCCGCAAAACCCTGGACGAAGTACCCGGGGAATATGATTATATCCGTTCGGGAAACCCGACCCGCACGGCACTCGAGAAAAAGCTGGCCGCGGTGGAGAACGCCGGCTACGCTTTTGCCTTCAGCTCCGGGCTGGCAGCTGAAACATCCCTATTGCTTTCGTTCCTGAAAGAGAGAGATCACATCGTGGCTTTCGACGACCTGTACGGAGGAACCCAACGGATCTTCAGGAAGATACTTCCTCAATATGGTTTCGAGATTTCTTACGCTGATGCGACAAAGCCGGAGGAAGTGGCCGCCGCGATCCGCCCGAACACGCGCATCGTATGGATCGAAACGCCGTCCAACCCATTCATGCGGTTGTGTGATATCCGCGCGGTTGCAGAAATAGCGCATAAGGCGGGAGCTATTCTGGTGGTGGACAATACCTTCATGTCGCCTTATTTCCAACGCCCGTTGGACTTGGGGGCCGACATCGTTTCCTACAGCGCCACGAAATACATCTCCGGACACAGCGATGTGCTGGCAGGGGCTGTCCTGACCAATGACAAAGCGCTTGCGGAACGGATCTACCTGCAACAAAATGCAACCGGCGCCGTATTGTCGCCGTTCGATTCCTACTTGGTACTGAGAGGATTGAAAACATTGGAGCTACGCATGGAACGCCACCAGCAGAACGCGTTGCAGATCGCCCGATTCTTAGAGGCGCATCCCCAAGTGGAGCGCGTTTTCTATCCGGGATTGGAAAATCATCCGCAATACGCCTTGGGCAAAGAGCAAATGACCGGCTCGGGAGGGATGCTTTCGTTCCTGCTGCGCGGAGATAAAAAATATGTGGAGATCTTTATGAAACGCCTGCGCCTGATTCCGATGGCAGTGAGCTTAGGCGGGGTAGAATCACTCATTGAAGTCCCCGCCTATTTCTCTCACGCTTCCATCACCCCTGAAGTTCGCTTGAAAGCGGGGATAACGGACAATCTTATACGGCTTTCCGTCGGCATAGAGAATGTTGCCGACCTGATAAACGACTTGAAGACAGCGCTTATTTCAGCTTGATCTTCTTTGCTATTTCTTTTGGAACGGCATCTTTGTGTACCAGGATATTCATCGTTTTGTATTCCACGAATGCTTTTGATGCGTACCAGGTACCTTTGTATTTGCTGTTGGTTCCCCAAGAGTTCTTTACCATGTAGTATTCTTTGCCGTTCTGGTCTTTGGCAATACCGTAGATCAACATTCCGTGGTCGTCGGTTGTTTCCCAATTGTCAAAACCTGCCTGACGCATTTCCTGGGTCACTTTTTTCTCCGGCCCCGGCTTTGATGTGGCTTCTTTGCGTTTGTCTTCTGCCGTCAATCCCGTCCAGCGCGCCATGTCCGAGCCGGTTAGATCGGAACGTTCCAGGTCGGGCAGTACGATGATGCCGTCGCGGGTAAATCCGGTTTCGCTTACGTCGCTTCCCCATGCTACGGTGTAGCCTTTGTCTACTGCATTGTCAATAACGGCCGTTAATTCGTTCAACGGCAGATTCCATGACAATGCGTTACGCCAATTGTCCTGAATCTCGATGGCAAATTCGGTATAAAAAGGATGGTGGGTAAAGGAAGTCAGCGATACGTAGTCTTCCGTGTTCAAGCCCAACGATTGAACGAACGTTTTCGGAGTGTATTCTTTTCCTTTATAGGTGAACTTCTCCGGATATGTTCCCAAGTACGTGTCATAGATACCGGTCAATCCTTTCTTCCATACCGGAGACAGTTTTTTCAATTTGCCTTTGGCGATCGCATCGACATATGCAGCCGCCACGGCGTCCAGTTCCGTATGCACCGGCAGGGTATCGCCGTACATGATGCCTTGCATGGCTTCCTGCGGGACTAATCCGTAGTTTCTCGTGCAATACAGCACATCCTCGAAGCTGCCTCCCGGTGAGAATGAGTTGTCGCCATGTAAACGGACGTACCGTTCCGCGCGGTCTATCATCGTGTGATGTACCACAAACATTTCCGAAAGGTCATATTCTCCTTTGCCCAAGCGTAGCAGTTCCGATTCAAGAAAACCCAACGCCGAGAAACTCCAACATGTACTCGAACGGTTCTGGTTCTTAACCGAAGTGATCGGGATTTCTTTCACTGCGGTGAATACGAATCCCGCTGTATCTTTCTTCTCTTGTGCCGAAGCGTTCCAAGCAAACGCGCTCAGAACAGCCATAAGTACTACTTTTCTCATTTTTCTACTCATTGGTTAAACTTACTTTATATCTAATTGTAATTTTCCTATTAAAGAGTATATGTATATCTCTAGATCCGGATTTAAATTCTTACACATAATAATTATCTGATCAAGTGTAGCTCCGGTAGTAGATATATCATCAAGAAGCAGGACTTTATTATAAAAGTTCAAATTTGAATCTTCACTCTTAAATTTTAAGTAGTTCTTGATATAATCTCTATATTTCGTTTTAAGTTCAGCTATAGAAAAGTATTCTAAATTACTTATAACTTGTACTTTCATAGCTTCTACATATTATATCACCTTACAACCATCTCCGTAACGGCTCTGTATTTGGTTTCTTCCCGCGAAAATTTGATGTACTTTGCATCATTGATGCTTTCCTGAATAGAGTGGTCCGATATAAATCTTGGTGTTCCTTTAGAAAGGAATGGTTATCGTAGCCTCATCGGAAGTACTGCCTTTTTTCCAGTCGGGGCCATTAATGATCAGACGGATCGCTTCCTTATTTATAGAAGAACACAGCCCTTCGGTTACTCTGATATTATATGGCCTGCCGCTCTGTCCGATCTTAAACATCACGACGACCGAACCCTTTACATCGCGACATTCATCATCGGTAGGATGTTTCGTGTTTCTTTTAATATAATCCATGTATGCCTGCATACCCACAACAGGCTGCGGTGACACGGCATCGGATGTTATTGGAGCGGCATGTTCGTCCCTCGTTATTGCAGCAGCCGGTTCTTTATCATTTATTGATATGCCGGTGGTTGTTTGCGCGTTTGCTTCTGCTTCTTGGAAAATGGCCTGGGTTTCCGGTACAGGGGCGGCTTCTGTTTCTTCTGTAACAACCGGGGATTCTTCCGAAACCGGCTCGGCTATTTTCTGTATTTCTTTCTTTTCGGCGTTATCCGTTACAGCTTGTGCTGTCTGAGGCTTTTTCGGTATAACTTCAACAGGATCATCCGAGAGGTTTGAATCTATGGAATCTACTGCTACAAGAAGACTCTTTTCCTCTAACCGGCTTGCCAGGGAGGTATCTTTTACAGGCGTATTGTCCAGCAAAAACCATATGCCTATGCCTGCCGCTATTAATATACCGACAGCTATATTCCAGGCTTTCAAAGAATCTGTTTTCTTGTTCGTGGATTTATTTGTGATCCGTTGTTGCCGGCGGGTAATTTCTTTCTGCAACCGGGCTGCTTTCCGCTGATGATTACCTGGTGTTTTTTCGTATCCTTCAAGCGCGTCAGCAAGGAAGGGATCTTTCATCGCTTCTATTTCTACGCGATGCGCTTCTGTACCCTTACGGTTTCCTTGTATATAACGCCAAAGTTTCATCTGGAATGTTTGTTTATGTAATTCTTTAAATTACGCTTACCGTTTTGGATATTGCTTTTTACTGCGTTCAGTGAATATCCTGTCTTTTCGGCAATCTCAGCGTATGACATTTCTTCCGTAAAAAAGTGGGTAATGCTGATACGTTGTCCGTCCGGAAGCCTGCCTATGCAATTACGCAATGCTTGCACCCGTTCGCCGTCATTCTCTTTATCAGATAATAATAGTTGCAGAACTTCATTTGAGTCCATAATATCACTATTGAAACTTACCGGAATTTCTTTACTTTCTTTTCTGATGATTTGTAGACAGTGATTGCGGGCTACGCTATATAACCAAGTTTTGAATGCTTGAATATCGCAACTTGATATTTGGGGAAGCAGTTCCTCGAAAAGCCGCAGAACCGCATCTTGCGCTTTGCTTTCGTTATGCAGATATTTTAGGCACATGCCATATAATAACGGAATATATCGGTTATATAATGTTCCAAAATATTCTGCATGTCCGGACTCTTTGTGTTGCATCAACAATTCTTCGTCCGTCAATGTTGCAATATGATTTTTATTTCCTAGTGCCATGTTCAGGCAACAAATGTAGAAAAAAAGATTTTAGCGCTAACGCTTTGAATAAAAAAAGTGCTCTTTTAAAGAAAGAAAATCTTTTTTTATTTGAAATGCTTTCTTTAACGAATATTTATTTCTATCTTTACAGCGCATTGAGTTTCTGACGAAAGGTTATTTTCTTTTCTAATGTGTATCAGGCTATAATCTCCTTCAAGAATCCTTTGTACGTGAGTGTTTTATCATTTTATTTATTTAATCATTATTATTTTAATGAACATTTTTGTAGCAGGACTGAACTATAAAATTAGTGAAGCCGAATTAGGGGATCTGTTTGCAGAGTACGGAGAAATCACCTCAGTTAAGTTAGTGACAGAAAGAGAAACCGGCCGTTCCAAAGGCTACGGTTTCGTAGAAATGACCGATGAAGAAGCCGGTAAAAAAGCAATTGAAGCATTGAATGGTGTCGAAATTGATGGAAGGACAATAGCAGTATCTGAAGCTCGCCCGAGAGAAGAAACTCCCCGACGTAATAATTACGGCGGTGGCGGAAACCGTGGCGGATATGGCGGTGGAAACCGTGGCGGCGGATATGGCGGTGGCCGTTATTAAAATAACACGCTAATAAAAAAGAAGAACGGAAGGCGCATATGTTGCTTTCCGTTCTTTGTTTATATAGGTAATTGATTTGTTGAATGAAAAAGCAGGGGATTGATAAGAATGATAAAGAACTTGATTTTCGATTTCGGAGGAGTAATCGTTGACATCAATCGCGATAGCGCGGTTAAGCACTTTGAATCCCTCGGACTGACCAATGCGGAAGAGTTGTTGGATAAATACCACCAGAGAGATATTTTCCTGGAAGTAGAAGACGGACGGATCGACGCCTGCGAGTTCTGCCGGAAATTGGGCGAGTATTGCCGCCGTGAAATATCCTGTGAGGAAGCGAAAGCTGCCTGGCTGGCTTTTTTTGTTGGCGATCCGCAATATCGTTTGGACTATATGGAAGAGCTGCGCCGGAAATACAATATCTATATCCTTAGTAATACAAACCCTTTTGTGATGAGCTGGGCCGAAAGCGAAGCGTTTACTGCGGCCCGAAAACCGTTGAGCCATTATGTGGATAAGATATATGCCTCCTATCAGATGAAAATGGTCAAGCCACAGAAAGAAATCTTCGAATATGTAATAAAGAATGCCGGGCTTGATCCGTCTGAAACCGTTTTTGTTGATGATGGCGCGGCCAATGTGCAAGCAGGAAAGGAAGCCGGTTTTCATGTCCTCCAGCCTCTTAACGGCGAAGATTGGCGCAATAAGCTGAACAGGCTGCTACGCCATTAAGGAGGCGTGATCGCCAAATCGGATTTTTTATGTAGTTTTGTGCTCCTAAAAAAGATGTTAATAACCCTAACAAAGATATGTTCGATAATTTAAGTGAAAGACTCGAAAGGTCGCTCAAGATCCTCAAAGGTGAAGGGAAGATCACCGAAATCAATGTTGCTGAAACACTGAAAGACGTTCGCAAGGCTTTATTGGATGCCGACGTTAACTATAAAGTAGCCAAAACATTTACCGATACGGTAAAGGAAAAAGCGCTGGGGCAACATGTGCTTACAGCCGTTAAACCAAGCCAGCTGATGGTCAAAATCGTGCATGACGAACTGGCCCAACTGATGGGCGGAGAAACAGCCGGAATCAATCTTGCCGGAAACCCTGCCGTTATCCTGATGTCGGGGTTGCAAGGATCGGGAAAGACAACATTCTCCGGAAAACTGGCCAAAATGCTGAAGACAAAAAAGAACAGGAAACCTTTATTGGTTGCCGCAGACGTCTACCGCCCCGCCGCTATCGAACAGCTGCGCATACTGTCCGAACAGATTGACGTACCGCTCTATTCGGAGATTGACAGCAAAGACCCCGTATCCATCGCCCAACATGCGATCAAAGAAGCCAAAGCGAAAGGTTACGACCTCGTCATCGTCGATACCGCAGGCCGCCAGGCCGTAGACGAGCTGATGATGAACGAAATCACAGCGATCAAGGCAGCTATCGAACCGAACGAAATATTATTTGTCGTAGATTCCATGACCGGACAAGACGCCGTAAACACCGCCAAGGAATTTAACGACCGCCTGGACTTCGACGGAGTTGTCCTCACCAAGCTGGACGGCGACACCCGCGGAGGAGCGGCACTTTCCATCCGTACCGTCGTCAATAAACCCATCAAATTCATCGGTACCGGCGAAAAGCTCGAAGCCATCGACCAGTTCCACCCTTCGCGTATGGCAGACCGCATCCTCGGCATGGGAGACATCGTTTCGCTGGTCGAACGCGCGCAAGAACAATTCGATGAAGAAGAAGCCAAACGCATACAGAAAAAAATCGCCAAAAACCAATTCGACTTCAACGACTTCATGGCACAGATTGCGCAAATAAAGAAGATGGGCAACATTAAAGACGTCGCATCCATGATTCCAGGAATGGGCAAGGCCGTGAAAGACTTGGATATTGACGACGACGCCTTCAAAAATATCGAAGCAATCATCCACTCCATGACCCCGAAAGAGCGGGCAAACCCGGCCCTGCTGAACGGCTCGCGCCGCACACGCATCGCAAAAGGCAGCGGAACAACCATACAAGACGTCAACCATTTACTCAAAATGTTCGACCATATGCGCAAAATGATGACAACGATGGTCGGAAACCCCTTCGCCAAAATGATGATCCCTAAAATTAAGATGAGATAACAAGCCCGCGCAATGAAAGAAAACAACCAAACCGCACCTGTCCTTATCGACGGGAAAACCGTCTCCGAACAAATCAAAAAAGAAATTGCAGCCGAAGTAGCAGCGATTACAGCCGACGGAGGAAAACAACCCCACCTGGCGGCGATACTCGTCGGGCACGACGGCGGAAGCGAAACCTACGTAGCCGCCAAAGTAAAAGCCTGCGACGCCTGCGGCTTCAAATCCTCGCTGATCCGATATGAAAACGATGTGACCGAAGAAGAACTCCTGGACAAAGTACGCGAACTGAATGCAAACGCCGATATCGACGGCTTCATCGTACAACTCCCGCTGCCCAGGCACATCTCCGAACAAAAAATAATCGAAACCATCGACCACCGTAAAGACGTAGACGGATTCCATCCGATCAACGCGGGACGCATGGCTATCGGACTCCCGTGCTATATCTCGGCCACACCCGCCGGCATCGCCGAACTCCTCAAGCGCTACAACATCGAAACCGCAGGCAAAAAATGCGTAGTGCTGGGAAGAAGCAACATCGTCGGCAAACCGATGGCCATGCTGATGATGCAAAAAACATATCCCGGAGACGCCACCGTAACCGTATGCCACAGCCGATCCAAAGACCTGGAAAAAGAATGTAGAGAGGCAGACATTATAATCGCAGCCCTCGGACAACCCAATTTCCTCAAAGGCGATATGGTAAAAAAAGGCGCAACAGTGATTGACGTCGGAACAACACGACTCCCCTCAGACAAAACAAAGTCGGGATTCAAACTCACCGGAGACGTGCTGTTTGAAGAAGTCGCGCCCAAATGCTCATTCATCACCCCCGTACCGGGAGGCGTTGGCCCGATGACCATCGTTTCACTGATGAAAAATACACTGCTGGCCGCAAAAAAAACCATATACAAATAACCCGCCGGCACAGCATCAGCCAAATAAACAACCGGATGTTTGCACAATAAAAGATAATACCTATATTTGCACCGCATTTTAAAAAACACGGTGGATGTAGCTCAGCTGGTTAGAGTGTCGGATTGTGGTTCCGAAGGTCGCGGGTTCGAGCCCCGTCTTCCACCCAAAAAGCCCTGAAACAGGGCTTTTTTTATTCCCCAATCTCATTTACCATTTACCATTCCCCAATCTCATTCCCCATTTACCATTTACCGACATAAACTGTAAATGCCATTAAACTGTAAATGCCATTAAATGGTAAATAGTAAATGGTAAATTGTAAATTAAAACCCCTTGCACATTTGGATTGCGCAAGGGGCTATTAACAGAGCAATTAATTATTTACTTATTAACAAAACAATGAAACAATGAAAAAAGGCTAATTACTCTGCGGTAGTATAAATTGTCAATTGTTCAAGCATCCGGGTCGGTAAAACCTCCTCCGCTTGGCGGCTCTGCCGGTTGTGTATCAGGCTTGCTGGGATTGTTTCCGGGTTCGTCGTCCTCTTCCTCTTCATCCGAATGGTCGCTTGAACTGCCCCCGCTCGTAAGGTGCTGGAAGCTGTTGAGCGCCCCGTTAATATCGGAAATAACATGCTCAAACGTAGTGACCAGCGCCCCGGTAGCTTCCGTATAATGCGCGGGTATAGAAGTATAAAGCATGTACCGGAGCTGCTTATCAAGTTTCTTGCGCGTATCGGTAGCATTGCCGAGTTCCTTCCTGTACTGCTCCTCTTCACCACGTGCAAGCAGAACTGCACCTGCTGCGTGAGACAGTGTGGAAATCTCGTTCACAATGTCTTTCAATCCGAGTTGTGTCAGTAACGGCAAGTTTGTAGTGGTGCGCAGGGCGTCCGCCATCTCCGAACCGTTGGCGGCAAGGGCCGACTGTGTGTCGTGCGCTGCACTTTTCAGATAAGGATGCGCCACATTTTCCAGGATCTTTACCTTCTTGAGTTGTTCCCCCTCCGCTTCGCCCAGCATCCCCTTGAACGTATTTCTGATCATGAGCATTTTCCGGCGGATCTTAGCAACGGTTTCCACTAACTCCTCCGTTTGCAGCATCGTCGGGTTGCGCCGGAAGATCTCCACCAGTTTATCAAAATGGGGTTTCGTATCACCATAGGCTTTGCCTATTCCAAGAGTTTGCGCCAGGGCCGGCGGCAACACAGTTCCTAAAATAAGGGACGCTAATTCGAAATACTCCGAAAGTCCCAGATCGTGAAATCTAAACAACCGAATAATCTTCTTTATCATGATATTGACGTGTTAGATATTATTCTGTAAATATATGGGCTATATCTTTTACTTCCAACTTTTTTCCCCAATATTTTTTTGCCGCCCATATTATGGAACGAATTTACGACAAAAAAATGCAGTTTTCCTAATGGAATGACGCTTCGACAAATGAAAAAGCGGTTTCCCACTGTGGTATGACGCTTCGACAAATGAAAAAGTGGTTTCCCACTGTGGGATGGCGCTTCGACAAATGAAAAAGCGGTTTCCCACTGTGGGATGGCGCTTCGACAAATGAAAAAGCGGTTTCCCACTGTGGGATGGCGCTTCGACAAATGAAAAAGCGATTTCCCACTGTGGGATGGCGCTTCGACAAATGAATAACCGGGATTTCAATGTACAGGATGCCAAACTGAAACTGTTCAGGGAGCAGGATAACCCGGACAAGTTCCGCCTTTCCCTCAATGGGCAAAATATCATTGACTGGTTCAAACAGAAATACCAAGAGATAAAGCAAACCATAAGACCGCATATCAAGCCCCCGGCAAAGCCGGAGGTGGGTAAAAGCAAAGGTTTTAAGAGATAATCCGGGCTGTTTCTCTGAGATTTAGTACCTTTAGCGATGAAAAAAGATCTCTTTGGGTTCTTTTTATGCGCATTGCTCATTTGGAATAATTTATGCGCCAATATAATGAGTTAGTAGCAAGCACGAAAAACTGCATCTCACAAGAGTAATAGAAGAATTATAAAAATATAATGAAATGAAAGTAAAAATCCTCACAGTTTCAATTTTATTGGCAATGTCGTTGTGTGTCAATGCTCAAACACAATTTAAAATAGCCGAAAGTTTTTATTCAGGTGTACCGG
>JAITSN010000025.1 GCA_031287715.1 Mediterranea sp. (in: CFB group bacteria)
TCGGAGATGCGCCATGCCAAAGCGGCCGACGGAAACATCCCCCAGCGTTCGTCTTCGGTAAACTTCGAGCTTCCGTCCCAACGCGAAGACACGGTCAGCAAATACCTGCCTTTATAGGCGTAGTTTACGCGGGCTACATAGGAGAGCATGGAGATCTTGCGGTAGTAGCTGGATTGATTCTCTACCGTGCCCGACCCGAGGTTATGCCAGTCTACATCGAAAGGCATGTTCACCACCGTTATATCATCGCCTTGCTCCTTTTGCTGGTATGCGCTGAACAGGGCCAGTACGTTCAGGCTATGGTCGCCAAAGGTTTTCGTATAGTTGGCCTGGGTGTCCCAAGTATAAGAGAAAATATCATCGTTATACTTCTGTGCCTTGCTGCTGTTGGACGCACGTTCCTGCGTATAGGTGCCGGCGTAGAAGATGCCCCGCGTTCTCTTTGAATACATCGGCGAGAAGGTTGTTTTGAGAACCACCTCCTTGACGGGGCTGAATTGCAGGTACAGGTTGGCCATGGCGTCGTAGGCGCGCGTATCGTCTTTCGAGTTCTCGCGGTCGAAGATCGGACTGATATTCGAGGTCGGGCCGCCACTGCCGGTGGGATATATGACAAGGTCCTTTCCGGGCTGGTAAATGGGTTGGCCGGCGTTTTCGCCCTCCCAATAATAGGCGGGCATAATGGGGAGCATACGGTATCCGCTCAATACGGAGTTCTTGCTGCCGTTCCTCTTCATCGAAGTGGCCATATTGGCCGATATACCGGCCGAAACCTTATCCGAGATCTTATGATCTACGGCGCCCTTGAGATTCCAGCGCTCGTAGGAGTCGTAGGCGATGCCGTCTTCCTTCTGGTAGCCCAATCCGATGCGGTAGGTCATGGCATTGGCATTGCCGCTGATGTTGAGGAAGTGGTTTTGCTGCGAGCCGTCGCGCGTCACAATGTCTACCCAATTGGTATAGTTCTTATCGCGGTACATCGCTTTGACCACCTCGCTGTCGTTGCCCCAGAAGGCTTTGAGATTGGCGGGAGTCATCTCCCAGTTCGTCGCCCCCGTGCTTGTGTTGAAAGACGAGATCAGGTAGCGGTAAAACCGCCAGTTCATAAATTGGTCGCCATCCATAAAGTCGGGTATATTGGCCGTGGTTTTCACGCCGTAGTAACCATCGTAGCTCACGGTGGTTTTCGCGGTCCGTGCGTCTCCCTTTTTTGTGGTGATCATAACCACACCGTTGGTTGCACGCGAACCGTAGATAGCCGTCGAAGAAGCATCCTTCAGGATGTCTACCTTTTCGATGTCCATCGGGTTGAGGAAGTTCATGTTGTCGCAAACCACACCGTCGATCACATACAGCGGTTCGTTCTTGGTGCCCATGGTGCTTTTGCCGCGGATCTGTATGCTGAATCCGTCGCCGGCGCGGCTTGAGGCCTGGGAGATGTTTACCCCGGCCACCTGGCCCTGTAGGCTTTCCATCAGGGAGCTTGCCCCTTTGGCTGTTATGGCTTCGGCGTTGGCACTGCCGATGGAGCCGGTCAGGTCGGCCTTCCGTACCACACCGTAGCCCACCACCACCACTTCGTCGAGCACTTTATTGTCGGATTCCAGCGTAACGGTCAGCTGCAACCGGTTGCCCACCACAATTTCCTGTGTTTTGTAACCTACGTACGAAACGATCAGTACGGCATTTTCGGGTACGTCTACGGTAAAGCCGCCATCAAGATCGGTAACCGTGCCGATCGTTGTTCCCTTCACCAAAACGGATACGCCGATAAGCGATTCGCCCGTTTCGTCAACAATAGAACCTGTCACTTTCCTGTCCTGCCGAACAGATTGCATGACAGACGGGGTGCTCCCCCTTGCATCGTCGCGGGCTTCGGCGGTTAGCGCCGGCAAAGCCAGACCCAGTGAAAGCCCGCATATCATCCAACTGCTCCTGGAAAAACAGCCTTGAAACAATGTACAGGCCTTTAGCAATTTACTCTTCTTTTTCATGTGTTTTTATATTAAGTTAAACCTATAAATAACTTGTTGGCCAAACTTACAAGCAGAAAGGAACTGTCCCGTTGGAGTTTCTAACAATTCCAATGGAATTTCTAACAAGTATGCACCTATAACATAAAAAAGGATAGGCCGGTTAATTGAAAAAAGAATTTTTGGAGGAGTTACCGGGCCGGCAGGATGTCGGTGTACTGCATTCGGAAGTAACCAAGACACAGCATTATCATCAACAATTCCTGACATCCTCGAGGCCTTCAAAAAGGGCGGTAGGGAGGAAGTCACTTCTTGCCACCCAGGGAGTCACTCCCTGCCACCCGCGGAGTGACTCCCTGGGTGGCAGGGAGTGACTCCTTGGGTACCCCCCAACAGAAGGTATCCTGGAGGGGGTAGAAAGCCGGATTTATTGAGTGTGGCTTTCTACAAAAAAATAAGACAAGAGATCAACGGGGAACGGGCAAATGACAACTCATTAACGCGCTTACCTTTAAAACCAATACGCATCTCGATATAATTATTAAATTTGCATGGCGAATAGATATGGGAACCTTCTTCCACATCTGGCATAACAATTATCAGATAAAAAGCAGTATACGCTTTTAAATTGTAAGCAGATGCACAATAAATCATTCTATTTATAAGTGAAACTAAAGATGGAGAGATTTAGCAAGTGTTATGGCTTGCCTCCATAACAAAAGGATATATATTTGCAGTGAAATAAAACAAAAGGATATAATATCAGTAGAAAACGATACAAAATGACAATGAAGATAAAGTTTACTAAGATGCATGGAGCCGCCAACGACTATATATATGTCAATACGGCTATCTATGACATCAAAGATCCGGAAAGTACAGCCATCGCATGGAGCAACCGCCATACCGGAATAGGTGGCGATGGACTGGTGCTGATCGGGCCTTCCGAAACGGCGGACTTCCGTATGCGTATATTCAATGCAGACGGCTCGGAAGCCATGATGTGCGGAAACGCCACCCGGTGCGTCGCAAAATACGTATACGAAAAAGGATTGACCGATAAGCGGGAAATCACGCTGGAAACACTTTCGGGAATCAAGATACTCAAACTTCATATCATAAACGATACGGTAGAATCGGTAACGGTAGACATGGGGAAGCCCTGTGACATCAGGGATATTGACCTTGGGGAAGCCTGCCTGCCGAAAGGAACAACCGTAAACATGGGCAACCCGCACCTGGTGATCTTTGTCGATGACGTCGCAGCGATAGAACTGCCTGTTATAGGCCCCAAGCTGGAAAACCATCCCCTGTTTCCGGGGCGCGTGAATGTCGAGTTTGCCCAACCGGTCGGAAAAGACAAGATCCGGATGAGGGTTTGGGAACGGGGATCGGGTATCACAATGGCCTGCGGAACAGGAGCCTGCGCCACAGCCGTAGCAGCAATAACCAAAGGGCTTACCGGCCGGAAAGCCGATGTTGTGATGGATGGAGGAACCCTGACCATCGAATGGGACGAAAAAACAGGGCATATCCTGATGACAGGCCCGGCAGAAATCGCTTTTGAAGGATATATTGAAACGTAAATGAATAGAACCAACCGCATAACAATTTAAAACTTATAACTTAAAACAATAACAATATGGCATTAGTAAACGAACATTTTTTGAAACTACCGGGAAGTTACCTGTTTTCGGACATCGCCAAGAAAGTAAACTCTTTTAAGGTGACGCATCCCAAACAAGATATTATCCGGCTTGGCATCGGCGATGTAACACAGCCCTTGGCGCCGGCCTGCATAGAAGCCATGCACAAAGCCGTAGACGAAATGGCGGCCAAAGACACCTTCCGTGGATATGGGCCTGACCAAGGATATGACTTCCTGATTGAAGCAATTATAAAGAATGACTACGCGCCGCGAGGTGTACAACTAACCAACGCCGAAGTCTTTATCAGCGACGGGGCGAAATGCGATACCGGAAACATAGGAGACATTCTGCGCCACGACAACAGTGTGGGAGTAACCGACCCGATCTATCCGGTATACATAGACAGCAATGTGATGTGCGGACGCGCAGGAGTGCTGGAAGACGGCCGGTGGAGCAATGTGGTGTACATACCTTGCACCGGCGAAAACGACTTCATTCCGCAAATACCGGACAAACGGATCGACATTTTGTACCTGTGCTACCCCAATAACCCGACCGGAACAACACTAACCCGGCAAGAGCTGAAGAAATGGGTGGACTATGCGCTGGCAAACGATACGCTGATCCTGTTTGATGCTGCATACGAAGCCTACATCCAGGATCCGGAAATACCGCACTCGATCTATGAAATCAAAGGGGCAAAGAAATGCGCGATCGAATTCCGCAGCTTCTCAAAAACAGCAGGGTTTACAGGAGTACGCTGCGGGTATACCGTGGTGCCCAAAGAACTGACCGGAGCTACACTGACCGGAGAACGGATCTCGCTGAACCAGCTCTGGATCAGACGCCAAAGCACAAAGTTCAACGGCGCGTCATACATCACCCAACGGGCCGCCGAAGCAATTTACAGTCCGGAAGGGAAAGAACAAACCGCAAGAATAATAAGCTATTATATGAACAATGCAAAGACCATGAAAGAAGCATTGGAATCCACCGGACTAAAGGTATACGGCGGCGAAAACGCACCCTATCTCTGGGTGAAGACGCCCAAAAGCATAAACTCCTGGCGCTTCTTCGAGCAAATGCTGTATGAAGCCCGCGTCGTAGGAACACCCGGCATTGGCTTCGGCCCAAGCGGAGAAGGATATATCCGGCTCACAGCCTTCGGAGAATATGACGATTGCGTGGAAGCCATGAAAAGAATAAAAACCTGGCTGGCCTGAAAGAATAAGAGAGCCGGCTACCCCGAAAGAACTTAAATACAACCATACAGATCTTATGATAATCGTGAGCCAATATAGAGAAATGGCGGTACAGTGCCGCTATAATATAAATTAATAAGGTAGAAAGATTATGAGAAAAAGGATGAACGAAAAGTTAAGTGTATGGGCAGCAAGTCTGCTGGTTGTAGTGGGTTCTTCCGCCGTAAAGGCGCAAGAGAATGTAGAAGTTTCAATAGGTGCGGACGTCGTCAGCGAATACATCTGGCGAGGTACATACTGCGGAGGGCTAAGCGTCCAGCCCTCCATATCAATCGCCAAAAGCGGATTCTCATTGACAGCATGGGGATCGGTAGGCATTAACGCTGAAGATACCAAAGAGGTTGATTTAACTTTGGGATACGGAGCGGGAGGATTCGGTGTTGCACTGACCGACTACTGGTTCAACACGCAAGATTCCCCCCGTTATTTCGATTACCGGTCACGCGGGGCACATGTTCTTGAAGCAACAGTGGGGTATGATTTCGGGCCGGTTGCCCTTAGTTGGAATACAAACGTTGCCGGTTATGATTACTACAAGGAGAACGGAAAAAGAGCTTACTCCTCTTATGTGGAAGCCGTAGTTCCATTCAAGCTCGGCGGTTTTGACTTTGCCGCGGAGATAGGCGCGACACCCTGGGAAGGCGCTTACTCGGATGGCTTGAACGTCACAAACATCGGGCTGGGCGTATCTAAGGAGATAAAGGTCACAGACTCGTTTACCTTACCGGCATTTGCCAAAGTAACAGCCAATCCCTTCGAAGATAGGACATACTTCGTATTCGGATTGACATTCTAAAACAGTATGTATATGAAAAAGATTGAAGCAATTATCAGGAAAACAAAGTTTGAAGAAGTGAAAGAAGCGCTTCTCGAAGCAGACATCGAATGGTTCTCTTACTATGACGTAAGAGGCATAGGAAAATCAAGGCAGGGGCGCATCTATCGCGGCGTGGTATACGACACCAGTACCATCGAAAGAACCCTGATCTCTATTGTAGTACGTGATAAGAACACGGAGAAAACCGTAGAAGCAATTATCAAAGCGGCACAGACAGGCGAAATAGGCGACGGCCGCATATTCGTCATCCCCATCGGCGATGCCATACGCATCCGCACCGGCGAACGCGGCGACATTGCCCTGTATAACGCGGAACAAGAAAAATGAGTACTACTAACTACTAATAAGAATACATTATGAATATATATAAAAAACATAACCCAAGAAGGTTATGGTTAGCGATAGCTATGTTCGTTTCATGCTCTTTTGCCATCATTGCTACGGCACAGGATTCAGTGGCAGTGGACAACGCCGAAGTTGTGGTACTTACCGGAGCAACCGCTGCGGCAACCGATACGGTAACGGAAACCCCCGAAGCCCCCGATACGATTGGCGATCTTGTCCTTGGATTAAACACGGTCTGGATGTTGCTGGCCGCCATGCTGGTGTTCTTCATGCAAGCGGGATTTGCGCTGGTTGAAGCAGGTTTTACCCGCGTAAAAAGCTCCGCCAACATCCTGATGAAGAACCTGCTGGACTTCAGCCTCGGTGCAATGCTCTATTGGTTTATCGGTTTCGGTCTGATGTTTGGCATAGGCGGTTTTATCGGTGCGCCGCACTTCTTCGACCTGTCCTTCTTTGAAAGCGACCTCCCCGCCGAAGGCTTCTTGGTCTTCCAAACCGTATTCTGCGCTACCGCAGCGACGATCGTATCGGGAGCCATGGCCGAACGCACCAAGTTCTCCATGTACCTGGTCTATACCATCTTCATCAGCGTATTGATCTACCCTGTCTCCGGTCACTGGACCTGGGGAGGCGGATGGCTGATGAACGGCGACGAAGGCAGCTTTATGATGAACTTGTTCGGAACAACATTCCATGACTTTGCCGGATCAACCATTGTACACTCCGTTGGAGGATGGATCGCGCTGGTCGGTGCGGCAATCCTCGGCCCGCGTATCGGCAAGTACGGAAAAGACGGGAAATCCAGGGCCATACCCGGTCACAACTTGGTGTTTGCATGCCTTGGCGTATTTATCCTTTGGTTCGGCTGGTTCGGATTCAATCCGGGATCACAGTTGGCAGCAGCCGGCGAAGCAGACCGCTTTGCCATCTCCCACGTGTTTCTGACGACCAACCTGTCAGCCTGCGCCGGTGGATTCTTCGCGTTGCTCATGAGCTGGTTCAGCTACGGCAAACCATCCCTTTCCCTCACACTGAACGGCGTGCTGGCCGGTTTGGTAGGCATCACAGCCGGTTGCGACTTAGTCTCTCCGTCAGGATCGATCATCATCGGCGCCGTATCGGGTATCGTCATGATATTGGCAGTAGACTTCATCGATAAAGTACTGAAGATCGACGACCCCGTGGGTGCTTCCGCCGTGCATGGAGTATGCGGCTTCTTAGGAACCGTGATGACCGGACTGCTGGCCACCGAAGGCGGGCTGTTCTATGGCGGCGGTACCGGACTGCTTGGCGCACAGGTATTCGGCGCATTGGTGATCGGCGCATGGGCCGCCGGCATGGGATTCGTCATCTTCAAGGCATTGGATATGGTTTGCGGCCTGCGGGTATCGCCACGTGTTGAAGAAGAAGGGCTTGATATTTACGAGCACGGCGAATCGGCCTATAATTAAGACGATTGGACAATTTACGATTTACGATTAGAATCACTCCGGCAGGTGTAATTCATCCGTTGATCGAAGCCCGAAGAGGACGATTCGTCGTAAATCGTAAAACAAGAACCAACCGCAAAAGAATAAGAGAAATAGTAAAAACGAACTTACTTTAATTGTAAATCGTAAATTGTTTAATTGTAATTATAACCATTATGTCAAAACTAAGATTCAGAGTTGTAGAGACGGCTTTCAAAAAGAAAGCCATCGAAGTGCCCACTCCGGAAGAACGTCCGTCCGAGTATTTCGCGAAGTACGTATTCAACCGTTCCAAAATGTTCAAATACCTGCCCAGCAAAGTATTTGATAAGCTGATTGATACCATCGACAACGGATCTACCTTAGACCGCAGCATCGCCGGCGACGTAGCCGCCGGTATGAAAAAATGGGCGATGGAAATGGGAGCCACACACTACACGCACTGGTTCCACCCATTGACGGAAGGCACGGCTGAAAAGCATGACGCCTTCATCGAACACGACGGCAAAGGCGGAGTATTGGAAGACTTCTCCGGCAAACTGCTTGTTCAACAAGAACCCGACGCCTCCAGCTTCCCCAACGGCGGAATCCGCAACACGTTTGAAGCCAGAGGATATACCGCATGGGATCCCTCATCGCCGGCATTCATCGTAGACGATACACTCTGCATCCCCACCATCTTTATTTCATACACAGGCGAATCGCTCGACTACAAAGCTCCGCTGCTGAAAGCGCTGCGCGCAGTAGACAAGGCCGCCGTTGACGTATGCCGCTATTTCAACAGCGACGTCAAAAAAGTGTTCTCCTACTTGGGATGGGAACAAGAGTATTTCCTTGTAGACGAAGGCTTGTATGCCGCACGTCCCGACCTGCTGCTGACCGGCCGTACGCTGATGGGCCACGACAGCGCCAAAAACCAGCAGCTGGAAGACCACTACTTCGGCGCCATCCCTACCCGCGTGGCATCCTTCATGAAAGACCTGGAAATCGAAGCCATGAAGTTGGGCATCCCCGTAAAAACACGCCACAACGAAGTCGCCCCCAACCAGTTCGAGCTGGCGCCGATATTCGAAGAATGTAACCTGGCCGTCGACCACAATATGCTCATCATGGCGCTGATGCGCAAAATCTCCCGCCGCCACGGCTTCCGCGTACTGCTTCACGAAAAACCCTTCAAAGGCATCAACGGATCGGGCAAGCACAACAATTGGTCACTGGGAACAGACACCGGCCTGCTACTCATGGCACCGGGCAAAACCCAGGAAGACAACCTGCGCTTCATCACCTTCATCGTAAACACACTCATGGCCGTGTACAAGCACAACGGACTGCTGAAGGCAAGCATATCAAGCGCAACGAACGCCCATCGCCTCGGAGCAAACGAAGCACCCCCCGCGATCATCTCATCCTTCCTGGGCAAGCAACTTTCCCAAGTGCTGGGCTACATCGAAAATAGCAAGAAAGACGAACTGGTCGGATTTGCCGGCAAACAGGGAATGAAGCTGGACATCCCACAAATCCCCGAACTGATGATCGACAACACCGACCGCAACCGCACCTCACCGTTTGCCTTCACCGGAAACCGCTTTGAGTTCCGCGCCGTAGGCTCCGAAGCAAACTGCGCCTCGGCCATGATCGCCCTGAACACAGCCGTAGCCGAGCAACTGATCCTCTTCAAAAAAGACGTGGATGCACTGATTGCCAAAGGCGAGCCCAAAGTTGCCGCCATCCTGGAAGTGATCCGCAAATGTATCAACATATGCAAACCGATCCATTTTGACGGAAACGGTTACAGCGAAGAGTGGAAAGCCGAAGCCGCCAAACGGGGGCTGGATTGCGAAACAAGCGTACCCCTGATCTTCGACAACTACCTGAAGCCCGAAACAATAGCCATGTTCGAGACCGCAGGCATCATGAACAAAAAAGAACTCGAAGCCCGCAACGAAGTGAAATGGGAAACGTACACCAAGAAAATCCAGATCGAAGCCCGCGTGCTGGGCGACCTTGCCATGAACCACATCGTGCCGGTTGCCACACAGTACCAAACCGACCTGATCAACAACGTCTACAAAATGAAAGACTTGTATCCGGACGACAAATGGAAAAAACTGTCGGGTAAGAATATGGAACTGATCGAAGAAATCGCCGACCACACCACATACATCCAAGAAAACGTGGACGCCATGGTAGAAGCCCGCAAAATAGCGAACAAAATCGAGTGCGAACGCGAAAAAGCAATCGTCTACCACGATAAGATCGCCCCGATGCTGGAAGAAATCCGCTACCACATCGACAAACTGGAACTCATCGTCGACAACCAGATGTGGACGTTGCCCAAATACAGAGAATTGTTATTTATCAGATAATGTGTTATGCTAAAAAATAGATAGGAATTATCTATCTATTCTTTTGTTGGTTGTTTTAAGTTTGCAGGAGAGGAGTGCCGTGAGGTAATCCTCTCTATTTTTTTTGTAGAAATGCTTATCCAACTGTGGGCGAGCGCTTCGACAAAATATTCGCGGTTTTCCGGTTTGTGATGGGTGTTTTCCGGTTTTGCGAAGGAGGGATGCCGGAAACAAAAAAGAGTGCAAAACCTGAGGGAGCGATTTCCCTCGGTGTTGCACTCTCGAATTTAGACACTTTAAGTTATTGAATGGGTTTTCCTTTGTAGAAGTCAAGGACTTTTGAGCGGAACATATAATCGTACTTGGCTTGTATCTTGTCGGACAAGGCTTTCATCAGGCTCAGCTTGGCTTCGTTGTATTCGATGGAGGTAGCTTTTCCGTTTTCAAATTTCTCGCCTACTAAACGGAAAAATTCTTCACCGGCGGCAACGGCAACGACGCCGGAATTGTATTTGGCCTCAGCGGCAACGGCGTTGTACCATGCCTGTTGTATCTCTTTATAAAGGCTTTTCCGGGTTTCGTCCAGCTGGATGGAGTAACTCTGCTTTTGCAATTTTGCATTGCGGACTCTGTTGCGCGTGGCAAAACGGTTGAAGACGGGCATGTTTAAGCTGAAGCCAAGGTATTTGTTGAGGTGATTGTCCAATTGGGTGAGAAAGTTGTCGCCCGCCCGCCCTTTGGTTGTGTAGAAGTTTGAGCCAAGCCCTGCGCTGAAGGAGATCGTCGGGTAATAGCCGCTTTGTGCGATGCGGATATTTTTTTCGCTTCCTTCCAAGCGGTATTGTGCTGCGAGGATTTCGGGCCGGGCCGTCAATGCCTGGACAAAGACGGCATCCGGCGGGGTTAGTTTCCCGAAGTCCGGTTCTTCATCGGGAGAGGCTAAGGAGAATCCTTCCGAGGTGGGCAGTTCGAGCAGCTGGCTCAGTTCAAGCAGGGCGATGTTGTAGTTGTTGGCGGCTTGCACGGCGCTCGTTTCGTCCTGGGCTACCCGCGCTTTTGCTTCGGCGATTTCGGCCTGGGATGATTTTCCGACTTCGGCCAGACGGGTTATCCGGTTCAGCTGTTCTTTGCTCAGGGCGGCCTGTTCGTTAGCAACCTGGGCCAGCTCGCGGTTGAACAATACTTGCACGTAGGCGGAGGCGACGTTGATCGCAATGTCGTTTTTGGCTTTGTTGAGGTCTTCGATAGCGGCTTTCAGGTTCAGCTTCGAGAGCGAATAGCGGTTGGGCAGTTCCAGCCCGGTAAACAACGGTACGTTTGTGCTCAGGCTGAAGTTCGATGTAGAGTTGTTCGTATTGGTATACGAGTTGTCTATGGGCGATGCTGCGCGCCCCCAGCTGTAGTTTTGGTTTGCGCTGCCGTTCAGGTTCGGCAGGCGCGCCCATTTGGCCGTGTTCACTTCTACCTTGCTTTGTTCGGCCTGGTTTTCGGCGCGTTGTATCGTCAGGTTGTTTTCGATGGCATGGGCTACGCATTGCTGCAGGGTCCAGCCTTCGTTCTGCGCCGCGGCGGGGGAGACGAGCAATAAGCCTGCGATGGCTGCATGTATGGGTTTTATGTTCATAGCTGCAGGTTATTTGTTTTGTACTTCCATGCCACGTACTTTATCGTCGCTGGTAATTCCGTTTTTGATCTCAATTTTAATGCCGTCGCTCATGCCGGTTTCTACATGGCGGCGGGCAAATTCCTGCTTCGGTATGCTGTCTGTCAATACCCAGACGAAAGTGCTGTCGTTGTTAAATTCGACTGTGCTTTCGGGTATGGTCAGCACGTTGCTGGAGCGGGCCAGCACGATTTCGGCGTTGGCCGAGTAGCCCGAGCGGATCATCACCGTATCAGGGACGCGGATGGCCGCTTTTATTTCAAACTTGTTGGCACCGTTTTCTTCTACGCCTTTGGGCGAGATATACTCGAGGGTGGCTTCAAAGGTGTAGTTCTGCAATGCTCCGACGGTCAGCTTCACGGGCATGCCTTCGTGCAGGCGCCCTACTTCGGTTTCGTCGATCTTGCCCAGGAAGATCAGGTCGGACATGTTGGCTACTGCTGCGATTGTTGTTCCGTCGTTGAATGTATTGCTCATGATGACGGAGTTTCCTTCTTTTACGGGCACGTCCAGGATCAATCCGTCAATGGTGGAGCGGATCAATGTGTTGCTGTACGAGGCTGTCTTTTGGGTAATGCCTTCTTTTATGATGTCCAGCGCGTCTTTGGCGTTTTCGAGTTCTTCTTTTGTTTGCTTGAAGCTCACCTCGCCTTTTTCAAACTCTTCTTTGCTGATCAGACCGTCGTCGAACAGTTTCTGTATGCGTGAGAAGTCCGTTTGCGCCTGGTTGAAATTGATTCCGGCAATGCGTACCCGGCTTTCGGCGGAGTTGAGCTGTCCCAGTTCGGGAATGACTTTCACTTTGGCGATGATCTCTCCTTTTTTGATGGTCTGACCGGCCTCTTTGTATATCTGTTCAATGATGCCGGATATTTGGGGTTTGATGAGCACTTCGTCGCGCGGCTCTACTTTTCCGGTGGCTACGGTGCTTTTCTCTAAGCTGGAAATAGCGGGAGTGACTGTTTCAAATACCTTGATTTTGGGTTTTGACTTGTTGTACAGGAATACAAACGTCCACAGGAAAAGGATCCCGATCAATATCAGAAGTGCAATTTTAAAATACTTTTTCATCTTTACGTATGGTTTAATTTCTATTTATTCTTATTCTCAAACAGGGTGCGGCGTCTAAGGTTTTGTTATTCGTCGCGTATCGCTTCGATCGGTTTGATGGCCATTGCCCTGAATGCAGGGGCCAGTCCGGACAACATGCCTAATGAGAGCAAAAGGAACGTGGCTCCGATGGCTGTCCAGAAACTGATCTGGAAAATGATGGGGTTGGTGGCGCTGCTGTTCACCACGATCTCAACAGCCTGCAAGATGAGCACGGCAAACGAAACTCCGGCCAGTCCGGCGACGGTGGTGAGCGTCATGCTTTCGGCAAGCACCTGCTGGAGGATGTCCCGCGGATGTGCTCCGATGGCCCGCCGGATGCCGATTTCGGTTGTTCTTTCTTTCACGGTCACCATCATGATGTTGCTTACCCCGATGGCTCCGGCCAGCAACGTGCCGATGCCGACGATGATGACCAGCAGGTTGATGCCGACCAGCAGGTTGTCTACCATGGAGAACATGGCTTCCGTGTTCAGGAACGGAACGGCCTGTTTGTCGTCCGGGGCAATCATATGGATCCTTTTCACAACGGATTCAATCTCGGATTGCAAATCGGCGATCTTCACTCCCGGCTTGGCGGTGATGCAGATCAGGTCAATGTAACGTCCCAGGTTGTAGGTCTGCTGCATCGTGGTGTAGGGTATCACGATGCTTTCGGAGGCTTCCCCGTTGATCTGGATGTTTCCTTCGGACACGTTTACTCCAATGACGCGGTAGTAAACGCCGTCTACACGGATGTATCTTCCTAACGGGTCTTCGCCCTTGCGGAACAGTTCTTCGTATACGCGGCGGCCGATGACGCATACTTTCCGGGCTTCGAGAATGTCAATATCGTTGATGAAGCGCCCTTTGTTTATGCGTTGCTTTTCTATCGCGTCATAGTTCGGATACAATCCTTTTACGATGCACGTGCTCTTTTTGTCTTCGAGCGTAGCCGTTTTTCCCCAATAGTTTACCGTAGGGGTGATGACATCAATGCCCGGAACGTTGTGCCGCAGGCGTTCCACATCGTCTATTTCCAAGTTCCACGTACGTCCTTTGCGGAAACCTTTGTATGCTTTGCCGGTACGTTGAGGCCAGACGAAGCACGAGTTGGAGGCAAAGCCTTCAAAGTTGGAAGACATAAATGCTTTCAGGCCGTTTCCGCCGCCCATAAGGGCAACCAGCATGAATATTCCCCAAAATACGCCGAAAGCGGTCAGTAAGCTGCGGGTCTTATTGCGGGTGATCGTTAAGACGATCTCTTCCCACGTATCCAAATCCATTCTCATCATCTTAATCTGCTCTAAGTGCTTCGATCGGGCTAATATTTACGGCTTTCCATGCGGGGAAGAGGCCGGCCAGCGTTCCGGCGATAACCAGCGTCAGCGTTGCCTGTACCGCTACGTCTACCCCCACTGTCGGGTTGGTGAAAACAGTTTCCTGCCACATGCCGGTATCCATGGTCTGGTTACCCACCACCATATTCATCAATTCGGTAACACCGATGCCCAATACCATTCCGATATAGCCGAACAGCGCCGTAATGAACACGCTCTCGACAACAACCAAGAACAGGATCGAGTGGGGCTTGGCTCCCAGCGCTTTCCGTATTCCAAATTCGCGGGTACGCTCTCTTACCGTGATCAGCATGATATTGCTTACTCCCACGATACCGCTCAGCAGGGTGAAGACACCGATGATCCAGATGGCAAGCCGCAGCACGACAGTTGCCGTTTGCTGTTGCAGGTATTGCATAAAACGGTTCCATATCCAAAGTCCTCCGATATCGGTGGGGTCTACCCGGTGGTTGGCGTTGATGGCTTTGCGGTACTGTTCGACAAAAGCGTTGTTTTCTTCTTCCGTGTTCAGGTCCTTGATGGTAAAGAAGAGGTTGTCCAACTTATCTCCTTTATTATATATGATCTGTAAGGTAGAGAAAGGTATGTACGCCTCGCGCGAGTCGCTATCTCCTCTGTCGGTATAGACACCCACCACCTGATAGGTTATGCCGTTGCCCGATACAAACTGCCCGATCGCTTCTCCTTTCGGAAAGAGCAGTTCCACGGTTTTTGTATTGAGGACGATCACTTTGCGGTGCTCCTTTAAGTCGATGTTGTTAATGAAACGCCCCGAAGCGAGTTTAATGCGTTCTATATCCACGTAATTCGGGAATACCCCGCTGAAGCTCGTGCTCACGTATTCGGCCCCCTTGCTGAGGATGATACCGCTTTGACGCACGCGGGCGCCCGTGCTGATAACATGTTCGGAGAACCGGGTGGCCGTAATGCCCAAGTCTTTATTGTCCAATTGTACGTGCCGGCCTTCTTTCAGTCCGTCGTATGCCTTGTTGGTCCATCCGCCGGTGACGCGAACCGAGTTCATCGCCATCTCTCCCGAATTGGCAGCGAAAGCGTGTATCAGTCCGTTGCCCGATCCGAGCAGCACAATCAGCATAAAAATCCCCCAAGCCACGGCAAAGCCGGTCAGGAAAGTACGGAGCTTGTTGCGCCGCAGATTACTATATATTTCTTGCCAGATTTCAATCACGGTTTCCGGTTACTTCATCAATCCGTCCTGCCCGAAGACAGAAGCATTGCGGTTATTGTTTTCTTCTACTTTCTCGATGATGCCGTCGCTGATGCGGATGATCTTGCTGGTCTGGTTGGCGACTCCGCTCTCGTGCGTAACAACCGCGATGGTCATTCCCGACGCATTCAGCTGCTTGAGGATGTCCATCACTTCGCGCGAAGTTTTGCTGTCTAATGCTCCCGTGGGTTCGTCGGCAAGGATGATTTGCGGTTGGGTGATCAGCGCACGCGCAATGGCCACCCGTTGCTTTTGTCCGCCGCTCATCTCGTTGGGCAGGTGGTGCGCCCAATCTTTCAGTCCCAAGCTGTCGAGGTATTCCAGCGCCATCCTGTTCCGTTTCTTGCGGGTCACCCCCTGGTAAAACAGCGGAAGGGCCACATTCTCCATCGCATTCTTGAAAGGGATCAGGTTGAATGACTGAAAGATGAATCCGATCATCCGGTTCCGGTATTCGGCGGCTTTCGTCTCGCTAAGATTCTTGATCAGCGCATTGTTCAGGAAATATTCTCCCGTATCGTACTTATCCAATATCCCCAGTATATTAAGGAGTGTGGATTTTCCCGATCCCGAACTTCCCATGATGGAAACAAATTCTCCCCGGCCGATGTCGAGGTCGATGCCTTTGAGCACGTGTAGCGGTGCTCCGTTGTAGTAGGTCTTGTTGATATTCTTTAGATGTATCACTATGTAAGGTGGTTTAATTTAACTTCGCTGTTTTGTCGTTAGACGCGTCGAAGATACAAAAAGTTGCAAGGGAGGCACTTTTTTAAGGAAAGATTTTGTGAGTTCATTCCCGTTTACGTTATTTGTAGCAGAACTTTTTTAGTCATTAACTCTTTAAAACAACGAAATTATCATGGATTCACACATGGAGAAACCTTATGTGGTAGGTATTGACATCGGCGGAACAAACACCGTCTTTGGCATTGTAGACGCACGCGGAAACATCGTTTTAAATGGCGCCGTAAAGACGGATGCCTTTAAGGACAATATAAACGATTATGTAGACGGCGTCTGTCGGTGTCTGCTTCCTTTGATTGAAGCAAAAGGCGGCGTGGAAAAAATAAAAGGGATCGGTATCGGCGCGCCAAACGGCAATTATTATAGCGGAACCATCGAATTCGCCCCCAACCTGCCTTGGAAAGGCGTAATCCCCCTGGCAGCCATGTTTGAAGAGAGGCTGGGCATCCCTGCCGCTCTGACCAACGACGCCAACGCTGCCGCCGTGGGAGAAATGACCTATGGCGCCGCACGCGGCATGAAAGAATTTATCATGATCACGTTGGGAACCGGCGTAGGCAGCGGCATTGTGATCAACGGACAAGTCGTTTACGGGCACGACGGTTTTGCCGGCGAGCTGGGACACGTTATCGTGCGTCGCGACGGGCGGCCCTGCGGCTGCGGGCGCAAAGGATGCCTGGAAACATACTGCTCGGCAACAGGCGTGGCGCGCACCGCTCGCGAGCTATTGGCCGCCCGCACGGATGCGAGCCTGCTGCGCAACATTCCCGTTGAAAGCATCACGTCCAAAAACGTGTATGAAGCAGCGGTAGAGGGCGACGAAATTGCTATGGAGATCTTTTCGACTACCGGCCGGATCCTGGGCGAAGCGCTGGCCGACTTCATCGCCTTCTCCAGCCCGGAGGCCATCGTCTTGTTCGGCGGGCTGGCCAAGTCGGGCCATTACATCATAGACCCGATCCGGCGTGCGATTGACGATAACGTTCTGGCCATCTTCAAAGGAAAGGCCAAGCTGCTGGTGTCCGAACTAAAAGACTCCGACGCCGCCATTCTCGGAGCCAGCGCGCTGGCTTGGGAACTGAAAGACATTGATAATTGACAGAGGCCGTACGCATAAAGCTACATCAATTGGAAAAGGAATTAGCAGCAATCAAACTTTGATTTGTTTTTAAGTACGCAAATCCGGTATTGCTGCGTACCGATAAGCCCCGCTCCTTGACAGGAGCGGGGCTTCTTCTTTCCCCTAAAAGCTGCACCGGACGTCCACCCCGAAGCGGATGGGGCGTCCTTTTTGCATGAAGCTGTTGTTCCGGGTTTCAAAATAAAAGGTGCCGTATGCCTTGTCCAGCACGTTCCGTCCCCAGAGAGCCACTTGCGTGCTTCCCCTTTCAAAGGCTACCCTGACGTTCAGCAGGCCGTAGAAGGGTTGGCGTGCATTGTTCCGCTCCGTCCAGTAGATGCGCGCGGCGCCGTTGTAGTCCGCGTTCAGCAGCAGCAAGTCCGTCTCGCGGAAGAACGCCGGCCGGAAGCCGTACTGCACCCCCGCGTGGAAGGTGTGCATGGGGGTGAACGGGACATAGCGGTCGGCGTCGTTCGCCGCTTCGTTGTCTTTGAACGTGGCGTGCGTGTAGCCATACGCGCCGTTCAGCGTCAGTCCGTTTGCCGGGCTTACCTTGAAGGCGGCTTCCGCGCCGTAGCTGCGGCTTTTCCCCGCGTTGGCCGTGATGCGGCCTGCTCCCGACTCGACGAAGCGAGCCAGCTGCTGATCTCTCGTATCCGTACGGAAGGCCGAAAGGTCGGCTGCCAGCCGGCCGTCCCACAGTATGAGATGCGTGCCGATCTCGTAGCTCCATGCATATTCGGGCTTGTAGGCGGCTTCGCTTTTCACGTCCACCGCCTCCTCGAGCCGGCTTAGCATATCCTTATAGCCGGCAAACTCCCGCTGTTCGGCAAGCGTCGTTATCATGGCGTTCTTGAGTTCCTTGCTCACCAAGTCGGAAAACATTTGCAGGTTGTACCCTCCCGAGCGGTATCCGCGCGAGGTCGTGGCGTATACGCTGTTGCCCTTCTCCCATTCGTATTGCAGCGCGATCTTCGGCAGCAGCCGGAAGTAATCCTGGCTCAGCTTGCCGGCCAGGTTCGCCGGCGCTTCCATCGCGGGGATGGTGATGTTGATAGGAGGCCTTGGCCCCGCTGCCGGCATCGTGAGCCGGAAGTCAAAGTCGATGGCGCTTCCGCAGTCGTACGCGATGCTGTTCTTTTCATAGTCCACGCGCAGCCCGGCCGTAAGCGACAGGCCTTCCACAAACAGCCGGTGGAACGTCGATTGATGGTACAGGGCGCCGTTCAGGGTCGGTGTTTCAAAGCCGTCGGCCACACGCAGCCGTTCATTCCCTATCGTCATGCTCATCTGCGGCGCCTGGGCGGGGAAGCCGGCAAACAGGGCGTTGACGGGGTCTTCAATCATCTCTTTTATACCGTCTTTCTTGAAGATCACCGGCGCATCCGTTTTGAGCCACTGGTAAAAGCCGAACGCTCCGGTGGTCCATTGCCAGCGCCGGCCGGGCGACGATTTCAGGATAATCTCTTCCGAAACTGTATTCAGCCGCTGTTTCTGTTCCATATTGAAAAGGTCTTTCTCGGTAAAATCCTGATCCAGAAACATACGGTCTGCCATGTGTTGATAGCCGGTTATTGCGCTGAGCGTGAAGCGTCGCGCCCGGTATTCCATGTGGAGGCCGGTGCCGAGCAGGTTGCGCCGGTAGTTGCTTTCGTCGTTGATAGACAGCTTGCCGGTGCCGGCCTGGAAATAAGGATACCCGCCCTGATTGCTATATTCATAGTTTACAGACAGGTCTACCTTCAGGCGCTCGGTGGGGTGATACACGCCCCGCACCCGTCCGCCGGCCTCATTTACCTTGTCCATCTTCCGGTTGTTGTAGCTGTTTCTGAATATCCCGCCGGAGTAGCCGTAAAACCCGCCTGCCGAGAAAGCCAGCGCGTCGGACACCCGTTGGCGGCGGGCCAGCGACACCGCATACTGCTCCCGCGTTCCCGCACTCACCTTGACGTCGGTGCCCGTGCCGAACGGCGCCCTGGTGTGGACGTGGATAAGCCCGGCCATGGCGTTGCGCCCGTAAAGCGTTCCCTGCGGCCCGCGAAGCACATCGATCCGCTCAACATCGGCATAGTTGAAATCGAACGCAGATTTATCCATATAAGGAACATTGTCCACGTACAGCCCGGCAGACGGCGTGTTGATGCGCGATCCTATGCCGCGGATGTAAACCGCGGAGGTCAGCTTGGAGCCGTAATCGGGAATAAACAAGTTGGGAACCATGCCCGTCAGGCTTTTGATGGAGCCGGTCTGGCCGGCCTGCATATCCTGCTGCGACAGGCTCGTAACGGCAGCGGGCTGTTTGCGCAGGCTGCGGTGGTCTCTGGGCGTGGCCGTCACAACCACTTCGCCAATATCCACCACGCGTATGCTGTCTGTTGTAAACTCATCGATTCGTGCATGGCCGGCCAAGGCGATAAGCGCCAGCACGGCAAAAACAGGGATTCTCTTCATTGCGATAAAATTTTGCCTGCAAAGTAAAGCCAAATAGAAAAGAGCTGCAATCCTCATTTATGAGGAGGCAGCTCGCAACAGGAATACTTAAAGAATGAAGCCTTACCATCAACAATTCCTGACATCCTTGGGGCCTTCAAAAAGGGCGGTAGGGA
>JAITSN010000097.1 GCA_031287715.1 Mediterranea sp. (in: CFB group bacteria)
GAACATGGGATAGACAAAGGATAAAATAGCATAAGAAATATTATACTGAGAAGTGCACAAAGACTTAATATTTAGACGGCAAACCATCCATTGATAATCAGTTACAAGTGGTAAAAAAACAGTCATGCTAATGAACCACTATCTCCCTGCGCACTTTATTTTATATAAAGATGCGCAGGGTCTTTTTATTTACCATTTACCATTTGCCATTTCATGCCGGTAATAAATGGTAAATGGTAAATGGTAAATTGTAAATGAGATTATTTTGTATCTGAACACATTTATTATATCTTTGTCGTCGGATGGATGAAGGAGGAGGGGCGGCACGCTCCTCTTTTTTATTCTTATTACACAGTCAATTATAGTTAGTCAATGATAGAAAAAAGTACAATTGGTAAGATCGTTGAGGAATGGCTCAATGAGAAAAACTATTTTTTGGTAGATATAAGCGTCAGCCCCGAAAACGGAATTATGGTGGAAATAGACCATGCAGAAGGCGTTTGGATTGAAGATTGTGTGGAGTTGAGCCGGTACATCGAATCAAAATTGAACAGGGAAGAAGAAGACTACGAGCTGGAAGTCGGCTCGGCAGGAATCGGACAGCCGTTCAAAGTGCTGCAACAATACTACAACCATCTCAACGAAAAAATTGAAATATTGACCCATGCCGGCCGCAAACTGACCGGCACGCTAAAAGACGTCAACGAAGAGAACTTCACTGTCGGCGTTGAGAAAAAGGTGAAAGTAGAAGGCTTCAAACGCCCCAAAACGGTGATGGAAGACGAGACCTTTACTTACGATGAAGTAAAATACACTAAACATTTAATTCGTTTCAAATAAATATGGCCAGAAAAAAGGAAATCATCAGTCTGATAGATACATTTTCGGAATTTAAAGAACTGAAAAATATAGATCGAACCACGATGGTGAGTGTGCTCGAAGAATCATTCCGTAATGTGATCGCCAAGATGTTCGGCACAGATGAAAATTATGATGTGATCGTAAACCCCGATAAAGGCGATTGCGAGATCTGGCGCAACCGCGCAGTCGTAGCAGACGACGTGCTGGAAGACCCCAACCTGCAGATCTCTCTGACCGAAGCGCAAAAGATCGACGCCTCCTTCGAGGTGGGCGAAGAAGTGACCGATGAAGTTCATTTTGCAGACTTCGGACGCCGCGCCATCCTCAATCTCCGCCAAACCTTGGCTTCCAAGATCCTGGAACTGGAAAAAGACAGCGTGTTCAATAAATACACCGATAAGGTGGGCACGATCGTAAGCGCGGAAGTATATCAGATATGGAAAAAGGAAATGCTCCTGATCGACGACGAAGGAAACGAACTGCTGATGCCCAAAACAGAACAGATACCCAGCGATTTCTTCAGAAAAGGAGAAACAGCGCGCGCAGTCGTTGCCCGCGTGGACAATAGAAATAACAACCCTAAGATCATCCTCTCCCGCACCTCGCCCATATTCCTGCAACGCCTGTTTGAATTGGAAGTTCCGGAAATCAACGACGGGCTGATCACCATCCGCAGGATCGCCCGCATCCCGGGCGAACGCGCCAAGATCGCCGTGGAATCCTACGACGACAGAATTGATCCGGTCGGCGCCTGCGTGGGAGTAAAAGGCAGCCGCATACACGGCATCGTCCGCGAGCTGCGCAACGAAAACATCGACGTGATCAGCTTCACAAACAACGTATCGCTGTTCATTCAACGCGCGTTAAGCCCTGCACAAGTGTCCTCCATCCGCCTGAACGAAGAAGAACACAAAGCCGAAGTATTCCTCAAACCCGAAGAAGTATCATTAGCCATCGGCAAAGGCGGCCTGAATATCAAGCTGGCAAGTATGCTGACCGAACATACCATTGATGTATTCCGCGAACTGGACGAAGAAGGAATGGACGAAGACATCTATCTGGATGAGTTCACCGACGAAATTGAAGAATGGATCATCGACGCCATCAAATCAATCGGGCTGGATACGGCCAAAGCCGTAATAAACGCACCCCGTGAGCTGCTGATTGAAAAAACTGACTTGGAAGAAGAAACAATAGACGAGGTATTGCGGATCTTAAAATCGGAGTTCGAGGAATAACAGACAATTCTTAAAGGAAAAGTATGACGATTAGGCTAAACAAAGTTACAAGAGATTTAAACGTAGGAATAGTGACGGTAGTTGAGTTCTTACATAAGAAGGGGCATGCTATTGAAGCAAACCCCAACACTAAAATTACAGAAGAACAATATGCTATTCTTGTAAAAGAGTTTAGCACCGATAAGAATCTCAGGCTTGAATCCGAGCGTTTCATACAGGAGCGCCAACATAAAGAACGCAACAAGGCTTCTGTCGCGATTGACGGATATGAAAATGAGATGGAAAAACCGAAAGCGGAGAACGTGATCAAAGCCGAAATTCCGGAAGAATCACGTCCGAAATTCAAGCCCGTAGGGAAGATCGATCTCGACAGACTGAGCAGCCGCAAGAACCCTGCAACGGAAGCCATTCCCGCACCGGCACCCGTAGTAGCGGAAGAAAAAGAAGAGAAAACGGAAGAACCCGTGGTAGAGACGGTAGAAGAACCTGTTGTTCAACCGGAGGAAAAGAAAGAAGAAGTAAAGCCGGTTGAAATAGAAGAAGTGGAAACAGTAATACCAGCCGAGCCGGTTGAAACCGAAACAGCAAAAGAAGAAACCCAAACCCCACAGGTTGAAGAAAAAGCAGACGAGGACGCAAGCGGGAATAAAGAGGATATATATAAGATCCGCCCTTCCGAAATCGTTTCCAAGCTCAATGTAATTGGCCAGATCGACCTTGCCACGTTGAATCAGAACACCCGTCCGAAGAAAAAAACGAAAGAAGAAAAGCGCAAAGAGCGTGAAGAAAAAGATAAAGTTCGCCAGGATCAGCGCAAGCTGATAAAAGAAGCGATCATCAAGGAAATCCGCAAGGAAGACAGTCCCTTGAACAAGCCGGACGGAACCGGAGCCGCAAACAAGAAAAAACGCAGCCGGATCAATAAAGAAAAGGTAGATATTAACAACGCGTCCAACTTTGCACGTCCTGCCGCTCCCAACAACGAAAAGAACAAGGGCGGGAACCAACAGGGCGGCGACCAGAGCCAGAATAACAAGCGCCGCGGCGGAAAAGACCGCTTCAAGAAGCCGGTTATCAAAGCGGAAGTCAGCGAAGAAGACGTAGCAAAACAAGTAAAAGAAACACTTGCCCGCCTGACCACCAAAGGAAAGAATAAGGGCGCGAAATATCGCAAAGAGAAACGCGAAACGGCATTCAACCGCCAGCAGGAGTTGGATGACATGGAAAATGCAGAAACCAATATACTGAAGATCACCGAATTTGTAACAGCCAACGAATTGGCAAGTATGATGAACATATCGGTAAACCAGGTCATTGCAACATGTATGAGTATAGGTATTATGGTGTCCATAAACCAACGCTTGGATGCGGAAACCATCAACCTGGTAGCGGAAGAGTTCGGCTTCAAGACCGAATATGTCAGCGCCGAAGTTTCTAACGCGATCGTCGAAGAAGAAGACGCTGCCGAAGACCTGGAACCGCGCGCGCCGATCGTAACGGTGATGGGACACGTAGACCACGGCAAGACCTCACTGCTCGACTATATCCGCAAAGCAAATGTGATTGCCGGCGAAGCCGGAGGCATCACACAACATATCGGAGCATACAACGTAAAGCTGGAAGACGGCCGCCGTATCACATTCCTGGATACCCCGGGACACGAAGCGTTCACCGCGATGCGCGCCCGTGGCGCCAAGGCAACCGATATTGCCATCGTCATTGCAGCTGCCGACGACGATATTATGCCCCAAACAAAAGAAGCCATCAACCATGCGGTGGCAGCAGGCGTGCCTATCGTATTTGCAATAAACAAGATTGACAAGCCGACTGCAAACCCCGAAAAGATCAAGGAAGGACTTGCACAGATGAACTTCCTCGTAGAAGATTGGGGAGGCAAATACCAGTCGCAGGATATTTCCGCAAAAAAAGGCACAGGCGTCGACGAACTGCTGGAGAAAGTGCTGCTTGAAGCGGAAATGCTCGACCTGAAAGCCAACCCCAACCGGCGCGCCATCGGTTCAATCATCGAATCGACGCTGGATAAAGGACGCGGCTATGTGGCTACGGTACTTGTGTCCAACGGTACGCTGAAGATGGGAGACATCGTACTGGCCGGAACACACTACGGCCGCGTGAAAGCCATGTTCAACGAACGCAACCAGCGCATAGATACAGCAAGGCCTTCCGAACCGGTATTGATACTCGGGCTGAACGGAGCGCCCACGGCGGGAGATACATTCCACGTGATTGAAACGGAACAGGAAGCACGCGAAATCACCAACAAGCGCGAACAGCTGCAACGCGAACAGGGCCTGCGTACGCAGAAGATCCTTACGCTGGACGAACTCGGACGACGGATCGCTTTGGGCAACTTCAAAGAACTCCATGTCATCATCAAGGGCGACGTAGACGGCTCTATCGAAGCACTGAGCGACTCGTTGATCAAGCTGTCGACAGAACAGATCCAGGTGAATGTCATCCACAAAGGGGTTGGACAGATCTCGGAATCGGACGTTACGCTGGCCACAGCGTCGGATGCGATCATCATCGGATTCCAGGTGCGCCCGTCAAGCTCTGCACGCAAATATGCGGAACAGGAAGGGGTTGACATCCGCCTGTACTCTGTGATCTACGATGCGATCGAAGAAGTGAAGGCGGCAATGGAAGGTATGCTTACCCCCGAAGTGAAAGAAGAAATAACGGCGACGATAGAAGTCCGCGAAGTCTTCAACATCACCAAGGTAGGCACGGTAGCCGGAGCAATGGTGAAAGAAGGCAAGGTGAAACGCTCGGACAAAGCGCGCCTGATCCGCGACGGTATCGTTGTCCATACCGGCAGCATTAACGCCCTGAAGCGCTTCAAGGAAGATGTGAAAGAGGTGGCGACCAACTACGAATGTGGTATTAGTTTGGTAAACTACAACGATATTAAAGTTGGCGACATCATCGAATCCTACGAAGAAATTAAAGTAAAACAAACATTGTAGATCCATGACTCTGCTCGAAGTAGAGCTTTCTTTTATTAATGTTTATTGGGGAACGCGGATCGGCGTGGAGTTAGCTCCGTGTTGTCCGCGTTCATTTTCGTTTATTTCAAAAGAATGTTGATGATATGGGATGGATAGATATAACGATTGTTGCCATTATCGGAATCGGTGCCCTCAAGGGATTTACCAAAGGCTTTATACACCAGCTGGCCTCCATTGCCGGATGGGTTGTCGGGTTTCTTGCCGCCAGGGCGCTTTTTGCCGTTGTGGCCGGGAAGGCGGCCTTCTATTTCCCCGACGTACCTGTAACGACCCTCCGGATAGTTGTCTTTGTGGCTATCTGGATCATGTTCCCCTTACTGTTCACGCTGGTTGCCTCGGTCATTACCCGTATCGCCGAAAAACTTTCGGTCGGATCCTTTAACCGTATCCTGGGCCTTCTGTTTGGAGCGGCCAAATGGATGCTCGTTGTGGGGCTGCTGATCAATGTTCTCGATTACCTCGATACGGACAATGCCCTTATCGGACAAGCAAAAAAAGAAGAATCTTCGTTCTATTATCCTGTAAAAAACATCGTTGGTAGCTTGCTTCCTGTAGCTAAAGCTGCCATTTACACACAATTTTCGTCCTCACATTGCATCCAACCCCTTGGAAAGTCTCAAAAAAAAATTTTGGAGGTTTCCAACCCCTTGGAAAGTCCCAAAAAAAATTTTTGGAGGTTTACAACCCCTTGGATGTCATCAAAAAAAAATTTTGGAGGTTTACAACCCCTTGGATGTCATCAAAAAAGAATTTTTGAAGCCGTCGTACTGCTGAGACCGGCATACCTTTAAAAAGTTATGCATAAACGGCCGGTTGCCGAAGAGGCAACGAACGAATATATAACCTATAAAGTATCAATAATGATGCAGCAAGAAGATCTCGATAAAAATAAATACGTAAGAAAGCTCACCCAGGAAAATTACAAGTACGGTTTTACGACCGATGTACATACCGAGATCATAGATAAAGGGCTTAACGAAGATGTGATCCGTCTCATATCCGAAAAGAAGAACGAACCGGAATGGCTGCTGGACTTTCGCTTGAAGGCCTACCGCCATTGGCTGACCCTAAAGATGCCAACCTGGGCGCACCTGAGGATACCGGAAATCGACTATCAATCCATCTCATACTATGCCGCTCCGAAAAGAAAAGAAGGAGACGGGCAGACGGGCGGGGTAGACCCCGAACTGATCAAAACATTCGACAAGCTGGGCATCCCCCTGGAAGAACGGATGGCGCTGAGCGGAATGGCGGTAGACGCCGTGATGGACTCTGTTTCTGTAAAGACCACTTATAAGGCGGATCTGTTGAAGAGGGGCATCATATTCTGTTCGTTCAGTGAGGCGGTACAGGAACATCCCGACTTGGTGAAGCAATACATAGGCTCCGTTGTGGGATACCGCGACAATTTCTTTGCGGCGCTGAACTCGGCCGTGTTCTCCGACGGGTCTTTCGTCTACATCCCGAAAGGCGTTCGCTGCCCGATGGAATTGTCGGCCTATTTCCGTATCAACGCGGCAAATACCGGACAGTTTGAGCGTACGCTCATCGTAGCCGATGACGATTCGTATGTGTCTTATCTCGAAGGATGCACCGCGCCGATGCGCGACGAGAACCAGCTGCACGCCGCCATCGTGGAGATCATCGTGCACGACCGCGCGGAAGTGAAATACAGCACCGTCCAGAACTGGTATCCGGGCGACGCGGAAGGGAAAGGCGGAGTGTACAACTTTGTCACCAAACGCGGAAACTGCAAAGGCGTAAACAGTAAACTGTCGTGGACGCAGGTGGAGGCCGGAAGCGCCATCACCTGGAAATATCCTTCCTGCATCCTGGCGGGCGATCATTCCACCGCCGAATTCTATAGCGTGGCCGTGACCAAGAACTACCAGCAAGCCGATACGGGAACGAAGATGATACACCTGGGGAGAAACACGCGCAGCACGATCGTGAGCAAAGGCATCTCAGCCGGAAAGAGCGAAAACGCCTATCGCGGGCTGGTGCGCGTTGCCGAAAAGGCGGAAGGCGCCCGCAACTACAGCCAGTGCGACTCGCTGCTGCTTGGCGACCGGTGCGGCGCGCATACGTTCCCCTACATGGACATCCATAACGAAACGGCAATCGTGGAGCACGAAGCCACAACGAGCAAAATCAGCGAAGACCAGATCTTCTACTGCAACCAACGGGGAATATCCACCGAAGACGCCGTTGGGCTGATCGTGAACGGATACGCCAGGGAAGTACTGAACAAACTCCCGATGGAATTTGCCGTAGAAGCCCAGAAACTACTGTCTGTTTCGCTGGAAGGTAGCGTGGGATAAAACCATTTTGTGAACCTGTAAATTGTAAATGTAAAAATGAAACTATTAGAGATAAAGAACTTGCACGCAAGCGTCAACGGAAAAGACATTCTCAAAGGTATAAACCTCGAAATAAAACCGGGCGAAGTACACGCGATCATGGGGCCTAACGGATCGGGCAAAAGCACATTGAGCAGCGTGCTCGTGGGCAACCCCGCCTTCGAAGTAACCAAAGGCAGTGTGCGTTTTCTGGAAAAAGACTTGCTGGCGCTTACCCCCGAAGACCGCAGCCACGAAGGACTCTTCCTGTCTTTCCAGTATCCGGTGGAGATCCCCGGGGTGAGCATGGTCAACTTCATGCGCGCAGCCGTAAACGAACAACGCAAGTACAAGAAACTGCCGCCCCTGCCGGCAAGCGAGTTCCTGAAACTGATGCGCGAGAAACGCGAGATCGTGGAAATGGACAACAAGCTGGCCAGCCGCAGCGTGAACGAAGGATTCAGCGGCGGCGAAAAGAAACGCAACGAAATCTTCCAAATGGCCATGCTGGAACCGCGGCTAAGCATCCTCGACGAAACCGATTCAGGATTAGACATCGACGCCTTGCGCATCGTGGCCCAAGGAGTGAACAAACTAAAGTCGCCGGAAAACAGCTATATCGTCATCACCCACTACCAACGCCTGCTGGACTACATCAAACCCGACGTGGTGCACGTGCTCTACCAAGGGCGTATCGTCAAAACAGCCGGCCCCGAGCTGGCCCTCGACCTGGAGAAGCGCGGATACGACTGGATCAAAGAAGAAGTAGACTTATGAACAGCATAGAACAACAATACCTCGACCTCTTTAGCCGGAACGAGCCTATGATATGCCGGCACAGCGCCGGCGCACTGAACACGCTGCGCGCCGGCGCCTTTGCAGACTTCAAGCGGCAAGGATTCCCCACGCGCAAGCTGGAGAAATACAACTATACAGACGTCAGCAAGTTCTTTGAACCCAACCACGGCCTGAACCTCAACCGCTTGAACATACCCGTAAACCCCTACGAAGTGTTCGGGTGCGACGTGCCCAACATGAGCACATCCCTGTACTTCGTTGTGAACGACACCTTCTACAACAAAGGCCTGCCGCGGGAAAACAACCTCCCCGAAGGCGTAATATTCGGAAGCCTCAAGGAAATCGCCAACCGGAACCCCGGATTAGTGGACAACGTCTACGGCCGGCTGGCCGATACGTCGGAAGACGGGATAACCGCCTTCAATACAGCCTTCGTCCAAGACGGAGTATTCCTGTACGTGCCCAAGAACGTAGCGGTAGACCGCCCGATACAAATCATCAACGTGCTTCGTGCAGACGTAGATTTCATGGTGAACCGCCGGATGCTGATCGTTCTGGAAGACGGTGCACAAGCCTGCCTGCTGGCCTGCGACCACACCATCGACAATGTGAACTTCCTGGCGACGCAAGTCATCGAAGCCTTTGTCGGCGCGGGAGCAAAGCTCGACCTCTACGAGCTGGAAGAAACCCATACCCACTCGGTACGCATCAGCAACCTCTACATCAAACAAGAAGCATCCAGCCGCGTGCTGCACAACGCCATGACCCTGCACAACGGCGCCACACGCAACACCACCCGGGTGACGCTGGCCGGCGAACACGCGCAGACCAACCTCTGCGGAATGGCCATCGAAGACAAAAGCCAGCACGTAGACAACCACACCTTCATCGACCATGCCGCCCCGAACTGCAACAGCAATTCGCTCTACAAATATGTACTGGACGACGAATCGCAGGGCGCCTTCGCCGGAACGGTACGGGTGCGCCCCGGAGCGCAACAAACCAACGCGCAACAAACCAACCACAACCTCTGCGCCACACGGCGGGCGCGGATGTACACACAACCCCAGCTCGAAATCTACGCCGACAATGTGAAGTGCAGCCACGGGGCAACCGTGGGCCGGCTGGACGGCAACGCGCTCTTCTACATGCGCTCGCGCGGAATAGCCGGAAAAGAAGCCCGCCTCCTGCTGATGCTCGCCTTCGTAAACGAAGTGATCGACACGATCCGCCTCGAACCCCTGAAAGACCGCCTGCACCGCCTGGTAGAAAAACGCTTCCGCGGAGAACTGGCCGGATGCCGCGAATGTAACAACTGTAAACCGCGAAAAGCATGAAAACAACCCATAACTACCGTGCAGACTTCCCCATCCTCCAACGCGAAGTCTACGGCAAGCCGCTCATCTACTTAGACAACGCCGCAACAACCCAAAAACCCAGGCAAGTAGTAGAAGCCATCGTCGACGGATACTACTCCACCAACGCAAACGTCCACCGCGGCGTACACTTCCTCTCGCAACAAGCCACCGAACTCCACGAAGAGTCGCGCAGCGCCGTCCGCAAATTCATCAACGCCCGCAACAGCCACGAAGTCATCTTCACCCGCGGAACCACCGAATCCATCAACCTCCTGGCACACAGCTTCGGCGAAGCATTCATGCGCGAAGGCGACGAAGTCATCCTCTCCGTCATGGAACACCACAGCAACATCGTACCCTGGCAACTCCTGGCCGCCCGCAAAAAAACCGGCATCAAAGTGATACCGGTCAACAGCAAAGGAGAACTCCAGCCGGACGAATACGAAAAACTCTTCACCCTCGGCCGCACGAAGCTGGTCAGCGTGGCCCACGTGTCGAACGTGCTGGGCACGATCAACCCCGTTAGCGAGATCATCCGGATCGCCCACGAACACCAAGTGCCCGTTTTACTCGACGGCGCCCAAGCCACCCCCCACCTCAGCGTCGACGTACAAGAGCTGGACGTCGACTTCTACGCTTTCTCGGGCCACAAAATGTACGGCCCGACCGGCGTCGGCGTGCTCTACGGCAAAGAAGAATGGCTCGACCGCCTGCCCCCATACCAGGGCGGAGGCGAAATGATAGAGCACGTAGGCTTCGACCGCACCACCTTCAACACCCTGCCCTTCAAATTCGAAGCCGGAACGCCCGACTACATCGGGACATCCGCTCTGGCCAAAGCCATCGCATACATAACAACCATCGGCATAGACAACATCGCCGTGCACGAACGCGAGCTGACCGCCTACGCCACCCGCCGCCTGAGCGCCATCGACGGGCTACGCATCTACGGCCAATCCGAACAAAAAAGCAGCGTGCTATCCTTCCTGCTCGGCCGCATCCACCCCTTCGACACAGGCACCCTGCTCGACCACCTGGGCATCGCCGTCCGCACCGGCCACCACTGCGCCCAACCCCTGATGCAACACCTCGGCATCGAAGGAACCGTCCGCGCCTCATTCGCCCTATACAACACCACCGAAGAAATCGACGCCCTGGCAGAAGCGCTGGAGCGCATACAAAAGATGTTCTAAACAATGCCCCGCCATTGTTCGTTATTCATTATGGTTGGGCGTTCCCCCCTGCGGGGGTCAGGCCATCCGCTGCAAGTCCTCGCTCCGCTCCGGGCTTTCCGCTGCTGTCCTTAACGCGGCTGCGCCGTCCCTTCAAAAGTTACCACTTACCGGTAAATGGTAAACAGCAACGGTAACAAATGGTATATGGTATATGGTAAGTTACCATCTACCAGTAATGGTAAGCAGCAACGGTAACAAATGGTATATGGTATATGGTAAATGGTAAATGTGATTAGTTGAGTTTGTAGATCTCGGAGCCGGCCAGCAGGAAGCAGCCGACACCGTAATCCTCGAAGTTGGGCGTGCTGGTGTACGTCACCGGCTGTCCATCCTTCGGCTCCTTACCGGTGCCCTGTACATAGCCGAGGAACCCGTTGGGGTGCAGCGCGTCGTTGGCCAGCGCATTCCAAGCCTTGACAACAATCGGGAGGTATTCCTTCCTGTCGAGCAGCCCCTGGCGGATGCCCCACGCCATGCCGTACACAAACAAGGCCGTACCCGACGATTCCTGTCCCCCAAAGTTTGTCGGGTCATGCAGGCTCACGTTCCAGAAGCCATCGTCGCGCCGGCACTTGGCCAAGGCCTTGCTCATTGCCAGGAAATCGGCGATATAGTCGGCGCGGTGCTTCTCGTTGGCGGGTATCTCGTCCAGGACACGCGCCAGCGCGGCATACACCCAGCCGTTGCCCCTCGACCAGTAGCAATCTTCGCCGTTCGGCTCCTTATAGGGCGGGCAGAAGTCGGCATCCCTCCACCAAAGGCCATCCTTCACGTTGAACAGTCCGCCACCCTGTGTATTTCGCGTATGGGCGTACATCTCCCACATCTTGTCGTAATACTTCCCGTCGCCGGTCATCGTTCCCAGCTTGGCTAAGACCGGCATCGCCATTTGAATGGCATCGATCCACGTCCAGTCGTCTACCTGCGGCGTATTGACCAGCATGTCCATCGCCGCCTTGATATTCCTGATCATTTCAGGGGAAGAGGGGCAGATCCGGTAGAGGTCGATGTAGGTCTGCCCGCAGCAGTGGTCGTCGGCATTGCGGGTGGTATTGCCGTTTCGCATCTCCCACTTGTGAAACTCTCCCCACCGGCAGGCATACGCGTGGTAGTCTTCTCTGGGATAGATGGCGTAGAGTGCCATCAGTCCTTCGTAGTACACCCCACGCGTCCAGATGTTGCTGGGTCGGAAGCGGCCCACAAAGGAGGGTTGGGTGCAGTCTGCATACTTCTTCATGAAATAGTCGTTGGCCAGCACTGTTTTCCGGAGGATCTCCCTCCTGTCCGGCAGTTGCTGCGCCAGGCCCGCTGTTGTGGCCATTACTGTTACGAGCAGGAGCATGAATACTTTTTTCATAAGGCGATATATTCTTATTAAAGGGTTAAATTCGTAAGTGGGTTTCCATACGGCGAAGTTAGGGCATGGGGGTGTGGACGGGAATGGATTTTCATCCACTTCGCTTTAATCCGGTACAGCCGGATGATTTTCCATCGATGGCCGGCTGCCGGCTTTCCAAACCTCGGTAAGCCCGCGCGTTGCGCGGGCTTACCGAGGTTTTCCGGCTTACCGGTCTTTCTCGCGGATCTCGACCCGGCGTATTTTGCCGCTGATGGTCTTGGGCAGTTCGTCGACGAACTCGACAACGCGGGGGTACTTGTAGGGTGCGGTGACTTTCTTCACGTGGTCCTGGAGTTCTTTGGCCAGCTCTTCTCCTGCGTGGTGTTTATATTCTTTGGCAAGGACGATGGTGGCTTTAACGATTTGCCCGCGGATCTCGTCGGGCACGCCGGTGATGGCACATTCGACAACGGCGGGGTGGGTCATCAGTGCGCTTTCGACCTCGAAGGGGCCGATGCGGTAGCCGGAGCTTTTGATAACGTCGTCGGTGCGGCCTACGAACCAATAGTATCCGTCTTCATCGCGCCAGGCGACGTCTCCGGTGTAGTAGATGCCGTTGTGCCAGGTTTCTGTGGTGCGGTCGGCGTCGCGGTAGTAGGCGGTGAAGAGTCCGACAGGTTTTTGGTTGCCCGTCCGGATGACGATCTGCCCTTGTTCACCTGCTTCGACGGACCGTCCTTCGTGGTCGATCAGGTCTACGTCGTATTGCGGGTTCGGCTTGCCCATGCTGCCGGGCTTGGGTTCCATCCAGGGGAAGGTGGCGATGGTGAGCGTGGTTTCGGTCTGCCCGAATCCTTCCATGAGCTTGATGCCGGTCAGCTTTTTAAAGCTTTCGAAGACAGCGGGGTTGAGGGCTTCTCCTGCGATGGTGCAGTACTCAAGGCTGGAGAGGTCGTACCGGCTGAGGTCTTCGCGGATGAGGAAGCGGAAGATGGTTGGGGGCGCACAGAGGGAGGTGATGCGGTAGTCGTTGATCTTCTGGAGTATCTCTGCCGGCACAAACTTTTCGTGGTCGTAGACGAAGACGGTGGCCCCGGCGATCCATTGCCCGTAAAGTTTTCCCCACACGGCTTTTCCCCATCCGGTGTCGGCAATGGTGAGGTGGATGCTGTCTTGGTGGAGGTTGTGCCAGAAACATCCTGTGGTGATATGGCCCAGGGGGTAGGTGAAGTCGTGGGCTACCATTTTGGGTTCGCCTGTCGTTCCCGAGGTGAAGTACATGAGCGAGATGTCTTCGTTGGCGTTTGCTTTTTTGGGGCGGACGAAGGGCGGCGCACTTTGGATGCCCCGGTGGAAGTCGCCGAAGCCGTCGGGGATGTGCGGGCCGATGCTGACGAGCTGCTCTACCGTCGGCGATTGGGGCATGGCTCCGGCGATGTGTTTGGTGATAGTTTCTTCTCCGGCTGCGACGATCATTTTGATGCCTGCGGCGTTGCAGCGGTAGATGATGTCCTTTTCGGTGAGGAGGTGCGTTGCGGGGATGGCTATGGCTCCGATCTTGTGCAAGGCGATGATGGCGGGCCAGAATTCGATGCGGCGTTTGAGGATGAGCATCACGCGGTCGGCCCGCCCTATGCCGAGGCTTTGGAAATAGGAAGCGGTGCTGTCGGTGTAGCTTTTGAGCTGTCCGAAGGTGAGTTCGCGACATTCGCCTTTGTCGTTGGTCCAGAGGAGTGCGCGTTTGTCAGGCGCTTCTTCGGCCCAGGCGTCAACGACGTCGTATCCGAAGTTGAAGTTTTCAGGTATGTTTATCTTCAGGTTCTCCTTGAAGTCTTCTTGTGAGGAGAAGGTGGTTCGGGGTAGGAATTTTTCGATCATCGGTTAGAGTATTACGGCCAGGAATTTGACTTTGTTGCCGTCTAAGGCTTTCATTCCGTGCCTGAGTTTTGAGTTGAAGTAGATGCTGTCGCCCGGGTTAAGGGTGTGTTCTTTGCCATCGATGCTAATGAGCATCCGGCCTTCGAGGACGTAGTTGAACTCTTGGCCGTTGTGGCTGTTGTAGTGCATGGGGGTGTCGTCGGCGGTCGGCTCTACGGTGACAATGAAGGGGTCGGCTTCGCGGTTGATGAAGCCGGAGGCCAGCGACTGGTACTTATAGGCTTTGGTGCGTTCGATGGATATGCCTTTGCCGGCCCGGGTGACGAAGCTGGTTGACATCCTGGGTTCTTCGCCGAACATGAGCGCGTCGAGCGCGACGTTGTAGCGGCGTGCGATCTTCTGGAGCATGCTCACCGAGATGTCGTGCTCTCCGCTTTCGGACAGCCGGTATTCTTCGACGGCGATGTCGCACTGGTCGGCAAGCTCGCCGGCCGTTAGTTCGAGTACTTCACGGAGGCCACGCAGGCGTTCCGCAATCTGTTTAATTTGTTCATCCATGTTTTTACTGTGCCGGTGCGGCTGTTGCCTGCGTCCGGGCTTTTCTTTGTTAGTATTTGATTCCGTTCTATTTTTGCCTAAGCACCTTCGGCAGCACTGCCTAAGCATCCTTTACAGTACTGCCTAAGCACCTTCGGCAGCACTGCCTAAGCATCCTTTACAGCACTGCCTAAGCACCTTCGGCAGCACTTGCCTAAGCATCCTTTACAGCACTGCCTAAGCATCCTTTCCACCGGTGCCTCGACACCCTTTCCACCGGTAGAGAGGGTGTCGAGGCAGTGCTGCCGAAGGTGCTTAGGCAAAATTACCCTTTTCCGGCCTCTTTTAGTGCCCGGATGACGGCGGATGTGAACCCGGCGTGTTCCAGCTCGTTGATGCCTTTGATGGTGATCCCCCCGGGGGTGGTTACCTTGTCTATTTCGACGGCGGGGTGCGTGTCGCCCTTGAGGATGAGCGCTGCCGCTCCCTTGGCGGATTGTGCCACTATCTTTGCCGCGTCCTTGGGGGCGATACCCATTTCGATGCCTGCCTGCATAGCCGCCTGGATGTATTTCAGTACGTAGGCGATGCCGCATGAAGCTAAGGCGGTGGTTGCGGGGATTTGCTTTTCGGGGATGAGCATGGTTGGCCCCATCTCTTCAAACAGACTGATGATGAGCTGTTCCTGTTCGCGGGTGGCGTTGTGCGAGGCAACCAGCGTCATGCTTTCCTGTTGGGAGATGGCGGTGTTGGGCACTATCCGGAAGAGTGTTGCCGGTTGCGGGGTGATCCAGGCGGTGTATTCCGAAAAGGGGATGCCTGCGGCTACGGAGGCGATGATCTGCTTGGCGGGGTTGATGTCCAGCGCCGTGATTACTTCTTTGACCAGCCAGGGTTTGACGGCTATCAGAATGATGCCGGCTCCTGCTGCTGCTTCGCGGTTGCTTGTCGCCGTGTGGATGTGCGGGTTGCTGGCCTTGATGCTGTCGAGCTTGCCCGGGTCGGGGTCTGCCACGGTGATGTCGGCGGCGGCAACGCGGCTTCCCCTTGCAAGTCCGCGGGCGATGGCTCCGCCCATATTTCCTGCTCCGATGATGGTTATTTTCATTTCCTTCCTATATATATATGGTTAAGCAGTTTTCCGAACCGTTCGAGGAAGAGGTCGGCGTCGTCCATGCCCAGACACAGAGGCGGGAGCAGACGAATGACGTGCGTGCCTGTTGCCCCGGTGAACACTTTTTGGTCGTAGAGCAGGTTGGTGCGGAGTTCTTTCACCGGTTTGTCAAACTCGAGACCGATCATGAGTCCGCGTCCGCGGACTTCCTTGATCTGCGGGAATTTGCGGAGTTCGTCCATCAGGTAGGCGCCTACACGGGCGGCGTTGGCGGTCAGCTGCTCCTGTTCCATGACGTCGAGCACGGCTATTGCTGCCGCGCAGGCCAGGTGGTTGCCTCCGAAGGTGGTGCCCAGCATCCCGTGCACGGGGGTAAAGATGGGACTGATCAGGACGGCGGCAACCGGAAAGCCGTTGCCCATGCCTTTGGCCACGGTGATGATGTCCGGCCGGATGCCGGCATATTGGTGGGCGAAGAACTTCCCGCTCCGCCCGTAGCCGCTTTGTATCTCGTCTACGATCAGGACCGTGCCCGTCTCGGTACATGCGTTGCGTACTTCGCGCAGGAAGTTGTCGTCCGGTACACGGATGCCTCCGACGCCCTGGATGCCTTCGACGATGACCGCACAAACATCGCCTTTGGCCAGTTCGGCTTTCACGGCGGCAGTATCGTTGAGCGACAGGAAGGTCGTATGGCGGCTGTTGTTGATCGGGGCGATGATCTTCGGGTTGTCCGTGGCTTCGACCGTTAGCGACGTGCGGCCGTGAAAGGCTTTGCCGAACGCGATGATACGGGTTCGCCCGTTGTGGAACGATGCCAGCTTCAGGGCGTTTTCGTTTGCTTCGGCCCCGGAGTTGATCAGGAAGAGCGAATAACCGTCATAGCCGGAGGCGGCTCCCAGCCGGCGGGCAAGGTCTTCCTGCAACCCGTTGACGACCGAGTTTGAATAGAAGCCGAGGCGGCTCAGCTGGCTACCGATCCGTTCTACGTACTTCGGGTGGGAGTGCCCGATCGAGATCACGGCGTGGCCTCCGTAGAGGTCGAGGTATTCGGTGCCGTTCTCGTCGCGGACGCGGCACCCTTTTCCTTCGACGATGCGGATGTTGAACAGGGGGTATACATCAAAGAGTTTCATCAGAATGCGCTGGGTTTCAGGGTTAGTCCTATGGTTTCTTCGAGGCCGAACATCAGGTTCATATTGTGTACCGCTTGTCCTGATGCGCCTTTGAGCAGGTTGTCTATACAGGAGACGATGAGCAGTTTGTCGCCATGCTTTTCCAGATGGATCAGGCATTTGTTGGTGTTTACCACCTGCTTGAGGTCGATGTTCCTGTCTATGATATGTACGAAGGAGTCGCGGGCGTAGTATTCTTCGTAGATGCGCACGATCTCCTCCAGGCTTGTTTTGTTCTTTACGACAAGCGTGGCAAAGATGCCGCGGGCGAAGCCTCCGCGGTAGGGGATGAAGTCGATGCCGGAGTTGAAGCTGTTCTGCAGCTGCTTGAGCGACTGTATGATTTCCGGCACGTGCTGGTGGTCGAATGCTTTGTAGATGCTCATGTTGTCGTTGCGCCAGCTGAAGTGTGTCGTCGGGCCGGGTTTTGCCCCCGCTCCCGTGCTTCCGGTGATGGCGTTGACGGCGATGTCGCCGTTCAGCATCAGCTGTTTGGCCAGCGGCAGCAGCCCCAGCTGGATGCAGGTGGCGAAGCATCCCGGATTGGCCACATACCTGGCTTTGCAGATGGCGCGGCGGTTGAGTTCGGGCAGCCCGTAAAGGAACTCATGGCCGCTGCTTGCTATGCGGTAGTCCATGGAGAGGTCGATGATCTTTAGTTTCTCCGGCACGGTATGGCTTTCCATGAACTTGCGGGTTTCTCCGTGGGCGGTGCAGAAAAACAGGAGGTCGATCCCGTCCAGCGGCAAGGCGTCGGTGAAGGTCAGATCGCACTCGCCGTACAGGCCCTCGTGCACATCGGCTACCCGGTTTCCGGCGTTGCTGGAGCTGTTGGCAAAGATGATCTCTGCCTCGGGGTGCTTGGTCAGCAGCCGGATCAGCTCCCCTCCTGTGTAGCCGGCGGCGCCTGTGATACCTATCTTTATCATGGCTTGTGGTTTTTCTTTTGGTTGGCGTAATACACACGCAGCGGGGTGGAGAGGATCTTGGTGAAGCCTTTGGCGTCTTCGGGCGTCCAGCCCTTTTGTATCTCGCCATACTCGCCCAGCTCGTTCTTGACAAGGTCGTACGGAGACTCCACGCCCACAAGCGTATAGCCGCAGGGGCGGAGGATGATGCTTACCGTTCCGTTGACGTTGCGCTGCGAGTGTTGCAGCATGGCTTCAATGTCTCTCATCACCGGTTCAAGGTATTGCGCTTCGTGCAGGAACATGCCGTACCACGTGCCTACCTGGTCTTTCCAGTAAAGCTGCCATTTGCTCAGCGTATGCTTTTCGAGCATCTTGTGTGCGTGGATGATCAGCAGCGGGGCAGCTGCTTCAAAGCCGACGCGGCCCTTCAACCCGATAATGGTGTCGCCGATGTGCATGTCGCGGCCGATGCCGTAGACGCTGCCGATCTCTTCCACCTTGTTGATCGCCTTTATCTTGTCGTCAAACACTTCACCGTTTACGGCGTGTAGCTCGCCCTCGCGGAACTCGAGCTTTAAGGTTTCCGTTCCGGTTGCGGTGACTTGGCTCGGGTATGCTTCTTCGGGAAGCGTCTGGTCGCTTTGCAGTGTTTCCTTTCCGCCGATGGATGTTCCCCACAGCCCTTTGTTGATGGAATATTCCATCTTGGTGAAGTCTGCCGCATAGCCGTGGTCGCGGAGGTAGCCGATCTCATAGTCGCGTGTGAGCGCCATGTCGCGCGTCGGCGTGATGATCTCGATGCCGGGCGCCAATACTTCAAACGTAAGGTCGAAGCGTACCTGGTCGTTTCCTGCTCCCGTGCTCCCGTGCGCAATGGCGTCGGCCCCGATCTTTTTGGCATAGTCGGCAATGGCGATTGCCTGGAAGATGCGCTCCGAGCTTACAGAGATAGGGTATGTGCCGTTGCGCAGTACATTTCCGAAAATCATGTACTTGATGCTCTTTTGGTAATAATCCTGTGTCACGTCCAGCGCCACATGTTCCACGGCACCCAGCCTGTACGCCTTCTCTTCGATGGACTTCAGCTCTTCCCGGCTAAAGCCTCCGGTATCGGCGATGGCTGTATACACATCATAACCTTTGTCCTTAGACAGATACATGGCACAGAACGACGTGTCCAACCCGCCGCTAAACGCTAAAACTACTTTCTTTTTCATAAAGCCTCACCCCCGCAGCCCCTCTCTTCAACCGCAAAAGGAGAGTAGGGGGATTTTTTTAAGTGATTAATCATATATATCTTCATTCTCATTCATTCGTTGTTAGGTGGGGCTTCTCCTCCTTTGCCGGATCGTATAGCATTGCCGTGCAAATGCAGTACCTGCGCTCGGTGCGCTGCAATACGTCGTGATTGACGCATCCTTCGCATCCTTTCCAGAACGCTTCGTCGTCTGTCAGCTCGGAGAAAGGAACAGGAACATATCCCAATTCGGTATTGATCTTCATCACAGCGCCGCCGCTGGTCAAGCCAAACAGTTTGGCATTGGGCCAGCGCAAGCGGGACAAGGCGAATGCCGCCTGTTTGATACGCTTGGCAAGCCCCTGTCCGCGGTATTTCTCCACAACAATGAGTCCCGAATTGGCAACGTATTGCTTGTTCCCCCAACTCTCGATATAGCAGAAGCCGGCAAAATCATTACCGTCGAGTGCGATGATCGCCTTACCTTCCTTCATCTTCTGCGCCAGGTATTCGTGGGTACGTTTGGCAATACCCGTACCTCTGACTTTAGCCGCAGCAGTGATCGTGTCCAATATGGTATCTACGTAAACCTCGTGTGAGGAATCGGCTACCATAACATCTATCTGGTTATTCATTTAAGTTTATAAAGTACTAAGTTCCAGGTTTTAAGCTCTGCAATAAAACCTATTCTGGTATAATAAAGGATAAAAAGCTCCGGATATGCTTATGGTCTACGTCTTCGCGCAGGACGAGCATGATCGTATCATCTCCGGCTATTGTCCCGATGATGTCCTTGGAGTCCCGGTTATCTATGTCGTAAGCAATACTGCCTGCATATCCGGGGCGGGTTTTGATGACGGCGATATTCCCCGAGAATTGCAACGACTTGAATCCGTAGTTCATCATCATATCGTTAACGTTCCGGTCAACATTCCGTTTATACATAATGTTATTGGGCAATACATATACATACTGTCCATTCATGCTGGCGGCTTTGGCAACTTTCAGTTGCTTCAGGTCACGCGACAAAGTCGCTTGAGTCAATTCAAATCCTTCTTGCATGAGTTCCTTTAACAGATCCTCCTGGCAACTTATCTCTTTATTCGAAATAATCAGCTTAATGGTGTCCAGCCTGCTGGCTTTCTTCTTCATATATTGTATAATTATTCTGATCGACCGCAAAAATATGCAATTATCCGAAGCAATAATGCATAAACCATACAATTTTTGCCTTTAGTGATTTAAGCGATAGTATCATTATTCACTGCAGGCTTTAGATAAATGCAAAGAAATGCAGTGCGGAAACAAAACAATTTCTATCTTTGTATCAAAGAAAGCGGGAAAGAATGGGATATAAAAGTTGAACTGTTTTTTTTTGTCCATGGTTAATTAATAATACCCCGCTTTCTTTTTCTTTATAGCTTGTTATAAAACTCTGGGCTTGACTGGATTTGACAGCGGGTAGAGATGGTAAGTAAGCATGCAGTGCGTCAGTGATTTGCACTTAAATCTCAGTTACTGAAATTTTATCTGGCAACAATAATTATGCTCTTGCTGCTTAATCGAATCATAGTAGATTAGCTTAATCCCGACACAAGGTGTTGGGACGGGACATCACTCGGAAGTTCTTGCTCCGAAACATTCCGGTTCAGTGGTGCAGTTAAATCGGAGATAGTCTGCGGCGGCCTCGCGCCGGAGATGAAGATTTAGAGGATAAGGTTTGGATTGATGGCTTTGGTTCTGTCCATACACGAAAACGAAGACAAAGATAAGCATGTAGAAAGTTTATGGTTTCCTCGTTTGGACGAGGGTTCGACTCCCTCCAGGTCCACAGATAGTTTTGTTGAATTAAGCCGGAAGCGTTGTTCTTTAGTAATATAGACAACGCTTCCGGCTTTTTTTAAGCCTGATATGGAAAGGCAGGCGAAAACAAATGTTATAATTAATCAATTTCTATCACTCTGTTTATTAAGCTATTACATTGGCCGTATCAAAGCACTACCTTTATGATGTCAATGCACTGCATTTACATGGTCAATGCAGTGCTTTTATGATGCCAATGCAGTGCTTTTATAAATCCTCTCTTTTATCATTCGTCGTTTTTGTATTATGTGTCTTTAAAAGATGGTTCATTAAACGTTGGTTTAATGAGCCGGAGGTGCAAGTATGTTAACGCTCTTGTTTGGCGCCTCGAAAAGGTTGCTTTTTATACCGGAAGAATGATTCGGAAATGCCTATTAGCAGGGAATGTACAGGTGGTCGGGTGAATTAGTTGTTGTAGAATTTGCACTGTTAGTTAAAAGGTGTATTTTTGTGTGTCATTAAACCAACGTTTAATGAGCCACATAGAAGTATGGTGAAACATATTGATTCTTAAGCATGCTTCTTGTGCATTTTCTATCTACTTGAAACAAGCAACATTAGATTCTTATAGGAGTTTACTAAGTAATGCGATAACCACAGGCTTCGCTCTCTTGCTCTTTTTATTATTAGTACAACATTTCTATTTTATATATAGTATTTAACTCAATTGATTGTTTATGATTTTAAAGAGAATGACTTTCATGGTTGCATTGCTAACGGCCTCTTTGGCAGGCAATGCAAGAGTATCCCCTTTTTCTGTTTCGGAAGAAAACGGGATAACGCAGCAAACAAGAAGGATCACAGGTAAGGTGCTCTCGAAGGAAGACAACGATGTTGTCGTCGGAGCAAGTATCCTTGTAGAGGGCACAAGTGTCGGTACCATTACCGATATAGAAGGCGGGTTTACATTGAACAATGTTCCGGCCAATGCCAAGACAATCACCGTTTCTTTTATGGGAATGGCCTCGCAGGTCCTTCCCATCAAGCCGGAGATGATTGTGTATCTGGAAAGCGATTCAAAGTTGCTGGACGAAGTAATGGTAGTGGCCTACGGTACGGTGAAAAAGAGTTCGTTCACCGGATCGGCCGGCTTGGTGAAAAGCGACAAGATTGAAGCGCGCCCGGTGACAACCGTCACCTCCGCACTGCTTGGAGCAACGCCCGGTGTGCAGGTGAGTACCGCCAACGGGCAACCGGGGTCGGAGCCGTCCATCTATATCCGCGGACTTGGCTCCATCTCTGCAACCAACACCCCGCTGATCGTATTGAACGGGATGCCGTACGACAACAGCATCAGCAGCATCAATCCGGGGGATATCGAAAGCATATCCGTACTGAAGGATGCCTCGTCGGCAGCCTTGTACGGCGCGCGGGCGGCCAACGGCGTTGTGTTGATAACGACCAAGACGGGCAGCAAGGACAAGATGACCGTAAACGTGAAGGTGAACCAGGGCATCACCACCCGGCAAACAGCAGACTACAAGACGCTGGGCGTGGCAGACTATCTGATGGTGTATTGGGAGAACACGCGCAACCTATTGGTGAAAGGCGGCATGGATGCTGCAACAGCCGGGCAGAACGCCGCCCAAAACCTGATCACCGGCAACCTGAAATACAACCCGTTCAACGTGCCCGATGACCAGGTGGTAGACCAAAACGGGAAGCTCAACTCCAATGCCCGGTTCATGTGGGCCGATGATACCAATTGGGTGGATGCCATCCAGCAGACAGGAAACCGTACCGACATTAGTATGAACGTAAGCGGCGGTGGAACGAAGTCCGACTACTACCTCTCCGTGGGATACCTCACCGAGAATGGCTACATCATCGGTTCCGGCTTCGACCGCTACACGATGAATACCAACATGAACTCGCAGATCACCAACTTCCTGAAAGTGGGCGGAACGCTGTCGGCCAACCTCAGCAAGAGCTACGGCAACCAGGACGAAGGCAGCAACACCAACGGCAACCCCTTCCGCTTTACGCGCTATATCGGCCCGATCTACCCCGTCCACCGGCACGACCCCGACACAAAGGCATATTTGCTGGATGCCTACGGACAGAAACAGTATGACTTCGGGCAAGCCGACGGCCGGGACTATCTTATGGGATTCAACCCCGCCATCGAGCTGCAAAACAGGTACGAAGGCTACAAGCGCAACACGATCAATGCCAAAGCCTATGCCGAAATACGTTTCCTCAAGGATTTCAAGTTCACCGTGAACGGATCCGTGGGCGCCAATGCCTATCTGAAGAATAACGCCGGCGTGTATTATCTGGAAAAGAATAACCAGAAAGATGTGACCTCGTCGAAGACAAACACCTTCACCACCACCTGGAGCTTCAACCAGTTGCTGTCGTACGCCAAAGACTTCGGCGATCACCACGCAGACGCATTGTTGGGTCACGAAAGCTACGACTATGAATACAACTATCTGTACAGCGAAAAGAAAGGCATGCGCGTGGACAACGGCAACTACGAGTTCGGCAACTACAACGAACTGACCGATGGCAGTAGCTACACCCACACCTACAAAACGGAAGGGTACCTGGCACGCATCAACTACGACTACGCCAACCGCTACTTCCTGTCGGCCTCATACCGCCGCGACGGAACATCGCGCTTCTACAAGGATTCGCGCTGGGGTAACTTCTACTCCATAGGCGCAGGCTGGCGCATCGACGAAGAAGCCTTCATGAAAGATCTTACCTTCGTCGACCTGCTGAAGCTGCGCCTCTCTTACGGAGAAGTAGGGAACGACAATATCGACACCTACTACGGCTGGCAAGCCATGTACGTCCTCTCACCCAATGGCCAGGAAGGTGGATATATCCAAGACCAGGACATCCGCAGCAAGGCTCTCCAGTGGGAAAAATCACAGAGCATCGACGCCGCAATCGAGTTCGAACTCTTCAAGAACCGCCTCACCGGATCGGTAGAGTTCTTCAACCGGCAGTCGAGCAACCTGCTCTTCAGTATACCTCAATCCGTGGATACCGGATTCAACAGTGTTTACGCAAATGCCGGATCAATGTACAACCGCGGCGTGGAAATAGACCTCAACGGCAAGATCATCAAGACCGCCGACTTAGTATGGACACTGGGGCTGAACGCTACGTTCCTGAAGAATAAGATCACCGAGTTGCCGATAGAACCCTATAACGACCTGCCGCACCGGATAGAAGTGGGCCACTCACGCTACGACTTCTACCTCCGCCAATGGGCAGGTGTAGACCCCGCTACCGGCAACAGCATCTACGTGCCAGACCCGTCTGTTATTGAAGCCGGTACCTCCATATACTTGGTGGAAGTAGACGGCAAAACCTATACCACGGAACTCGACGAAGCCTTCCGCGACTGGAGCGGCAGCGCCATGCCCAAGGTATCGGGAGGAATAAGTACCAGTGTGTCCTGGAAAGGACTTACGCTTAGCCTGCTGTTCAACTACCAATTGGGCGGACAGATGTATGACACGGGCTACAGTACTCTCATGACCGAAGCCTATGGATCGGCCCAGCTTGGCGCCACCCGCCACGTAGATATCCTCAAACGTTGGCAACAGCCGGGCGACCGCACCAACGTGCCCCGCATCGAATTTGGAAACACCGACCTCTATGCCGGAAGCTCCACCCGCTGGCTCATTAGCTCGGACATGCTGGAACTGGCCAATGCCACCCTGACCTACGACGTCCCCCGCAAATGGCTGAACAAGTACAGCGTGCAGGGACTGCGCGTCTATGCGTCGGGCGACAACCTGCTGCTGTTCACTCATCGCCAGGGTATCTATCCCCGAAAGAACATTTTCTCAGGCTATAGCGGCAACGCCGACGTATACCTCCCGGCGAGAGTCATCTCCCTGGGTCTCAATCTCACCTTCTAAAAACAGTAACGTATGAAAACAAAGATAACACTGCTTACACTGCTGCTATCCCTGATGATGAGCGGATGCAGCGAAGATTTTCTCGAAACGAA
>JAITSN010000107.1 GCA_031287715.1 Mediterranea sp. (in: CFB group bacteria)
GAACTGCTATCCGGCCTTATCTCCCTCGGGCTACTGCTTCCTTATTATTATATTATATGGTTGAACAGGGCCGGATTGAAAAAGAATTTTTCGTTTACGATAAAACCTAATAAATAGCTAAATTTTATGACTTTGATTCTGATTGCAGTGGTTTCATTGGGAGCAATAGCCCTTGTTCTGGCAGCTATCCTTTATATGGCTTCCAGGAAATTTGCCGTGTATGAAGATCCGCGGATTGCCCTGGTGGCGGAAATCCTCCCCCAGGCTAACTGCGGGGGGTGCGGCTACCCGGGTTGCGCGGGATTTGCCGATGCCTGCGTAAAAGCGGATACACTTGATGGGAAGTCTTGTCCGGTAGGCGGCCAGGCTTTAATGGTTCAAATCGCATCTATCCTGGGCAGGGATGCGGTAACGTCCGAGCCGATGCTTGCGGTAGTGAGATGTAACGGTTCGTGCGCAAACCGCCCCCGTACCAATGTATACGACGGTGCGGTCAGTTGTGCCATTGCCGCTTCTCTTTACGGCGGCGAAACGGGATGCAGCTATGGATGTTTGGGATGCGGCGATTGCGTTTCGGCCTGTCAGTTTGGCGCGATCCATATGAACCCTGCGACCGGGCTTCCCGAAGTGGTTGAAGATAAATGTACGGCTTGCGGCGTATGTGTAAAAGCATGTCCGAAGTCAATTATTGAGCTGCGGCCCAAGGGAAAGAGGTCGCGCCGTATTTATGTGTCTTGTGTGAATAGGGACAAAGGGGCCGTGACCCGTAAAGCCTGCGAGGTGGGTTGTACGGGGTGCGGAAAATGCGTAAAAGCATGTCCGTTCGAGGCCGTCACGCTGGGAAACAATCTGGCCTATGTGGATTTCAATAAATGTAAGCTGTGCCGCAAATGCGCCGAGGTTTGCCCGCAACATATAATTAAGGAAGAGAACTTCCCTCCCCGTAAGCCGAAAGAAGAGGTGAAAGAGGCGGTTCCCGTGGCCGGAGCATAAGATAAGGAAGAGTAATAACCAGATTTTAAATACAAACTATGTTGAAAACATTTTCAATTGGCGGAGTCCATCCGCACGAAAATAAATATTCAGCGCATCAACCTATCATAACTGCGGCTGTTCCTGCAAAGGTGGCCGTTTTGTTGGGGCAGCACATCGGGGCGCCGGCAAAGCCGGTTGTGGCGAAGGGGGATGTTGTTAAGGTGGGAACGCTGATTGCAGAACCCAATGGTTTTGTATCGGCAGCGGTCCACTCCCCGGTTAGCGGTAAAGTGGCGAAAATAGATTCCATTGTTGATGCCGGCGGATATGCCAAACCTGCCATCTTTATAGATGTAGAAGGCGACGAATGGGAAGAACATATCGACCGTACTCCAGGTTTGGTAAAGGAATGTGCACTTTCTGCGGAAGAGATCGTTAAGAAGATCGCGGATGCCGGTATTGTGGGGTTGGGTGGCGCCTGTTTCCCTACTCAGGTGAAACTGACCCCTCCTGCCGGCGCAAAAGTGGAATGTATCATTATAAATGCAGTGGAATGTGAGCCTTATCTTACGGCAGACCATCAGTTGATGCTGGAACATGCCGAAGAGATCCTGGTTGGGGTGAACATTCTGATGAAAGCCGTAAAGGTGAACAAGGCATTTATCGGTATCGAAAACAACAAGCCCGATGCCATCGCGTTGATGACGAAAGTCGCTTCCGATTATGCCGGTGTAACTGTTGTGCCGTTGAAGGTGCAATATCCCCAAGGTGGAGAGAAACAATTGATTGATGCTGTGGTATCCCGTCAGGTAGCGGGCGGCGCTCTTCCGGTTTCGGTTGGTGCGGTTGTTCAAAACGTGGGTACTGCGTATGCTGTTTACGAGGCCGTTCAGAAAAATAAACCGTTGGTTGAACGCGTCATTACCGTAACAGGGAAGTCTGTCAAGCAACCCTCTAACTTCCTGGCACGCATAGGTACTCCGGTTCAACAGTTGATCGACGCTTGCGGCGGACTTCCCGCGGATACCGGCAAGATCATCAGCGGAGGCCCGATGATGGGGAAAGCGCTGGTGAATACGGATGTGCCGATGGCCAAAGGCAGCTCGGGTATCTTGATCATGAACACGAAAGAAGCGAAGCGCGGCGAACGCAAGAATTGCATCCGGTGTGCCAAATGTGCAGGCGCTTGTCCGATGGGCCTGGAGCCTTATTTGTTGTCTGTTCTTTCCGAGAATGGAGATTTTGAAAGAATGGAAGACGAACATATTATGGATTGCATGGAATGTGGCTGCTGCCAATTCACTTGTCCGGCCAGCCTGCCTTTGCTTGACTATTGCCGTTTGGGCAAAGCCAAGGTCGGTGCAATGATTCGTTCACGTCAAACTAAAAAACCAGCCTGATATATATAATATGGAAAAGAAATTAATCGTATCCCTATCGCCCCATATCCACAGCGGCGATAGCATACAAAAGAATATGTATGGCGTGCTGGTTGCACTGATACCGGCTTTTGTTGCGTCGCTTGCTTTTTACGGTTTGGGGGCCTTGGTGGTTACCGCCACAGCGGTTGTTGCCTGCGTATTGTTCGAGTGGGCCATTGCCAACTATCTCCTGAAGAAAAACACGAATTCGATCTGCGATGGTTCTGCCGTTATTACCGGTGTGCTGTTGGCGTTTAACCTGCCTTCCAATCTTCCGGTCTGGATCATTATTCTCGGCGCTTTGTTTGCCATCGGGGTAGGGAAGATGTCTTTTGGCGGGCTGGGTAATAATCCATTCAATCCGGCATTGGCGGGCCGCGTGTTTTTGCTGCTCTCCTTCCCTGTACAAATGACTGCTTGGCCAGTCGTGGGCCGGTTAGGATCGTACGTTGATGTAGAAACCGCCGCAACGCCGCTTGCTATAATGAAAGGTGTGATCAATGGCACCCCCGGTGTTTCGCTGGATCAGCTTCCCGATTCAATGGCCCTGTTTCTGGGCAACAATGGCGGATGCCTGGGTGAGATAAGCGCCCTTGCCCTGCTTATCGGACTTGTATATATGTTGTGGAAGAAGATCATTACCTGGCATATTCCGGTATCTATCTTGGCGGCAGTGTTTGTATTCTCGGGTATTATGCATCTGGTTGACCCCAAAGTATATGTGTCTCCGGTCGTTCAACTTCTTTCGGGCGGTTTGTTGCTCGGCGCTGTCTTTATGGCGACCGATTATGTGACTTCCCCGATGAGTAAAAAGGGGATGCTGATTTATGGTGTGGCGATAGGCCTTCTGACAATGATTATCCGTATGTTCGGCGCTTATCCCGAAGGTATGTCGTTCGCCATTCTGATCATGAACGCCTTTACTCCGTTGATAAATATGTATTGTAAACCAAAACGCTTTGGGGAGGTAGCAAAGAAGAAATGAAGAAGCTGGAATCATCACTTAAAAATATGTTGCTGGTCCTCACAGGAGTGACTGTCATTGCTGTAGGGCTGCTTGCTTACGTTAATGAGCTGACTAAAGAACCCATTGCTACAGCAAATATGAAAGCATTGAACAGCGCGCTGGAAAAAGTTGTGCCGGAGTTCGACAATAATCCTGTGGCAGAATGTGACACTATATTCGAAGAAAAGAACGGCAAGCAACTCGTTCAGTATATCATCTATCCGGCGAAACGTGGCGGACAGCTTGTTGGTACGGCGGTGCAAGCCACTTCTTTAGGCTTCGGAGGAGAACTTAAAGTCCTTGTCGGTTTTGATGCCGGGGGCAAGATATATGATTATGCGTTATTGGCCCATACCGAAACCCCGGGATTGGGATCTAAAGCCGATGTATGGTTTAAGGAAGGCAATAAAGGCAGTATTATCGGAATGAATCCGGGCGAAGCGTCTTTGGCGGTAAGGAAAGATGGCGGGCAAATTGATGCCATTACAGCTTCTACAATTACCACCCGTGCCTTTTTGAATGCGGTTAATGCTGCATATGCTGCTTATAAAGGAAATCCTGATGGGTTTACTTCGGCTTCCCAACAAGCCGGTACGGACGCTTCTGCTGCAACAAAAGTCGAAACCACCGGTTCCGCCGGTACGAATTAAAAGAAAGGAGTATAAGATATGAATAACTTTAAAGTATTAATGAACGGGGTTATCAAAGAAAACCCGGTACTTGTGCTTCTACTGGGCATGTGCCCGACATTAGGCACAACCTCTTCTGCCATAAATGGTATGGGTATGGGGTTGGCTACCATGTTTGTGCTTATTTGTTCGAACCTGGTGATTTCCCTGGTCAAAAACCTGATTCCCGATATGGTGCGTATTCCTGCTTTTATTGTAATCATTGCGTCATTCGTCACACTGCTTCAATTGGTTATGCAAGCATACGTCCCCGATCTATATGCTACGTTGGGGCTTTTTATTCCATTGATTGTGGTAAACTGTATTGTGCTTGGACGCGCCGAAGCTTTCGCCGCTAAAAACAGTTCGATCAGTTCAATGTTTGACGGCATGGGGATGGGGCTTGGTTTCACATTGGCTTTGACTTTATTGGGCGCTACCCGTGAACTCTTGGGTACAGGTAAAATATTCAATTTCACTCTTTACTCTGAAGATTACGGAATGCTCCTGTTTGTGCTTGCGCCGGGTGCATTTATTGCCTTGGGCTATCTCATTGCCATAATAAACCGTTTGAAAAAGGCATAACTTAATATATATGAATATGGAATACATCATTATATTTATCTCTGCAATTTTTGTGAACAACATTGTGTTGTCACAATTCCTGGGGATCTGTCCTTTTCTGGGAGTTTCCAAGAAAGTAGAAACAGCTACCGGTATGGGAGCGGCAGTAACATTTGTGCTTACTATTGCTACGATCGTAACTTTCCTGATACAGAAGTATGTGCTTGATGCTTTTAATCTGCAATACCTGCAAACGATCACTTTTATTTTGGTTATTGCCGGTTTGGTGCAGATGGTGGAGATTATTTTGAAGAAAGTGTCGCCGGCCCTTTATCAGGCGTTGGGCGTATTCTTACCGTTGATCACAACGAATTGTTGTATTCTCGGGGTAGCGATTCTTGTAATTCAGAAAGAATATAATCTTCTCACAGGTGTTGTTTATGCTTTCTCTACAGCTGTCGGATTTGCCTTGGCATTGGTTCTTTTTGCCGGCTTGAGAGAGCAGATGAGCCTTGTAAAACTACCTAAAGGTATGGAAGGAACGCCCATTGCACTTATAACCGCAGGGCTTTTAGCTATGGCTTTTATGGGTTTTTCAGGTGTCGTTTAATAAAAAATTTAATTTATCTGCTTATTATTTCTTTATTTATATTAAATTTGTAGCGGATAAACAAAAAACTGGTAAGTAAAAACGTAATGGGAAAAAGAATTCTGGTTACAGGAGGTGTTGGATATATAGGATCTCACACAGTTGTAGAACTACAAAATTCAGGTTACGACGTTATTATTATAGATAACTTATCGAACTCTGGAGCTGATGTCGTAGATAATATAGAAAAGGTATCCGGTATCCGTCCGATTTTTGAAGTACTGGATTGTCTTGATTACGAGGGTTTAGACGCGTTGTTTTCCAAATACAAAGGGATTGAAGCCATTATTCATTTTGCAGCCAGTAAAGCCGTAGGTGAATCCGTTCAAAAACCTTTGTTGTATTACCGGAATAATTTAGTATCTTTGATCAATCTATTGGAGTTGATGCCTAAACATCATGTCGGTGGAATTGTATTTTCGTCTTCATGTACGGTTTATGGACAGCCGGATGAACTTCCGGTGACAGAAAAAGCACCGATAAAGAAAGCGGAATCTCCGTACGGAAACACGAAACAGATCAATGAAGAAATCGTTCAGGACACTGTTGCTTCCGGAGTTCCGATTGATGCCATATTATTGAGGTATTTTAATCCGATAGGCGCCCATCCCAGTGCATTATTAGGAGAATTGCCTAACGGAGTACCCCAGAATCTGATACCTTACCTTACACAGACTGCCATAGGTATCCGTGAAAAGTTAAGTGTATTCGGCGATGATTATAATACCCCTGACGGGTCTTGCATTCGTGATTTTATTCATGTGGTTGATTTGGCTAAAGCCCACGTAGTTGCGATTGATAGAATTCTGCAAAAGAAACAAAAGGCTAAAGTTGAGGTTTTCAACATTGGAACAGGTCGCGGTCTTTCGGTTTTGGAATTGATACATACTTTTGAAAGCGTTACCGGTGTGAAATTGAACTACGAGATCGTAGGTCGCCGTGCCGGAGATATAGAGCAAGTATGGGCTAATCCGGAGTACGCGAATAAAGAGTTAGGATGGAAGGCTGAAACCAGCGTTGAAGATACCCTTCGCTCTGCATGGGCATGGCAGTTGAAACTACGCGAAAGGGGTATACAATAAAAAGTTAAAGCGTTTAGCGATATAAACAAATGGTACTTTCCATTTGTTTAAAAGATGCAAGTTGGCTTGATATTACTTCATATATGTGAATATATAAAGTAGTTACTAATGTCTCCCTGACATTGACAAGTTGATTGCATAGTAGTTTTGTCGTGTTTTATTTTGTGTTTGTGTTGTGGCGGTACCGCGATGAGAATCGTGGTACCGTTTATTTTTTATATTTATACTCTTCCATTATGATTAAACTTAGGTAACTGCTTTATATCCGCACACTATGCGGAAGCCAGCAGAACGCAGGCCGCTATTTCTGATGCTACTCAGAAGATGCGGGCTATGTTCGTGTAAACTTGTATATCCCTACTTTGGATCATATTCCCGAACATAGCTTTTAAAGTAAAAGCCGTTAGGAAAGCTATACGCAACGAAGCAAGTCGTTCACCGTTTTCACCGGGCTGAACGTAGAGAGGGGAACTTCTACGAACACGGTGTTCCAATCGCTCATGGCCCCGTTCCATAGCCCGGGAAGTTCCAGCGCTTTCAGTTCCTGCCCGTTCTTGGATTTGGAGGAGATGAAACCGGTTTCTTTGTCTACGTGCCGGGTCAGGTCGAACTTTTGGCCTTTATAGTTGCGGACGGCACAAACCAAATCGACCGGATTAAAGTGCGTGCCCTTTTCGAACATTTCTTTTTTTGCCGGGTCGGACATATCGATCTGCGAGCTTTCGAGAATCTGCAAAGAGACCGTGCCGTCGGGATTACGGGTCAGGAATGGCCCACCGCCCGGTTCGCCAACGTTTTTCACCATGCCGCACACGCGCATCGGGCGGTTGAGTTTCTTTTTGAGGTAAAGCGCCAGTTCGGCATCTTCCAGGTTCTTGGTTTCCGGATTCTTGCAGAAGAGTTTTTTCTGTAGGAACTGAAGGATCTCAATCACCTGGTCGTAGGTGTATGAGCCGCTGTCGAGTAGTTCGAGATACTCAAAAGCCTGCTTCTGAAGCGTCACAAGCACTCCGGCTATCAGTTTCTTATACCGTACGGTATCGGCTTTCAGTCTGTCGGGAACAACGTTGTCTATATTCTTTATAAAGACAATATCGGCATCCAGATCGTTCAGGTTTTCGATTAGCGCGCCATGCCCTCCCGGACGGAACAATAGCTTGCCGTCATCACGGAACGGCCGGTTGTCTTTGTCGGCGGCGATGGTATCCGTGCTTGGCTTCTGTTCGGAGAACGTAACATGGTAGTCCACGCCATACGCCGCGGCAAAAGCATCTGCTTTTTGTTCCAGCAGCACGCGGAACAACTCGCAGTGCTCAGCGGAAACGGTGAAGTGGATATTGCTCTTCCCGTTTTTTCCCGTAGCATACAACGCACCTTCAACCAAATGTTCCTCCACAGGCGTGCGCGAACCGGCTTCGTATGTGTAGAACTTCAGCAATCCCTTAGGCAGGGAGCCGTAGTTCAGTCCGGCCTTATCCAGCAAGGCCGACACCACGGCTTTGTAGTTTCCATCGCCCGTCAATCCCGCAATATCCTTGCCCGACGCCTTGATGCAGGCGACATTCAGCTCGTCATAAAAAGCAAACAGGGTGATGTGGTCAAAAAATGTTTGCTCGAAAGCTGTAGCCGGCGCATCACGATCGCTACCTAAAAATTCAAACAAGTCTTTAAACATACGGCTGGCCGCACCTGAGGCCGGCACAAATTTCACAATCGTCTTATCGGTCCGGGTATAGGCACTCCAGGCAGAGAGATACTCTTCTTGTTGTTCGTCTGTAAGACGCAAGATTCCTTTTTCGGTAGAGGCCGCCGCTTCGATTTTCAAAAAAGGGAATCCGGTCTGAAAACATTTCAGTTGTTCGTCGATCTGTGCTTCCGAAATTCCTTTTCCGGCCAGCAACGCTTTGTCTTTTGGTAAATACATATCCATTATAATCTTACTATTTGTATTTATTCAACCAACACAAAAATACAAAATCCAATGAACTTCTGCCTATACCTAAACAAAAAACCCTACTTTTACATTTACTAATGAAAAAATGTCCGGATGATTATGGAACGTGTAACATTTTTCACAGAGAAAGAAAAAAAGGAACTACTCATATTATATAGGAAACTCATCGGAGCGGTAGGCGACAGCATCGGCAAAAAAGAAATCAAAAAGCTGAAAGAATATCTCGTGCAAACCGCCGCCGGCAATCATTCCAACCGTAACAGCTTCGGCATGAACCCGGTTATCCGGGATATGGAAACGACACTTGTGGTATGCGACGAAATGGGCGTAAAAGGCGCCTGTTTGATGGGGGTCATGTTGCACGAGGCTGTTAAAAACAACATTACCGGCATAGAAACCGTCAAAGCGGAATTTGGCGAAGACACGGCGAACATCATCCGCGGATTGGTAAAAACAAACGAACTATACTCGAAAAGCCCGGCAATCGAATCGGAAAACTTCCGCAACCTGCTGCTCTCCTTTGCCGAAGACATGCGCGTGATCCTGATCATGATTGCCGACCGCCTGAACATCATGCGGCAAATCAAAGATTCGGGCAATGACGAAGACCGGATACGGGTAGCCAACGAAGCAGCATACTTGTATGCCCCTTTGGCGCATAAGCTCGGGCTGTACAAAATCAAATCCGAACTGGAAGACCTGTCGCTGAAATACATCCAAAAAGAGACGTACTATTTCATCAAAGACAAACTGAACGAGACCAAAACGTCGCGCGACAAGTATATTGCAACATTCATCGCCCCGATCTCCCGGAAACTCAAAGAAGCAGGATTGAAGTTCGACATCAAAGGACGGACCAAATCCATCCATTCCATCTGGAACAAGATACAGAAACAAAAAACCCCGTTCGAGGGCATATACGACCTGTTTGCCATACGTATCATTCTGGATTCGCCCGAAGAAAAAGAAAAACAAGAGTGCTGGCAGGCCTACTCCATCGTGGCCGACATGTACCAGCCCAACCCCAAACGGCTGCGCGACTGGCTGTCCATTCCCAAGAGCAACGGCTACGAATCGCTGCACACCACCGTGATGGGGCCGGAAGGCAAATGGGTCGAAGTGCAAATCCGCACACAACGTATGGACGAGATTGCCGAACGGGGATTGGCAGCTCATTGGCGGTATAAAGGCATAAAAGGCGAAAACGGATTGGACGAATGGCTGGCTTCGGTAAGGGAAGCGCTGGAACATCCGGACAACGACTCGATGAAAGTGATGGACCAGTTTAAAATGGACCTGTACGAAGATGAAGTCTTTATCTTCACCCCCAAAGGAGATTTGTTCAAGCTGGCCAAAGGAGCGACGGTGCTGGACTTCGCCTTCCATATCCATTCCAAGTTGGGAAGCAAATGTATCGGCGCCAAAGTGAACGGAAAGAATGTACAGCTGAAATACAAACTGCACAGCGGAGACCAGGTAGAGATCATGACCTCGAACAACCAAACCCCGAAACAGGATTGGCTCAACATTGTCACAACATCAAAAGCCCGCACAAAGATCCGCCAGGCATTAAACGAAATGACAGCCCGCCAGCACGACTTCGCAAAAGAAACCCTGGAACGCAAATTCAAAAACCGCAAAATGGAATACGACGAAGCGGTGATGATGCGCCTGATAAAAAGAATGGGCTTCAAAAACGTAACCGAATTCTACCAAAAAATTGCCGACGGAACATTAGACGTGAACGACATACTCGACAAGTACGTCGAACAACAAAAGCGCGACAGCGACTCGCACGACGAGATCAGCTACCGCAGCGCGGAAGACTACAACCTGCAAACGCCGGTTGACGAGATCACCACAAAAGAAGATGTACTCGTTATCGATCGGAACCTCAAAGGGCTGGAATTCAAGCTGGCAAAATGCTGCAACCCGATCTACGGCGACGAAGTCTTTGGCTTCGTAACAGTAACGGGAGGCATCAAAGTACATCGGACAGACTGCCCGAACGCACTGCAAATGAGGGAAAAATTCGGATACCGCATCGTAAAAGCACGCTGGGCCGGAAAATCCCACGGCACACAATACCCCATCAACCTGCGTGTGGTGGGGCATGACGATATTGGCATCGTGACCAACATCACCTCGATCATCTCCAAAGAAAACGACATCACACTGCGCTCCGTCCAGATCCATTCAAACGACGGCCTGTTCTCCGGAATGTTGACCGTCATGATTGGCGACACCGGACGGCTGGAAGCCCTGATCAAAAAGCTCAAAGCAGTCAAAGGAGTAAAACAAGTAAGCAGAAACTAAAAACAACCCATAAGTAAACAACCATATGGAAAACAGAAGCCTGGTAAGCATTGTAGACTACTCAAAAGAGAAGATCCTCTATATGATCGAAATGACAAAACAGTTCGAACAAACGCCCAACCGCAAACTGCTGGAAGGCAAAGTCATTGCGACCCTCTTCTTTGAACCCTCCACGCGCACCCGCCTCAGCTTTGAAACAGCAGCCAACAGGCTCGGAGCAAAAGTCATCGGATTCACAGACCCCAAAGTAACCAGCTCCTCAAAAGGCGAAACCCTCAAAGACACCATCATCATGGTCAGCAGCTATGCCGACGTGATCGTCATGAGGCACTTCCTCGAAGGAGCGGCAAGATACGCCAGCGAAGTAGCGCCCGTGCCCATTGTGAATGCCGGAGACGGAGCAAACCAACACCCTTCGCAAACCATGCTCGACCTCTATTCCATCTACAAAACACAAGGCACGCTGGAAAACCTCAACATCCATCTTGTCGGCGACCTGAAATACGGCCGAACCGTACACTCGCTGCTCATAGCCATGCGCCACTTCAACCCGACCTTCCACTTCATCGCGCCGGACGAGCTTAAAATGCCGGAAGAATACAAACTGTATTGCAAACAACAAGGCATCAACTATGTAGAACATACCGAATTTTCGGAAGACACGATCGCCGACGCAGACATACTCTACATGACCCGCGTACAGAAAGAACGCTTCACCGATCTGATGGAATACGAACGGGTGAAAAACATCTACATCCTGCGCAACCGGATGCTCGAAAAAACACGCCCCAACCTCCGCATACTCCATCCGCTGCCCCGTGTAAACGAAATCGCATACGACGTAGACGACAATCCCAAAGCCTATTACTTCCAACAAGCGCAAAACGGACTGTACGCGCGCGAAGCCATACTGTGCAACGTACTTGGGATCACGCTGGAACAATTAAAAGCCGAAACAGATAAACAACCCTAATCGCAAAAAATATGGACGAAAACAAAAAAGAACTGCAAGTCGCCGCACTCAAAAACGGAACCGTGATAGACCACATCCCCTCCGGAAAACTATTCACCGTAGTCTCCCTGCTCAGATTGGAAACCATGGACAGCAACATCACCATCGGCTTCAACCTCAACAGCAAAAAACTTGGCAGAAAAGGCATTATCAAAATAGCAGACAAATTCTTCTGTGACGAAGAGATCAACCGCATCGCCGTAGTAGCGCCAAGCGTAAAGCTGAACATCATCCGCGACTACAAAGTGACGGAAAAGAAACAGGTGCAAATGTCCGACGAACTGAAAGGCATCGTCCGGTGCGCCAATCCCAAATGCATCACAAACAACGAACCCATGAGCACCCTCTTCCATGTGATCGACAAAGAAAACTGCCTCATCAAATGCCACTACTGCGAAAAAGAACAGCAAAGAGACGAAGTTGTGATCATATAAGCGCACCAAATAATACCGACACCCATGCAGCGAATACTTTCCTTATTCATCACATCCCTGTTCGTTCTACCGGCTTCCGGACAATACGGGAGAGGCCGGATAGACAACCTGCTGCGTCCGGACGATAAAAAATTCAACATCGGAGTACGGGCAGGATTCAACTCATCCATGTACTTAGTCTCCGATTTCAAGATCAAAGACGTCACCATCAACGAAATACAGAACAACTACAAGATCGGAGGCTTCATCGCCCTGTTCGGGCGGCTCAATATCAGCAGAAACTACATCCAGCCGGAAATCTCCTATCAAGTCAGCCAAAGCGAGATCACCTTCGACAAGCTGGGTTCGCATCACCCCGAAATCGAGCCGGACTACGCCTCCATCCACGCCAGAATACACAGCATAGAGCTTCCCATTCTCTACGGGTACAACATCATAAAGAAAGGGCCGTACGAACTCTCCGTTTTTGGCGGCCCCAAAACCAAATACCTGTGGAAACAGAAGAACAACATCACGTTCGAGAACTTTGAACAAAAAGAGATGAAAGAAGAACTGCACCCACTCGCCATAAGCGCCGTGCTTGGCGTAGCCGTGAACATCTCAAAGATATTTTTCGACTTCCGCTACGAACAAGGACTGACCAACATCTCCAAAACCGTAACCTACGACGATATGCATACCCCGCACGACGAATCAAACCTCATCATTTTCCGCCGCCGGGATGCCATATTAAGTTTCTCGCTGGGAGTCATGTTTTAGCAAATAACAATTGACAAATAACAATTGACAAATCCAATGGACAATTGTCAATTGACAAAAGACAATTGACAAATGACAATGAATATCACCGCAGGCCAAATGGTAAATCGTAAATGGTAAATCAATGTCGTTTAGTTAAGCTATAACTTTTTCTTATTCAAGTAATAAGTCTTTTTTGTTTTATGATTTCTGGGATTGGTTCTACCGTGCCTTATGATTTCGGAGGTTTTGTTCATTAGCTCATCAAATGATCTTAACACATTTTTGAAGTCTTTATTGATAAAGATTCCCATAGCGATGTCATAAAACATAGCTAAAGCGGACGTCCGGTTGATTTTTCTTTCATGTTTGCGTTCATTATTATTCTTCTCTTTTAATGATTCGGCCCTGACTTTTTCTTCTATGGGGAAAGAAAGTGCCGCACATAAAGTCATCATCAGTATTTTGGCATGAAAGTCCTGTTTAACGGCTTTGGCTGTTTTTCCTGAAAAAATCTTCCAAATCCAAACGCTCTTTTAATAGCTTATATCCTTTCTCGACGCCCCAACGGCAATGGTAAAGTTCCCGAAACAGCTCGTGGGGA
>JAITSN010000029.1 GCA_031287715.1 Mediterranea sp. (in: CFB group bacteria)
TACTGTTAGCATGAGAGAATATTTTAGCTAATCATTTATTAATGAGTATTATAAAGATAACTATTTATTCTCTCTTTTGCTAACTTTTTTACGAATTTTTTTATATCGAACTCACGTTAGCTTAATACTACTTGTTATTTCAATTTCATTGATAAAGTATTCATCATGAGAAATGATTAATACTGTTCCTCTATAGTTCTTGATTGTATTGGCCAAAATTGACAAACTCGACAGATCAAGGTTATTTGTAGGTTCATCCAATATAAAAACATCGGGAACATGATTGGATATCATTAGACAACAGAGGTAAAGTCTCATGCGTTCTCCTCCGCTCAAGGTTTGGCAACTCTTATTCCATGTCTCTTGTGGGAATAAAGCCCTGTTTAATCGCAACTTGATCTCATGATCTGCCAGATTGTTTTTATTATGTTGCTTTGCTAATTCCAAAATAGTCAATGATTGATTTACTTGTTCATACTCTTGGTCGAGATAGACGTATGAAAAATCGGATTTAATGATCTCTCCTTGCTTTAGAACCAGTTCTCCAAGTAACAACTTAACGAAAGTCGTTTTACCACTACCATTATTTCCGAGGATATGAATTCGATCTCCGCTTCTGATTTCAAGATTGATAGGAGATTGCCAAAGAGGTTTATTGTTTGCATATCCGAAATTCAGGTTCTTGGCAGTAATTAATACTTTCCCGCTATGTAGTTTCATATCTTCAAAATCAATTTTTAATTCAGCATTACTCTGTTTTCGCTCTCGCAATGCGAACAAGCGTTGCTGAGTATCGTCAATTATTCCGGAGTGCTTTTCTTTTAATTTTGCGGAACTATTTTCTGCTGAATTACCACGAGCATTCATGATGATTCGGGCAACACCGCCTTTCTGTTTACTGCGTTCACCTTGTGACGCACGTCTATCTTGACGCTCCCGAACTTCTTGCGCTTTCTTTAGTATCTTACGAAGAGCTGTTTGTCCGGCATCAATCTGCTGCTCCAATGCACGGTCTTCAATCGCTTTTTGCTCTCTGTAAAAGTCATAATTTCCGCCATACAACTTGATCCCTTTTGAGGATAACTCATAAGTTGTATCCAAAAGATCTAACAAGCTGACATCGTGGCTGACAACCACAACAGTTGCTTTGGTTGATACGATGTATTCATATAATTTTTTGCGAGCCGAAAGGTCAAGGTGATTGGTCGGTTCATCCAACAAAACAATATCCGGCTTATGTAAAGCCAGGCCCGCCAACAAAACTTTTGTTTTTTCTCCACCACTTAACAATGAAATGGAAGACTCAAGAGTTGTATACTGTAATCCCCAATATTCTAAAGCCTGATGACATCTGTTTTCTACATCCCAATCATCGTTTAAGGTATCATAATAAATTTGCTCGGCAGTTCCTCCATAAATAGCGTGTAGGGCGGCTATCTTTTCCGATACGTCAAGGGCTTCGGCAATGGTTTGTTCTTTGATGTTTATCTGTTGGGGAACATAGTAAGGTTTGGATTCTGTCCGGATATTGCCAAAAGATGGAACAAGTTTTCCCGCCAATAACTTTAGCAAAGTTGATTTTCCTACTCCGTTATTGCCAATAAGAGATACTTTTCCGCCTTGTGAAACAGAGAAACTTACAGACTCGAATAATGTATGCTGATTGAAATAGTGATAAGAAACATCACTGATGATAATACTCATTTGTTACAACTAATAGTGATTCCCTATAGGAACCGGATTAAACCGAAATATAGTAGAACTCTCTGGTGCCGGTTTAATTAAACCAACTATTAATTGTTTATTCTCATCGGAGTATTTTTAAATTTAATTGCAAGTGTATGAATAATAGTCGAATAAACCTAACTATTTTCAAAACACTACATTGCTACTTGTCAATTGCGAAAAGTTTTTTTCTTTTTCAGGTAAAACTGTACCAGGATGCTGTTTTTTGCCTGTTCGGGGATGGGGTTGACGGTTGTTTTCTCCATGTTTTCCATGCGGGCTTTGGTGTAGCTTTTCTTGAGGGCGCGAAATTCCATGCGGGCTTTGAGCACTGCTGCGGCGTTGGGGAATTGCCCTTTCAGGACGAAAGAGAGGGCGGCCAGGACATCTAAAAACATACGTAGGCGCATCACGCGCGCCAGGTCTTTTTCAGGCAGATTCTTGTAAAGCATGATGAGGTTGTTGCGGAAGTTGAGAAAGGTCTTCTGCGGGGATTCTTTTTTTAGTGTCGCCCCGCCAACGTGATAGACGACGCTTTGGGGGATGCAAACGATGCCGCGGCCTCTGGCACGCAGCCGCCAACAAAGGTCGATCTCTTCCATGTGAGCGAAAAAGCGCCCGTCTAATCCTCCGTTATGGAGGTAGTCGTTCAGGCGAATGAAGAGCGCCGCGCCTGTTGCCCAAAACACGGGGAGGATGGTGTCGTACTGCCCGTTGTCTGCCTCGACGACGTGCATGATGCGCCCGCGGCAGAAGGGGTAGCCGTAGGCATCCAGGAATCCGCCGGCTGCGCCGGCGTATTCAAAGCGGTCTTTGTTGTGCCAGCTGCGGATCTTCGGCTGGCAGGCGGCCACTTCGGGATGGGCGTCCATGTAGGCGGTTAAGGGCTCCAGCCAGGCTTGGCTGACTTCGACGTCGGAGTTGAGCAGGACGACGTATTCTTCTTTTATTTTCTTCAGCGCTATGTTGTAGCCTTCGGCGAAGCCATGGTTGCGGCTTAGCGCGATTACCCGGACATCCGGAAATTCCCGGCGCAGCATGTCCGCTGAGCCGTCTGTGGAGCCGTTGTCTGCAACGTAAACGGCGGCGTCTTTTGAATATTGCAGGACGGACGGCAGGAAGCTCCGGATCATCCCGTTGCCGTTCCAGTTTAATATGACGATGGCGACTTTTTTCATCCGGTTCATGAGGTTTAGGATATGATCGTTCCCCAAAGAGCTGTTTTGTCTTCGTTGAAGCCGTTCAGTTGCAGGGTTACGATTTGGTTGTCCAAGGTTTGGTCAGGATTGGTTTCAACGCGGATGTAGTTTTCGGTAAAGCCGTACATCGGGGTTTCGGGCTTGGCTTTTTCCATGAGCGCTTTCATCGTTTTCCCGATGTGGCGGGCGTAGAATGTTTCTGTTTTTTGTTCCGAAAGTTGCAGCAAGCGTTGGCTGCGCTCGTGTTTTTCTTCTTCGGAAACGATATGGTCTATGTTCAGGGCTTGAGTGCCCGGCCGTTCGGAGTAGCTGAAGACGTGCAGGCGGGTGACGTCCGTACTTGCTATAAATTGACAGGCGCGCTCGAAGCGTTCGGCGGTCTCGCCGCGGGTGCCAACAATCACGTCCACGCCGATAAAGGCGTCGGGCATCAGCTCTTTGATCGTTCTTATTTTTGAGGCGAAGAGGGCGGTGCCGTACTTGCGGCGCATCAGCTTCAGGACTTCGTCGCTGCCGGATTGAAGCGGGATATGGAAATGGGGCATGAAGCGGCGGGATTGCGCAACGAAGGCGATGATCTCGTCGGTCAGCAAATCGGGTTCTATCGAAGATATGCGGTAGCGTTGTATGTCTTCGATGCCGTCAAGCGCCCGGATCAGATCGAAGAAGGTTTCGTTGGTCGACTTGCCGAAGTCGCCGATGTTCACTCCTGTAAGCACGATCTCTTTTCCTCCTTCGGCAGCGGCATCGCGCGCTTGTTGTACGATGGAGGCTATGGTTCCATTCCGGCTCTTTCCCCTGGCAAAAGGGATGGTGCAGTAAGAGCAGTAGTAATCGCAACCGTCTTGTACTTTCAGGAAGAAACGGGTGCGGTCTCCCCGCGAACACGACGGGACGAACGAGCGGATGTCTTTCAAGGCGGAGGTAAAGGCCTCTCCTCCGTTCTTTTTTTGCAGGTCGCCGAGGTAGCGCAGCAGGTCTTTCTTTTGTTCGGCTCCCAATATGACGTCAACGCCTTCGATCTTCGCCAGGTCTTCCGGTTTCAGTTGGGCGTAGCATCCTGTCACGACAACGAAGGCTTCCGGATGCTGTTTCACCATGCGGTGTATGGCTTGGCGGCATTTCTTGTCTGCCATTTTGGTCACGGAGCATGTGTTGATCACGCAAATATCGGCCCGTTCTCCCTTGCGGGCTGTCCGGACGCCGGCTTCGCGCAATGTTTTTCCCAAGGTGGAGGTTTCTGAGAAGTTCAGCTTGCAGCCCAACGTATAGTAAACGGCTGTTTTATCTTGAAATACGGTAGTATCTATCATATATCACGTTTGCAGGGTACTTGGCAAAGTTACGTTTTTTAGCGGGGAGGAGGGGAACCTGTAAAAACAAAGATAGTTGCGGGGCGGCCCCGCAACTATCTTCTTTGGTATTCATGTCCTTGTGTAATGAAGCCGTAGCGTTTTTCCGTACCGGCCGAACAAGGGATGATGTTCCGTTACACTCTCTTTTCTTTGATCCTGGCTTTCTTGCCGGTAAGATTGCGCAGATAGTACAGCTTGGCGCGGCGAACCTTGCCTATCTTGTTCACTTCGATGCTGTCGATAGCCGGTGATTCGATCGGGAAAATCCTTTCTACGCCAATCGTTCCCGACATCTTACGAACGGTGAAACGTTTCTTGTCGCCATGGCCGGCGATCTTGATAACAACGCCGCGGTATGACTGTACGCGTTCTTTGTTTCCTTCGATAATACGATATGCTACGGTCACTGTGTCTCCCGCTTTAAACGTGGGATGCTTTTTGCCGGTAGCAAATGCTTCTTCTGCAATTTTAATAAGATCCATCTTCTGTTATTTTAATTGTTTATCGTTACAACGCAATATATCAAGCAACTCTTCTTTGACAGCGATTGCGTGAAAGCAGGGCAAAGGAACGAATTAATCAGCAAACAGCCAAACAAACGCGTTTGTTTTACCGTCCGGCGGCGGTTCTTGCAGGTACGCACCGTTCTTCCCGACTAAGGTGTCGCAGTCGCCGTATAGCTTGTGGGCCTCGTCTTCGGGGAGCGATTTGTTCTTCCTCCATCCGTCGATTCTTCCGTACAGGGTGCCAAACATCTCGGTTTCCAGCTCTTCGGCCTGTTGCATGTATCCGTTTCCGTTCCGGTTGAACAACAGTTCCCACCGGAAGTAGTTTTCGGTATTCATGCCCCGGCTGTAGCTGTATACTTTGCGGCGAATCCCGTCTGCCGCATCACATAAGGGGCAGCCGTTTTCAATAGTCAGCAAGCGCGGGAGTTTCTTTTCCGCTCCCTTCACCCACACCGGTATGGCCGGGGTTACGGGCGGATAGCCGATGACCGTCCACATCGTGGTGAACGAGGCGTCTTCGTCCGGCCTTACCCCTTGGATAACAACGGCGCAGGAGGAGCTTCGGCGGGCAACGAAGTCCTGCTCGACGAACCAGCCGGACGTATGCGGCTTGTTGAACCGCCCGTCTTTCAGATCGATGCCCAGCAGCGGGTTGTGAAACGATCGGGAGAGGTTGGAGAACAGCCATTGCGGGGTGATCTCCCTTGTTGCGGAAACGGTGAAGAGCTTTTCCTGGGCTTCCTGATAGCGCACGTAGCCGGCACCTTCGTTGAGCTTCCCGCTCATGGAGTAATTGGTGCGGACGATGAACCCGTGCGGAGCTGCAGCGGGGTCGTTCACGTCATATTCCTTGTAGGTTGTGCTGTTCACCTCGAAGAAAGATCCGTTTCCCTGCGCGTCTATCACGCCGTAGTTGGTCCGGACATTCATGGGGCGGCTGAGGGTGTCCAAGTAGTGGCGGAAGTCGGCCACGGTGGTGCAGATCCCCAGGGCACGCTTCATGAGTACGCCGTTCTGCCTGGCGCTTCCTTCGCCCTCTTCTTCCGTCAGGTTGTAGGAGATGGTGTTCATGACGGCGAAGCCGGTTTCGTTGGTTCCCATCCAAACGGTGCGGGGATTTTCGGCATAGCCGGTTACGGCCACAAAGCCGTACTTCTCGCCCTTTATGTAGCGCACGCCGTTCAGCAGGTCGCTCGTGTCGCGGTTCTTCCATAGCATGGGGCGGCCGTCAGGGGTTATCTTTCCGGAGATGACGGCGGCGGTGCAGGCGTTGGCTGTTTCCGCGCATAACACCGGCAGGATGCATAGCAGGAGTAATGTGTACTTTTTCATATCTTATTCTTCATATCTTATTCCGTTTAACAAACCATCCTTTAAGCCATGCAACCAGGAGCACCAGCAGGCCGGCCGCCAGGCAAACGTAGGAGAACAGCAGGCCGTAGCCGGCGCAGAAGGCGGCAGGGGCAAACGTGATCAGTGAGATCTCCACCGGCACTATGAAGATATAGGCCATGGCGTAGTTGTCCAGCGTGCGGCTTTGCATCTTGGGGTCTACCACGCGCAGCAGGGCGATGCCCATCGCCGTCGTCCCCGTGAACCATCCCCACGTGAAGAGGGCTTTCTCGAACCAATAGTCTTTCATCAGCTTGCGCGCCATGACGATGACGTACAGCAGGGTGAGCACCAGCCCCACGGACAACAGGATGACGAGCGGAACGATGTATTCCGCCACGACCGACAGCTTGATGGATGCAATGCCGAACGCTACCAGCAGATCCGTGAACGTGCCGCTGATGTGCCCCACGGTTTGCGGGCAAACGTAGTTGCTGACCCGCGTGTGGTCGAACATCCTTTTAACCGCCAAGCCTACGATGAACGCACAGCTGAACACCGGCAGCTCGAAGTTCGGCAGGTCGAACTTCGACAGCAGGAACGACACCAGCTTGCTGAAGCCATACCCGCCCAGTGCGATCGCCGCAACCACGATCAGGTTGAACGTCAGCGAGTCGATAGAGATGGAAGAGCAGGACTCCCGCCCCATGCTTTCGCGCTTCCCGTCCGGAAGCAAGCCGGTGCGCAGTTCGTGGGGGAGGTCGTTATAGCCGGCCAGGAAAGAGGCATGGCGTCTTTTTGTTCCCCATTTGACGATGATCAGACCGATGATCACGGCCGCTATGATGCCCACCGTGGCGGCCGTCATGGCCAGCGTCAGGATCTCGTCGTAGCCCAGGTTTGCAAACGACGGCCCGATGGCGGCCGCCGTCCCGTGCCCGCCGCAGTAGCCGCTGGGCATGGTAATGCCGAATCCCGGGCTGAGTGGCCAGAATTGGTTGAGCACCAGCAGGCCCAGCAGGCCGCCCAACGCCCATTGCAGCAGCAATCCCCCTTGTGAGTAGGCCCACATGCTGCCCGCCGCCGCCTTTTCGCCCTTCACCTTTTGCGAAGTGAGCGGCAGTGCGCCGAAGATGAACGCAATCAGGATACCCGCGTAGGTGCCCATCTGCGTAGAGAGCGGAATCACGTCGAAGCCGTTCGGCCCCAATACTAATCCTAAGAAACCCGCCAGCAAACTGGGCGGAATGAAAAACTTTTGAATAAGTTTCAGTTTGACCCTCATCAGCTTGCCGGCAAGCAGGAGCAGCGAGATGATGCCCAAGTCGACAAACAGGATCCACGGTGTAAATTCGTTCATGGCTATTGGTTTACATGTGTGAGTTAAAGAACAGTGCGTTCATGAATAATTTGCTCGTCCCGAAGAAGTAAGACCGGAAGTTCATATCGTCGGCAAACACGATGACCATCCCGCTCTGGTAGGGTTTGGCCAGGACGGCGGGTGCGTTTTGCAGCCGTTTGCGGTTGGCGGCGGAGAGGTAGCCGGACAGTAGCGGCTTGGATGCGTAGCGCAGCGGCGACACGTACGGGTTCTTGTCTCTCCCGAACACGGTGTTTCCGTTCTTCATCACCGCTATCTCGTCCTGATCAAGCCCCCAGGCCAGCGGATGGGCCTTGTCGAGGCTACAGTTCAGGATCACCCCGTCGATGCTCTTGCCCGCGCCGGCCTCCGCCTTATCGGCAAACGGACGGTAGGTCGCCGTGCTGTCGGCCTCTGCGGCTGCACCCTTGGTCTTGATGGACAGCAGGCCCGCCTTGTCCACCCATTCGTAGGCTTTTCCGGTAGCGATCAACGTGCCTCCGGCGGCCACCCATTCTTTCAGGGCGGTTTCGCTTACCTTGTTCAGCGCAGGCAGCCCGTTGGCCGCCACTACCACGTTATAGGCCTGCAATTCTTTGGCCGAGAGCTGCCGGTTCTCTATCAGTACGGGGCGCATCCCGAAGCGTTTGTCGAGCAGGAACCACACTTCGCCCGAATCGGGGATGCCCATGCCGCGGCCCACGAGCACGGCCACTTTGGGCTGCGCAATAGGTTTGAAGGCCGGACTTCCCAGGTCGACGCCGGGCATAAGCCCTGTGGCGGCCGGGTAGATGTCCACGCCCGTGGTTTCGGCTAGTTCGGTCAGGATGGTGTAGAGATCATCCGGAGAGAGCGGCTGGTGCTGAACCGGTACCAGAAGCGTTCCGTAGCCCATCCGTTTTTCCGTATCGCCGGAGCGGAACACAAACGGACGGCTGCCCGCACTCACGCGGACGCCCTTCTGCTGAAGCTCGTAGATCACTTTGGGCGCGTAGAACTCCGTGTTCTCAAACACATAGCCCACGTTACTCTTGCCGCCGGTCATCCGGCCTTTGGGGAACACGTTTTCTTCCACCCTGTCCCCCAGCAGTCCGGCGGTAGTCTTTACGGGAGCGTATCTCAGGTTGAACGCGTGCGGGAACGTCCAGGTAGAGATGTCATAGAACGTGCTGTCGGAGTACTCCAAGCAGTTTTCCATCAGCGTCTTCACCATCGTGCTGTGCTTTTGCGCCACGGGGATGACGTAGGCGTCTTCCTTCCCGAACGACTGCCAATCCCTGGCCAGCCGGTATACGTCGATATGGTGGCGCATCATGTTCTCTATAAAATGGAAGGCAACGGCCTTCGATCCCCGCGTGTCGAACACATATCCCTGTACGGCCTCCTTGCGCGCATCGGCGGCGGCGTTCCCGTAATATGCCTTCTGGTAGGCCAGCAGGCGCGCACGCATCTCCCCCGCAGCGGCAACCGTGGCATAAGAAGCCAGCGCCTGGTTGCGTATTGCCCAGCCGAACGACCATTCGCCCACGGGCGTTTGCCGCAGGTGCCCGCGAACGGAGCCTTGCTCGTAGAGCAGGCAGACCGAGCCGTGTATGTCGCCATACGCCGCCCCCTTGCCGTAGTAGAAATCGTCGAACCCCTCCTTCGAGTAGTAGGGCGTGCCCACCCCGTCGAGCGCCCGGGCTGCATACGAAGACAGCTCCGCCGTCAAGTCCTGGTTGAGCTGCGTGGTGAGCGGATGCGTCCGCTTGGGATGCCCCGGACTGAAGTAATAAGGCCGTATGGCGCCCTGTTCATGCAGGTCTGCCACCACGTTGGGCAGCCAGTGGAAGTACACGCCCAGCGCGTTGATCCCCTCGGGATGTTGCGCCATCAGCCAGTCGCGGTTGCAGTCCGCCCAATAGTGGTTGGTGCGGCTCGAGGGCCAGGGTTCCGTGAACTCGCGCGACCGGATGTCGCTCACGTCCGTCAGGCTGCGCGACGAGTTCACCCACGAGGCAAAGCGGTTGATCCCGTCAGGATTGGCTCCGGGAACCATCACGACCACCGTGTTCTTCAGCAGTTCGTCCATCCCGCTGCCTTGGGCGGCTGCCAGGTGATAGGCCACCGCCAGCGCGGCGTTCACACCCGAAGCCTCATTGCCGTGGATGCTGTAAATAAGGTTCACCACCACGGGCATATCGTCCACCGGCACGCTGCCCGCTTGGCTCGCGTCGCTCAGCTTCAAGTGTTCCGCCCTGATGCGGTCAATGTCCCGCAGGTTATCGGCAGCGGTGAACACCACTTCCACGAACGGCCGGTGCTGGTAGGTGCGTCCCGTTTCCCTAACGGCCACGCGGTCGCTCTTCGCCGCCAGCGCCTTCATATACGCCGTCACCTGGCCCCAGTCCGCATGTTGCCGGCCGAGCGGGAAGCCCAGCACGCTTTCCGGCGTAGGGATCTGCGGGTTGTAAGTCTGGTCGCCTTCAGGCAGGAAGTACGCCAAGTCATGTGTTTGTTCTTCAGGCTGCGGTTGTGCAGCGGCGCCCGTCGCCAGGATTCCCGGCAGCAGGCAGAGGAGGAGGTATTTCTTCATATCACGCGTTGATTTTGAGTGTTTGCAAAGTTAAACAATTTACAATTACCATCACGCTTTGGCCATAAACTACAACAGCGATGGTAGCTGCACTTTCATAACTGCTTAAAACAGAGCGGAAGGATCTATTTTTACCCAACCCTATTGTCAATATCAGGACAAATCCCTACATTAGCACACTTTTATAATAGAAAGGTAAAATACATTCCCCTTTACACTATGCTAACATGATAAGAAAAACAAGACAGCTGGCTGCTGCTACATGCTTTGTCCTGATGACTTTGCTGTTCCTGGACTTCACGGGCGTGGCGCACCATTGGTTCGGGTGGTTGGCAAAGACACAACTCGTGCCCGCCCTGCTGGCCGCAAATGCGGTCGTCATCCTGGCCGTCATCGGCTTGACCCTTCTCTTCGGACGCCTGTACTGCTCGGCGATCTGCCCGCTGGGCATCCTGCAAGACGCCATCGCCTTCGTCTCACGCAGGCGGAAAGGCAAGGCAAGCCCCTACCGCTACACCAAACCCATCGCCTGGCTTCGCTACACCGTAGCCGCGGTGTTCGCCCTGGCGCTCATCGCCGGCATACCCGCCGTCTTCGTCCTGCTCGACCCCTACAGCGCCTACGGCCGCATAGCCGCCAACATCCTGGCGCCCATCTACCGCTGGGGGAACAACCTCCTGGCCGGACTGGCCGAGCGGGCCGACAGCTACACCTTCTATGCCGTCGACGTACATCTCAAGAGCCTGCTCGTCCTTGGCACAGCCGCGCTCACCCTCATCGCCATAGGCCTGCTGGCCTGGCGGAACGGGCGAACCTACTGCAACACCATCTGCCCAGTCGGAACCTGCCTGGGAATCCTCTCCCGCTTCTCCCTGTACCGCCCCGAGTTCGACGAACAGAAATGCACCCGCTGCGGAGTCTGTGCCCGGAACTGCAAATCATCCTGCATCGACGCCAAACAAACCGTCATCGACCAAAGCCGCTGCGTGGCCTGCTTCGACTGTATCGACCGGTGCCCCGCAGGAGCCATGACCTACCGGCCCCGCAAGACCCGCCGAACGCCCGCCAACCCCGAAAACAACGGCGGACTGACCCGCTCGGCCTTCCTGTCCGTAGCAAGCCTCTTTGCCCTCACCCACACCCTCAAAGCACAACAACTGCGAGTAGACGGCGGGTTGGCGGAGATCGAACAGAAAAAGCGGCCCCGCCGGCAAACACCCCTCGTTCCGCCCGGAGCGCAAAGCCCCAAAAACCTGAGCCGCAACTGCACAGCCTGCCAGCTCTGCATATCAGCCTGCCCCAACCACGTACTGCACCCATCCGGCAAGCTCCAAACGCTGATGCAACCCGAAATGACCTACGAAGCAGGCTACTGCCGGCCCGAATGTATCCAATGCTCGCAAGTATGCCCCGCAGGAGCCATCCAACCCGTCACCGTGCCCCAGAAAACAAGCATCGCCATCGGACAAGCCCGGTGGATCGAACAAAACTGCATCGTAAACACCGACAACGTGCAATGCAACACCTGCCGGCGAAGCTGCCCCACAGGAGCCATCATACAAGTAGCCCGCGACCCCGGCGACAATAAATCCCTCAAGATACCCGCCGTAGACAACGAACTCTGCATCGGCTGCGGAGCCTGCGAACACCTCTGTCCGGCACGCCCGTTCAGCGCAATCTACGTAGAAGGCTACCTCAAACACCACAACCTGTAACCCCCCAACAAACCCCATGGAAAAGAAAACAAACCCAGGCATCAGCCGCAGGCAATTCCTCAAAACAATCGGAACAGGAGCAGCCCTGACCACAGCCGCGCTCCACGGATGCAAACCCGGTACCACCGCCCAAGCCGAAGACAGCGAAAACACCCAAGTCCCCAAAGACCGGATGACCTACCGCACCACCCCAACCACCGGCGACAAAGTATCCCTCCTGGGCTACGGCTGCATGCGCTGGCCGCTGAGGAAAAACGCCGACGGACAAGACGAAATAGACCAAGACACCGTGAACGAACTCGTAGACTACGCCATCGAACACGGCGTGAACTACTTCGACACAGCACCCGTATACATCCGCGGATGGTCCGAAACAGCCACAGGCATAGCCCTCAAACGCCACCCCCGCAACACCTTCTACATCGCCACCAAACTATCCACCGGCCGGAACGACCCCTACACCCGATCCTTCGCCGCAGCAAGAACTATGTACGAAAACTCCCTGAAAAACCTGCAGGTAGACAGCATCGACTACTACCTCATACACAGCGTAGGAGGAGGAGAAGACGCCGTGAGAGACATCGACAACCGCCTCCACGACAACGGCGTGCTCGACTTCCTCCTGGCCGAACGCAAAGCCGGACGCATACGCAACCTCGGATGGTCATTCCATGGCGACGTCAAAGGATTCGACTACATGCTCTCCCTCCACGAAAAAGCACAGTGGGACTTCGTGCAAATCCAACTCAACTACATCGACTGGCAACACGCCACCGGCAGGAACATCAACGCAGAATACCTCCTGGCTGAACTCGAGAAAAAAAACATACCCGCCGTAATCATGGAACCCCTCCTGGGAGGACGACTGGCCAGAGTCAACGCCCAAGCCCTGAACATCATGAAACAAATACACCCCGCGCACACCCCCGCACAATGGGCGCTGCGCTACGCCGGAACACCCCAAAGCGTACTGACCGTACTCAGCGGCATGGTCTACATGGAACACCTCCAGGAAAACATCCGGACCTACGCACCCCTCCAACCCCTCAACGAGCAAGAATACCAAGCCCTCGAAAAAGTAACACAGATCATGCTCAACTCCGACTACATACAATGCACCACCTGCCAATACTGCATGCCATGCCCCTACGGGCTGGACATCCCCGCCATATTCGCCCACTACAACCGCTGCGTGAGCGCCGGACAACGCCTCAACACCTCAGCCGACCCCAACTACAAAGAAGCACGCCGCGCATTCCTGATCGGATACGACCGCGCCGTACCACCCCTGAGGCAAGCAAACCACTGCACCGAGTGCG
>JAITSN010000086.1 GCA_031287715.1 Mediterranea sp. (in: CFB group bacteria)
TTTATTCAAAAAATAAATTTCGAGCTTCTGCGCCGGCGCAGTGTATTAAAAAAATAAATTTAGAGCTTCTGCGCCGGCGCAGTGTATTTAAAAAAGAAATTTAGTGCTTCTGCGCCGGCGCAGTGGATTCAAAAAAGAAATTTAGGGCTTCTGCGCCGGCGCAGTGTAATCAAAAAAGAAATTTAGGAGCTTCTGCGCCGGCGCAGAGTAATCAAAAAAGAATTTTGGAGCTTCTGCGCCGGCGCAGTGTAATTAAAAAAGAAATTTAGAGCTTCTGCGCCGGCGCAGTGTAATTAAAAAAGAAATTTAGAGCTTCTGCGCCGGCGCAGTGGATTCAAAAAAGATTGCTTAGATGCCGTGCGTATTTACTTCCGGCGCGATCTTCTTGATCAGACCTTGAAGAACGGCGCCCGGGCCGCACTCTGTGAAGTCGGTTGCCCCATCGGCCACCATATTCTTAACGGTTTGCGTCCAGCGGACGGATGCGGTGAGCTGCGCCACCAAATTCTTTTTGATCTCGGCCGGATCCGTATGCGGAAGAGCGTCTACGTTCTGATAGACCGGACATTTCGGGGTATGGATCGCGGTAGCGTGGATGGCGGCTTCCAGCTCAACCTTGGCCGGCCCCATCAATGGGGAGTGGAATGCGCCGCCCACTTTTAGAGGCAGGGCGCGCTTTGCGCCGGCTTCTTTCATGCGCTCGCAAGCCATTTCAACACCTTTAAGGCTTCCGGAGATCACGATTTGCCCTTGGCAATTGTAGTTTGCCGGCACGCAGACCTCGCCCGTAACAGATGCGCAAATTTCTTCCACCTTTTCGTCTGCCAAGCCGATGATGGCGGCCATGATAGACGGTTCCAACTCGCACGCCTTCTGCATCGCCATGGCGCGGGCATACACCAGCCGCAGCCCGTCTTCAAAAGAAAGTGCGCCGGCAACGACTAATGCCGAGAACTCACCCAGCGAGTGGCCTGCGGTCATTTCCGGCTCGAAACCATCGCTCATGGAAAGCGCGGAAACCACCGAATGTAAAAACACAGCCGGTTGCGTCACGCGGGTTTGACGCAAGTCTTCGTCTGTTCCGTCGAACATAATGTCCGTGATGCGATACCCCAGAATCTCGTTTGCCCTTTCGGCCAGCTCTTTGGCCGCCGCCGAATTTTCGTAAAGGTCCTTACCCATGCCCGCAAACTGCGCGCCTTGACCGGGAAATACAAATGCTTTCATTGTTGATCTCTATTTTAAATTATTTAATGGGGGTCTCCCCCCCCAAATCCGGCGGCAAATATAAACATTAACTTACTTCACCCAAACATGGATGATCTCGCCGATATACATCTTATGCGTCGGCTTCCCTGCCCATTGTTCTTTCACAACCTGGTTGGAGATAGCCTCCGGATCGATGGACTGGGCAACAAGTTTGCGACACTCAATGATAAGCCACGCTTCGGAAAAGGCCTGGCTTCCGTCGGGAGTGGTGATCGGCGAAAGGCCTGAACCTTTCACCTTGTCCGTATCCCTGCCGCTATTGGTTCCGCAATACTGCAACACATCGCGGTAAGCCTCCGTATAAAAAGTAAGCGTGTAGGTATCGCCCTTCTCCATCAATTGGTAGGTATAACGGGCGGGATTGATAAAGCAGGTCATTACGGGCTTTCCGTAAAGCACACCCAATCCGCCCCAGCCGGCGGTCATCATGTTGAAAGCATCTTTGGTTCCGGCGGTGATCAGCATCCAGTCTTCGCTTAACATCTTGACGATATTGCCCGGTATCCTGTCCGGTGCGATCTGCCTGTATCCCGACAGCGGAGCGGATGAAACGACGGCGGCGGCTTGCCCTGCGTCTTGCGTACCGACCAACGGAGTGCCGATCCGAGAGACGGGCGCCTGGGCCGTCACCGGAACAACCTTGGCTATGCCAAGGGCAGCCTGCGCACTGTCGAACAGTTCTTCGACAAAGTCAACCGTTTTGGTGCGGAATTTAACCAGCCCGCGGACAATCTTCGTCTTGGATTTGTTGAGGGCAACCCCGTCGCTGATCCATTCTTCCGCGTTATATCTTTCTTTTTCCTGATAGACATAGCGGATCTTTCCCACTTCAACCGCACATTTACCGGGCCGGCAAGTGATCGTGAGCTGGTAGTTGATCACCGTGCGGTCCAATGAAAGCGCACCGGAGCTGAACACGATATATTCCTGCCCTACAGTGGCGATAGACCCTTCGGCCTTCTCCGAGAAGACAACGCGGCTGGTATTATTGTTCTGTTTCATGCGCATCGCCGCCCAATCCAGCATACGCTCGTATATCGCGTCCTGCGTGGCTCCGCTTAGATCAAACTCCCGTTGAAAAACAACTTTGCCGTCCACTTCGGGAACAGCTCCTGCCAGGTATTTGCTGTCTTGCGCCAACAACAGCGTTGGTATGCAGCCAAAGAAAGCAGTCAAAATAGACAATCCTTTTTTCATGATCTTGATGAATTAATATATAACATTATTAAATGTGTTCAGAAGCGGCGTCCGGGGCCTCCCGGGCCGGGACCGTCGGGGCGTCTGTCTCCGCCGGGGCCGAATCCTCTGTTGCGTCCGCCGGGGGCTTTGCCGCCTAAGGTGTTGAGACGGTATACGAAGTGGAGCATGAGGTAGCTTCCAAGGGTGTTGTACTTGGTGTCGCTCATGAGGGTTTCGGTGATTGTCCGGCTGAGGTTGGTTTGCTGGCGGAGGATGTCGTATACTTTGAGGCGGAGGGTTGCTTTGTTCTTGAGCAGGTTTTTGGACAGTTGGGCGTTCCAGCTGGTTTCATTGGCGTTGAAGTCTCCGCTGTAGCCGTGTTTGATGCGGTGGCTGATATCGGTGGATATGTAGAGTTGCCAAGGCAGGGTTGCGTTGGCGTTTGTTCCGAGGTAGTAGTCGTAGGTTTGGCGGTTATTGTTGGTTTGTTTGTTGTTGCGGGCCTGGTTGTAGTTGGCTGTTGCGTGCAGGGAGAGGTCGAATTTGTCTGCGCGGTAACTGGCCGTGATGTTTTGGGTGAGTATGAGGTTGTGGGTTGTGCTGAGTTGGCTTTTCTGTGTGGTGCTGGCGGCGCGGCTCACGCTGGAGTAGCTGACTTGGTCTCTCAGTTGTGCGTTGGTGTTGGCTGAGATGGTATATTTTTTGTTTTTCAGCGGGGTGTTGAATGAGAAGTAAGCCCGTGCGTTCCAGTTGCCGTCGACATTTACCCTTTTGGAAACGACGCCTCCGGTCGTGGGGTCGTAGGTAGTTTCGTTGGCTACGGAGTTGAGCGTATTGGTGTAGAAAAGATTCATGGCATAGCTCCGCATGGTTTCAGGCTGGTATTTGTTGTAGAACATCATGAGGTTGTGCGTGAACGAGGGTTTGAGGTTCGGGTTCCCGAGGCGTATGTTGAGCGGGTTTGTCTGGTCGATGACTTCCTGGAGGTCTTCGATATCGGGTTCGCTGCTTCTGCCGCGGTAGCGCAGCATGAGGGTGTGCTGTTTGTTGAACATGTATCGGAACATGAGTTGTGGTGCGAAATTGAGGACGTTCTGCGTGGGCAGTTGCCGGCTGGCGTTCGGGCCTATGGTAGTTTCGCTGCGCGAGGATTGCGGGGTGAGGGTCAGTCCGGCGCTGTACATGGCTTTGGGGTGTATTCCGCGTAGTGAGGCGTCTACGGTGTGTGTGTTGTAGAAGTTTTCCACACGCGAGCTTAGCGATTCCACGTAGCCGTTGGTCATGATTGCGGCGGAGTCGGGGTCGGCCAGGAGTGATTGCGAGAGCCGTTTGCGGTGTGCAAATTCGTAGCGTACTTGCAGGAAGTGGTTTTTGAAGACGGGTTCGGTGTAGGATGCGGCTAAGCTCCAGTTGCGGCTGTCGTTGTTGCGGTTGGTGGTTCGTTCCCAATTGACGATGCTGTCAGGCTCGGGTTCAAAGAATGTTGTGTTTGAATTCGAGAGGCTGTTTGTCTGGCCGTCGCTGTAACCGAATCCGGCTCTGAAGGAGATGTTCCGCCCTTTGTTATTGAGCTTGCGGAAGGCTTCGATCCTTCCGTTGAGGGAGGTATTGTTGCTTTTGCCGGAGTTGATGGTGCTTTTTTCGTTGATGGGCGAAAGGTCGTTCGCTTGGGTTGCAGACCATGAATCGCCTTCGGTGTTGGTGTTCGAGTAGGATGCACTTGGGCGGAAGATGATGGTTGTCATGGTGTCCGGCCTCCATTCCAGCCGGATGTCTGCCCGGATGTCATGGCGTTCCCTGCGGGAGTTTCTTCCGCTGTTCTCGTAGGATGATTCGTTACCGAGGAATCTTTCGGCGGTGGTTTCGCTGCGCGCGTCGTTGTCGGAGTAGCCGTATTGGATGTTTCCTCCGGCTTGCAGTTTCTCGGTATCTTTGGCGTAGTTGAGGCCCAGCGCCCGGGCTGTGGTGATGCCTGATCCTGCTCCGCCTCCTCCGAGTCCTTGCCCGGCGTCTCCAAATTCGGAGAATCCTTTGTTGTTGGTGTTGTTGGCCGAGGCGATGGCCGAGAAGCTGGCATCATCCTGGAACCGGCTGAGCATTCCTCCGGCTTCGTAGCGGTCTTTGTTTCCGGCTCCGGCGATGAGGTTTCCGATCCATCCCTGTTTCATTCCTTTCTTGACGGTCAGGTCCAGAACGGTTTCTTCTTCGCCGTCGTCAATGCCGGTGATGCGCGCCATGTCGCTCTTCTTATCGTAGGCTTTTACTTTCTCTACCATGTTCACGGGCAGATTCTTCATGGCTACTTTGGGGTCGTCGGTGAAGAATTCTTTGCCGTCGACCATAATCTTCTTGATCTCCTTTCCGTTGACGGTGATTGTTCCGTCTTCGGATACTTCGGCTCCGGGCAGTTTCTTTATCAGTTCTTCGAGCATGGCTCCTTCGGGCGTCCGGTAGGCCGCCGCGGCATATTCGGTGGTGTCTTCCTTGACGGTGACAGGCGGTGCTTCGGCCGTAACGATTGCTTCTTGCAGGAGGATCGCGTCGGATTCTATGGTGATGACGCCCACATTCTTATTGAGGTCGGATGGGGTGAGTTGCAGGGGAACTTGTTTGCGTTGGAACCCTACGGAAGTGATCCGGAGAACGTACTTGCCTGCCGCTGCTTTGGGCAAGGTGAATATCCCTTTAGCGGCCGTTGCCACTCCTGCGACGTATGCGCTGTCCGGTAGCGATAGAAGTTGAACGGAGGCCCGGATGGCGGGCTCTTTCGTATCTGCTTCGACAACTGTTCCTGTAACTGTGATGTTCTTTGTTTGAGCGACGGCGCATACGGCACCACTCAGCACCAACGCCATTCCTGCTATTATTTTCTTCATGTCCTATTAATATTGAATAAGTAAAGTTATCTCTTTGACGGACGAACAAACAAAAGGTTTAATTTGTTTTCCTTTGCAAAGAGGACGGACAAGCAGCCGCAAACTGCAGCGGAAAGCCTCGCAAAGAATCATTCTAATGTCTTTATACATATATTTGCGAGTCGAAACCATTGTGATATATTCTATAATATAATAAATATGAGCAAACAAGAACAAGGAATTATACTGAGCGAAAACCTGGCCGTGAATTTGAAACAGGCCATAGACCGATGCCCCCACGATAAACTGTTCATACTGACCGACGAGCATACAAGCCGCTTATGCACGCCCCGCCTGTGGAAGATCGGCTACCTGTCGGGCATGAAAGAGTTTGTGATCGGCGCCGGAGATACCCACAAAACACTCGACACGCTGGCCTCCATCTGGACATGGCTGAGCAACAGCGGGGCTACCCGCCACTCCCTTTTACTCAATCTGGGCGGCGGCATGGTGACCGACCTGGGCGGTTTTGCTGCGGCAACGTTCAAGCGGGGCTTCCCCTACATCAACATCCCCACCACTCTGCTGGCCATGGTCGATGCTTCCGTGGGCGGCAAAACAGGGATCAACTTCAACGGCTTGAAGAACGAAATCGGCGTATTCGCCCCGGCAAGCTCCGTACTGATTGATGTCCGTTTCCTCAGCAGCCTCGACCACCATAACCTGCTCTCAGGATATGCGGAGATGCTGAAGCACGGACTTATCAGCACCGAATCGCATTGGGCCGAGCTACTGCGGTTCGATCCGAAACAAGTCGATTACGACCGCCTGCACGAATGGATCGGCAAGTCGGTGCAAGTCAAGAAAGCTATCGTCGAGCAAGACCCCTTCGAGCATGGCATCCGCAAGGCATTGAATCTGGGGCACACCGTAGGGCATGCCTTCGAGAGCCTGGCTTTGAAAGAGAACCGTCCGGTGCTGCATGGCTATGCCGTGGCCTGGGGATTGGTTTGCGAGCTATACCTGTCGCATATCCAAACCGGTTTCCCTGTCAATAAGATGATGCAAACCATCCGCTTCATCAAAGAAAACTACGGCACTTTCGATATGAATTGCCAGCATTACGAAACACTGTATGAGTTCATGCTTCACGACAAGAAGAATGCGGCAGGCACGATCAACTTCACACTGCTGGAAGATGTCGGCCGGATCAGCATCAACCAAACAACCGACAGGGAAACCCTGTACGGAATGTTCGACTTCTACCGCGATTGCATCAGCATGTAGACCGGTAATAGAAAATCCAACAGATTTATTTGGGAAATTAAAAGGATGGCCTATCTTTGCAATCGCGATTCGGGGTGTAGCTCAGCCCGGTTTAGAGTACTCGTCTGGGGGGCGAGTGGTCGCTGGTTCGAATCCAGTCACCCCGACCGATAGCAATCAGGGAGTTAAACAATAGTTTAGCTCCCTGATTTATTTTATACGACTAACCCTCTTGCACCATTTCGCCTGTGAGCTTTTTCGCCCTGTCCAGTGCAACATTGATATTCGGGCAAATATTATCCTTCCCGATCAGTTCGTAAAACCCGGCCTTTTCCAGCGTATCGTGTACTTTCCTGTTAACTCCGGACAGCACGATGGTGATCTTTTCCTTTTGTGACGTCCGGCAGAGATTCGTCAGGTTGTGGATACCCGTCGAGTCGATAAACGGAACCTTGCGCATACGGATGATGCGCACGTCGGGTTTGTCGCCAAACAGAATCATCTGCTCTTCAAACTTATTGGCGATGCCGAAAAAGTACGGGCCGTTGATCTCATACACCTCTACCCCTTTGGGTATACCGATATGCTCATCCTTGATCGCAATATCCACCTCCGCGCTCGGATTGATCTCATCCTTGATCACAGATATTTCCGTCGTTTCGGCAACGCGGCGCATAAACAGCAGACAGGCAATGACCAGACCGATCTCAATCGCGATCGTCAGGTCGAAGACAACCGTCAGGAAGAACGTGATCAGCAGCACCGAGACATCCGACTTCGGGTTTTTCATCAGCGCTTTGAACGTACGCCATTCACTCATATTGTACGCCACGATAACCAGTATCCCAGCCAGGCAGGCCATGGGGATATATTGCGCCAGCGGCATCAGCAGCAGCAAGATCAGCAGCAGCACAACGGCATGGACGATCCCCGCCACCGGCGTTTTGCCTCCGTTATTGATGTTCGTCATCGTGCGCGCTATCGCCCCCGTCGCCGGAATCCCGCCGAACAGCGGAGTGATGATGTTGGCAGCCCCCTGGGCGATAAGCTCCGCGTTGGAATCGTGCCTGTCGCCGATCATACCATCGGCAACAGTAGCCGAAAGCAGCGATTCGATCGCCCCCAGCACGGCTATCGTCAGCGCGGCCGGCAACAGTCCGTTGATCACCTCCCAAGTGATCACAGGCACCTCCGCTTCCGGCAACTCAGCCTTGATGGTAAACCTGTCGCCGATCGTATCTATACAATCAATACCCGCATACGTCTTCAGCAGATAAACCACAGCAGTCACCAAAACGATTGCCAGAAGCGACCCGGGTATCTTCCGGACTACTTTACCGGAAAAGACAATGATCAGGATACTGGCCGCGCTTGTAGCCGTGTTCCACCAGTTTACCGTATCGAAATGGCCGGCATACAACGCCCACTTGCCCAGAAAATCCCCCGGCACAACTTCCCCGCCAAACGACAGCCCGAAAATATCCGCCACCTGCGTTGTAAAGATAGTTACGGCAATCCCGCTCGTAAACCCCACAATAATAGGATAAGGAATAAACTTTATAATAGCGCCCAGCTTGAACAGGCCCAGCAACACCAGCAGCACCCCTGCCATAATGGTAGCAACGATCAGCCCCTTTTCGCCATACTGCTGAATAATTCCGTACACAATAACGATAAATGCGCCGGTTGGCCCCCCGATCTGTATTTTGCTCCCCCCAAGAAACGAGATGATAAACCCCGCGATAATGGCCGTTATGATCCCCTTTTCGGGTGATACTCCCGATGCGATACCAAATGCGATAGCCAACGGCAAAGCCACGATGCCCACGATAAGTCCGGCCATCAAATCGGCCATAAATGTTTCCTTAGAGTAGTTCTTTAATGTAGAAATTAGCTTGGGTTTAAATACAAATGCTTTCATTTTACAAAATAATGCGTTAAAAAAACCGGTTGGCGTACTGTTTTTACGCTTACCGGTCGCAAAAGTAGATAAAAAAAGAAGTAACCCCATATACAAGATCTGCACTAATTATCATTCCGCAATTATACCTCTAAGTGTTTTGGGCGTTCCCCCCTGCGGGGGTCGGGCCATCCGCTGCAAGTCCTCGCTTCGCTGCACTACGTTCCGCTCCGCTGTGGGCTTTCCGCTGCTCGCTCTAACGCGGCTGCGCCTTAGATCTTTAAATGAAGAGATGGTGAATGGTAAATAGTAAATGGTAAATAGCAATGTTTGTCCTCCTTTTTCGCAAAAACCACCACTCAATAAATCTGCCTTCCTACCCCCTTCAGGATAGCTTCTGTTGGGGGGTACCCAGGAAGGTACTTTCTCGTACCCAGAAAGGTAATCTTTGGGTACGAGAAAGCACCTTCCTGGGTACGACAAAGTACCTTCCTCCCTACCACCCTTTTTGAAGGCCCTAAGAATGTCAGGAATTGTTGATGATAGCCCCGCGCATTTCCTTCCCCCTCTCCTTTGGA
>JAITSN010000088.1 GCA_031287715.1 Mediterranea sp. (in: CFB group bacteria)
TGATAACTGGGATTTTGGCATACAGTTTCCTGCCAAAGAAACCATCTGTTTATGTTGACTTTATCGATGATAAACAGCTGATACTGTTCTAATTGTTATATCGAACTCACGTTAAAATAGTATCGTAAGTAAGGAACCGCATGTACGGTGGTGTGAGAGGTCGGAAAATGAAAGTAGGAAGAAAACTTTCATTTTCCTCCTACTCGATTAGATGGTAAATGGTTTTGCACGCGCGCAATGGCGCTTCCCAAAGATTTGGAAATGATATGAATACGAAATGGTTAGCCTGGTTAGCTTTTCTTCCAGAATCCGCGGGAAAAAAGGATCAGGACGGTGAAGAGTTCAAGGCGCCCGACCAGCATCAGGAAGGCGGTGAGCCATTTTGCCGGATCGGGCAGGCTGTTCCATGAATGGCCTGGGCCTGTTGTTCCTAATCCGAGACCCATGTTGCCAATGCCCGAGACAACTGTACCTATCGAGTCTATAAACCCAATGCCCAGAGCCATCATGATGAGGCTGGCCATGATGATAATGATGATGTATACAAAGATGAAGGCAAGCGTGCTGTTGAGCAGGGATTGGGAGATGACTTGCCTGTTTATGCGCACGGGTAATATAGCATTGGGGTGGATGAGCTGTTTAAATTCGTTACGGGCGACTTTTGCAAGGATAACTATGCGGATGGATTTCAACCCTCCCGATGTGCTTCCGGAACATGCGCCGACAAACATCAGGAAAAACAACATGCTCCACAATGCGGGTTCCCAGGCCATATAGTCGGTTGTGGAAAACCCGGTGGAGGTGTGTAACGAAGCAACTTGGAAGAAGGATTTGCGGAAGGCTTCTTCCATACCCATCGGTGTGGTGTGGTATAGCTCGGTGGCAATGATCAGGGTGAAGATACCCACGGAGGTCAGGTACCATTTTAGTTCGGTGTTTGCGAAGAACTTCTTGAATTTCCGGTTGACGAAGAGCAGCAGCAGGGTGAAGTTGACGCCCGATACGGTCATAAAAATGGCTGTGGCGTATTCGATATAGGGCGAGCAATAATGCCCTATGCTGGCTTGCTTGGTGGAAAAGCCACCTGTTCCCGTCGTGGTAAAGGCGTGGCATATGCTGTCGAAAATGCTCATTCCACCTGCCGTGAGCGTCAGGAAGACGACGAGCGTCAGTCCGAAGTAAATACCCCATATCCATTTGGCGGTTACGCCGATGCGGGGATGTACTTTGTCGCGGTTTACGCCGCTGGTTTCGGCGGCGGAGAGCTGGACGCTTCCTACTCCGAAGATCGGCAGCACGGCTATGGTGAAAAACACAATGCCCAGCCCGCCGAACCATTGGGTCATGCTGCGCCAGAAGAGTAGTCCGTGCGGCAAGGCTTCTATGTCATCCAGGATGCTGGAGCCAGTGCTGGTAAAGCCCGACATGGTTTCAAAGAATGCGTTTGTTATATCGGGGATGTAACCGCTGATGTAGAACGGCAGCATGCCGAAAGCCGATACGACGATCCACGACAGGCTTACGATCACTATTCCGTCTCGCTTACCCAGCAGCCTTTCCGCATTTCTCCCCGCAAAGAGCAGCGCCGAGCCTACGGCCGAGGTGACAAGTATGGTTGTTGTGAAGCTGTCCAAGTCGTCCTCACCATAATAGAGCGATACTCCTGCGCAGCAAAGCAGCATAAAGGTTTCCAGAAGGATCAGGAAGCCCATGGTGCGGTATATTATTTTTATATTGATCATTTAGCTGAAATATTTCTCTATCTTCTTGATCATCATGTCTAAGCAGAATACAACGACGTGGTCGCCGGGCAGGATCATGGTGTCTCCCATAACTAATTGCCCTTCTCCCTGGCGCACAAGTCCGCCGATGGTTGTTCCTTTGGGTAACCCCAGGTCTTTAACAGGATGTCGGGTAATCTTGGAGCCTGGTTTAACCGTGAACTCGGCGACTTCGGCGTTGGCAAATGTCAGGCTTTTCACGTTGGAGACGTCTGCATCGAGCATCATTTGGTAGATGTGTGCGGCGGCGATCATTTTTTTGTTGATGACCGTACCGATGTCTAAACTTTCCGCCATCGTGATGTAATCTATGTTTTCCACTTCGGCTACTGTTTTGCTTACTCCCATGCGCTTGGCTGCAAGGCAGGCCAGAATGTTGGTTTCGGCGTTTCCGGTAATGGCCACGAATGCCTGCGTGTTCTTGAGTCCTTCTTCTATGAGCAGGTCCATGTTCCTGCCGTCGCCGTTGATGACCATTACCCGGTCGTCCAGCAGCTCGGTGAGGCGGTTGCAGCGTTCGGCGCTGCTTTCGATGATTTTTATCTTCATGTAGTCCGGGACGTACTGCGCTGTTCTTACGGCGATGCGGCTGCCGCCCATGATCATGACGTTCTGCACATCGGCTTCGTCTTCTTTTCCGGCAATCTTCCGGATGTATGGGATGTACTTCCGTGTGGTGGTGAAGTAAACGATGTCGTACAGCTTCAGGGTGTCGTCTCCCCGTGGGATGATCGTCTCATTTCCCCGTTTGACAGCCACCACGTGGTATGGTGTATCCGGCCCTCCCAGCTTGTGCAGCGGGATATTCAGTATTTCGGCTTTCTCGCGCAGTTTGGCTCCGATAAGTATGAGGGTTCCTCCGCAAAATTCCCACCACTGGCGCACCCAGCTCATGCGCATGGAAGATACGATTTCTTTGGCGGCCAGCATTTCGGGGTAGATCAGCGAGTGTACTCCAAGGTTTTTGAAGAATTCTTTGTTTTTGGGGAGAAGGTATTCGTAGTTGTCGATGCGTGCCAGTGTTTTTCCGGCGCCCAGGTTGGTGGCAAGCATACAGGCTGTGATGTTGCGGCTTTCGTCTGGAGTTACCGCAACGAACAGATCGGCTCTGTCTACTCCGATGTCTTCCAGCGTGCTGATGGATGTGGGCGATCCCGTCACCGCCATCAGGTCGAAGTTGGCGCCCAGCGAGCTTAGCCTTTCTTCGTTGTCATCTATTAGGATAATATCCTGCTTCTCGCGTGAGAGTAGTTTGGCGAGGTGCGTACCTACCGCACCGGCGCCGGCGATAATGATCTTCATATTGTTCGGATTGATTGCTTAAATCAACAATTGTCAGTTGTCAATTGTTTTAGGATTCCTTCTTCGTTCATTCCACACAGCTCGTACAGTTCGGGTATAGAGCCGTGTTCTATGAACGTATCGGGTACTCCGATCCGTTTGATCGTCAGGGAATAGCCGTTGTCGGACATGAATTCCAATATGGCGCTACCCATTCCTCCGTTTATCACTCCGTCTTCGACGGTAACGATCGTCTTGAATTTGCGGCCCGCTTCATGCAGCAATTCCGCATCCAACGGTTTGAGGAAGCGTAAGTCGTAGTGGGCGATGGATAGCCCTTTTTTCTCTGCCCGAGCAATCGCTTTTGCTGCAATATTCCCGATGGGGCCGATGGACAGTACGGCAATGTCCATGCCGTCTTTCAGCTTCCTGCCTTTGCCGGTCTGAATCTCTTCCATCGGGTTTCGCCAGTCGACAAGCATTCCCCGGCCTCTCGGATAGCGGATGACAAAAGGTCCTTTATCGGGAAGTTGGGAGGTGTACATCAGGTTTCGCAGCTCGTGCTCGTTCATCGGTGAGGCAATCGTCAGGTTGGGAACCGGGCGCAGGTAGGCCAGGTCGAATACTCCGTGATGCGTCGGCCCGTCTTCTCCTACCAATCCGGCCCGGTCGAGACAAAGCGTCACATTCAGCCTCTGGATGGCCACATCGTGAATGATATTGTCGTAGGCCCGTTGCGCAAACGACGAGTAGATGTTACAAAAAGGATGAAGCCCGTCTATGGCCATTCCTCCGGAGAATGTAACCGCGTGCCCCTCTGCAATGCCCACGTCGAACGTCCTGTCTGGCATCCTGTCCATTAGCAGATTCATTGAGCACCCTGACGTCATGGCGGGAGTTACTCCCACGATCTTGTCGTTTTGCGCCGCCAGCTCCACCAATGTATGGCCGAATACATCCTGAAAGAGCGGAGGCATGCCGTTGGTGTCGGCGATATAGCGTTCGCCTGTTTCCGGATCAAATTTCCCCGGGGCGTGCCACAGCGTCGCTTCCTTCTCCGCCGGTTCAAACCCTTTTCCCTTGGTCGTGTGCAGGTGGAGTATTTTGGGGCCTTTCAGGTTCTTTATATCCTTCAGTATCCGGGTTATATTCCTCACATCGTGCCCATCTACCGGGCCGAAATAGCGGATGTTCATACCCTCAAATATATTCTGCTGCCGGGCTACCATCGACTTCAGGCTGTTGTTGAAACGAATCAGCGCCTTCCTGCGCTCGTCATTCAGGATACCTGCTTTGAAAAGGAGCTTCGAGAGCCTGAAACGCAGTTGATTATAGCGGTTGGAGCTTGTCAGATTAAACAGATATTGCTTCATCCCCCCCACGCTGCGGTCAATGGATATATCATTATCGTTGAGAATGATGAGCATATTGTTTGGCGTAGACGATGCGTTGTTCAGCCCCTCAAAAGCCAGCCCGCCACTCATCGACCCGTCGCCGATCACAACAACCACGTGCCGGTCTTTCTCGCCTTTGCGTTCGGTAGCCACTGCCATGCCGAGTCCCGCCGAAATAGAATTGGATGCGTGCCCACAAGTAAACGAATCATATTCGCTCTCTTTCGGCGACGGGAACGGACGAATCCCCCTGAACTTCCGGTTGGTAGCGAAAGCCTCCTTCCTTCCGGTCAGTATCTTGTGCCCGTAAGCCTGGTGCCCCACATCCCACACGATACGGTCATAAGGCGTATTAAATACATAGTGGAGGGCGATAGTCAGTTCAACTACCCCCAAACTCGAAGCAAAATGTCCCGGATTATCTGCCAATTCCTTTATAATATCCCGCCTGAGCTCTTTGCATAGTTCCGGAAGCTGGTCAGCATGAAGTTTTCGTATGTCTTCCGGATAAAAGATATGATTTAACAAGTTGTATGGTTGTTCGTCCCTCATTATTTCCTTGTGCGATTCCTTTGCAAAAATAGTATAAATTGCCCGAAGGCAATCACTTTGCCGAATTAAAAGAGCCTACCGCCCAATTCACCATTTCAATTGGGGGGGCAGTTTATACGTTAACCCTAAAAAAAATACCTAAATTTGGAATATAAAGAAAGTATTATGTAATTTTGCCCACCTAAAAGTATACGAAACTTAAATAATTTAATCTAAAAACTAAAATGATTATAGTACCGGTAAAAGAAGGTGAGAACATTGAAAAAGCCTTGAAGAAATTTAAAAGAAAATTTGAAAAGACAGGCACCATTAAAGAATTGAGGCGCAGACAACAGTTTGATAAGCCATCTGTGGTTAACAGGCTAAAAAAAGAACGTGCTATTTACGTACAAAAATTGCAGCAAGTAGAGGATTAATAAATCTAAAATACTTTGATTTATTAAATCCTTTTTCATATATTCGTTGCATGGTTTATATAAAAGGATGTAACGGTATTATGTTAATAGAATCTTTCCTTGATTATCTTCGGTTCGAACGGAACTATTCTGATAAGACGATAGTTGGATATGGTAATGATATCGTTCAGTTCTGGAATTTTCTTCAAGATGGTAGGAGTGAAGAATTTGAACCATCCCTTGTTGAGGCCGATGATATTCGTGAATGGATCGTCTTGTTGATGGATGAAGGTATTAGTCCCAGTTCTATTAACCGGAAGTTGAGTTCTCTCCGATCTTTCTATAAATATCTTTTAAAGCGAGGTGAAGTAACTAAGGATCCATTACGAAAAGTAATAGGTCCGAAAAAGAAAAAACCTCTGCCTATATTTATTAAAGAAAGCGATATGGATAGAATCTTGGATGAAACTGATTTTGGAGATGGTTTTGTTAGATGTCGGGATCGGTTGATTGTCGGGACATTTTATGCTACAGGTATGCGGTTGTCGGAATTGATTGGCCTGAATGACGGTGATGTCGATTTCTCGTCTTCTCAACTGAAAGTGACAGGAAAAAGAAATAAGCAGAGATTGATACCTTTTGGTGATGAGTTGAAACATATGATGCTTGAATATGTGACTACAAGAAATGAACAAATACCCAGAATAACGGATGCATTCTTCGTAAAAGAGAATGGCGAACGGCTTTATGAAGGGCTGGTCTATCGTATCGTGAAACGAAACCTTTCAAAGGTGGTAACGCAAAAAAGAAGTCCCCATGTGCTTAGGCACACGTTTGCAACAACGATGCTCAATCATGAGGCTGAGTTGGGGGCGATAAAGGAACTTCTTGGACATCGTAGCCTGACAACTACGGAAATTTATACGCATACTACTTTTGAAGAACTAAAAAAAGTGTATAAACAAGCTCATCCAAGAGCTTAAAAAAGGAGGTTAGTATGGAAATTAGAATTCAATCCATTCATTTTGATGCAGCAGAACATTTGCAGGCTTTTATTCAGAAGAAAGTAGCTAAACTGGGGAAATTTTATGACGATATAAATTCCGTAGAAGTAGTATTGAAGATAGTGAAGCCTGAAACTGCAACAAATAAGGAAGCAGGAATTAAAGTATATGTTCCGAATTACGACTTTTATGCCAATAAAATCTGTGATTCTTTTGAAGAAGCTGTAACCCTTTGTATTGAAGCACTAGAAAAGCAGTTGATGAAGCATAAAGAAAAGTTGAGAAACAAATAAAATTAAAAGCAAATATTTTTGCAGGGGAAAAACAAATCACTAAATTTGCAGCCGTTTAGCCTACAATTAGAACGTAATGGTTGCATTTTTTAGCATTGTCTCTTTACCTTATAGGCCGAAATAATGATTTGTAGTCTCAAAGTTTTGCAGACTTCGAATCCAACAAGAGGTTCAAAGCAGGTGAAGTTAGCAGAATTGAAAATGAGATATTTTGTTTTTATTTCTTTTTGATTTTTAGAGCAAAAAAATATTTTCAATTTTAAAAGGGTAGTTACCAGAGTGGCCAAATGGGGCAGACTGTAAATCTGCTGTCTTTCGACTTCGGTGGTTCGAATCCATCACTACCCACGAATGAGCATAAGCGGAAGTAGCTCAGTCGATAGAGCATTAGCCTTCCAAGCTGAGGGTCGCGGGTTTGAACCCCGTCTTCCGCTCTTTTTGTTTGCTGTTATAGCTCAGTGGTAGAGCACTTCCTTGGTAAGGAAGAGGTCCCGGGT
>JAITSN010000091.1 GCA_031287715.1 Mediterranea sp. (in: CFB group bacteria)
TGATAACTGGGATTTTGGCATACAGTTTCCTGCCAAAGAAACCATCTGTTTATGTTGACTTTATCGATGATAAACAGCTGATACTGTTCTAATTGTTATATCGAACTCACGTTAAAATAATTCGTATAATAATTGCACACTATCTATATTAATTACTTTTACATTCGCCGGGATGGCCTTATCATTTTCTATGCGTATGTTAAAAAAAGTAGGAGCACACGCCCGCGCTAACAACTTCTGTTCGATTGGAATTGCCTGCGAAGGCGGATTAAATACCCTTGGTTTTCCCAGTGATACCAGTACGCTAAACCAACGCATTTCTTTGCAATTGTTGGTGTCTTCACTCAAAGAGGATCTTCCGGGTGTCCGGTCATCGTGATTTGAGTCCCGATTTGGAAGATACCGGAACCGGTTTAAAAAGACAATCATCAAAATAAAAGGAGAGAATATGAAAAAGAAGAGAAAGAACTTGTCGCAAATGGCAATAAGGAAAGAACAGAGTATCATTGGCCAAACGGGATTCAAAAGGCCGTTTTAAAAGCAGATCATCCAGACAGAAGTCCAGCCTATTAATAACTACTAATCAATAAGATGAAAAAGAACAGAAGAAAGAAGGAAAAGACAAAAGAGCTTTTGATCAGTTTGTAGACAAAGCCATGGAAGACGGCTACCGGATCGAGCTGCTCCATATGCAGACCGGCCTTTACTATCCCTCCGCCATCGTGGAGGAAATCCCATTCCTTTAATATCCCCGGAGATATAAACAAGGCTAAGCTGTCTGTTTTACCGTTGCAACAAAGTCATTTATCCATTATCATCTGGTTATTTTTAGTAATATTGCACAGAAATAAGGGGAAACAGACGATTAATAGATTTAGATTTCCGTACTATGGACATAGCCGGCATCATTGATACATATTACCCGGGAAACAGCGAGCTGAAACAGATCTTACTTACCCACAGCCATCTGGTGGCAAAGAAGGCGCTGGCCGTAGCCGATAAATATCCGGAGTACGGACTGGACCGGACATTCCTCTACGAGGCTTCCATGCTTCACGACATCGGCATATTCCTGACCAACGCCCCCAACATTTATTGTTTCGGCAACAAGCCTTATCTCTGCCATGGATACCTTGGAGCAGAACTGCTCGCAGAGGCCGGCTATCCCCAACACGCACTTGTTTGCGAGCGGCATACCGGAGCAGGCATATCGCTGGAGCAAATCATAAAGGAAAACCTGCCCCTTCCCCGCCGTTCCATGCTTCCGGTCAGCTTAGAAGAGCAGGTCATCTGCTTTGCGGACAAGTTCTTTTCCAAAAGCCACCCGGATACCGAAAGAACAGTAGGGAAAGCCCTGAAAAGCATCTCCCGCTATGGAGAGGAGGGGATTATACGTTTCAATAAATGGTGCGGCATGTTCTTATAATCTGTATATTTACACCAACCAATACAAAAAACATTATGTATACGATACAAGCAAATGCCTCGGGAACGAGAACCATCGGGGTCTCCGAAGAGAACCTGAAGACGGTGGAGAAATATGCGCTGTTCAGCCAGCTCATCGACAGTAACGGTATTGTAGACGAATCGGTGCTGGAGAAGCTGAGGCTGAACGTCCGTTCGCTGATCGCAGCGCAGGAAGAAGACAGCAAAGACCTGCTCGACCTGTGCATTGACGTGATCTACCACGGCAGCATGAAAACATTCGGCCTGCAGCAGCTCATCAAACTCTACCTGAACTGGCTGAACATGCAAAGCAGCGACGAAGAGTAACACCACCGGAAAGTGAATGAAGAAAACGTACCGGCTGACAGATTGGCTGCCCACTACCCAAAAAGAAGTAGAACTGCGAGGATGGAACGAACTGGATGTCATCCTGTTCGGGGGAGACGCCTACGTTGACCATCCATCCTTCGGCACCGCCGTCATAGGCCGCATACTCGAGGCGGAAGGGCTGCGGGTGGCCATCGTGCCCCAACCCAACTGGCGCGATGACCTGCGCGATTTCAAAAAGCTGGGCCGCCCGCGCCTCTTCTTCGGCGTTGGAGCCGGCTGCATGGACAGCATGGTAAACAAATACACCGCCAACAAAAGACTGCGCAGCGAAGATGCCTACACGCCGGACGGCCGGACGGACATGCGGCCGGAATACCCGACCATCGTTTATACGCAAATCCTCAAAAAACTATACCCCGACGTGCCGGTGGTGCTGGGAGGCATCGAAGCATCGCTGCGCCGCCTCACCCATTACGACTATTGGCAGGACAAACTCATGAAGAGCATCCTGTGCGACAGCGGAGGCGACCTGCTGATCTACGGCATGGGCGAAAAACCCATCGCCGACCTGGCCCGGCGGATGCAGGAAAAAGCGGAAGTGCCGCACGACCTCCCGCAAACAGCCTACCTGACGACCCACGTCGACAAGCAAGCCGGCGACATCGAACTCCACCCGCACGAAGAATGTCTGGGCGACAAACGGAAGCAAGCCGCCAACTTCCGGCACATCGAAGAAGAAAGCAATACCTACGAAGCAGCGCGCATCCTGCAACGCGTCGGCAAAGAAACAGTCGTCGTAAACCCGCCCTGCCCGCCCATGTCGCGGGCTGACCTCGACCACTCGTTCGACCTGCCCTACACCCGCCTGCCGCACCCGAAGTACAAAGACAAGCGGATTCCGGCCTACGAAATGATCCGCTTCTCCGTCAACATCCACCGCGGATGCTTCGGCGGATGCGCATTCTGCACCATATCGGCGCACCAGGGGAAGTTCATCGTCAGCCGGAGCAAGCAAAGCATACTCCGCGAAGTAAAAGAAATCATCGAACTGCCCGGCTTCAAAGGCTACCTGAGCGACCTGGGAGGCCCGTCGGCCAACATGTACATGATGAAAGGGAAAAACGAAACAACGTGCAAACGCTGCAAACGACCCTCGTGCATCCACCCCCGGATATGCCCCAACCTGAACACAGACCACCGCCCCCTGCTTGACCTCTACCGCGCGGTAGATGCAATAGAAGGCATCAAGAAAAGTTTCATCGGGAGCGGCGTACGCTACGACCTCCTCCTGCACCAAAGCAAAGACGAAGCCGCAAACCAAAGCGCAATCGAATACACCCGCGAACTGATAGTCAATCACGTGAGCGGACGCCTCAAAGTAGCCCCCGAACACACCGCCGGCAACGTGCTGGACATCATGCGCAAGCCCCCGTTCGACCGCTTCGAAGCCTTCAAGGAAATATTCGACCGCATCAACCGCGAGCACAACCTGCGCCAACAACTCATCCCCTACTTTATCAGCAGCCACCCCGGTTGCAAAGCAGAAAACATGGCCGAACTCGCCATTGCAACCAAACAACTGAATCTCCACCCCGAACAGGTACAAGACTTCACCCCCACCCCGATGACCGTAGCCACCGAAGCCTTCTACACCGGATACCATCCCTGTACGCTCGAACCCCTCTACTGTGCAAAAACCCAGCGCGACAAGCTCGCCCAACGCCAATTCTTCTTCTGGTACAAGCCGGAAGAACGGCGCAACATCATCGCCGAACTACGCCGGATAGGCCGGAACGACCTGACAAGCAAATTCTAACCCGCTACACATTGACAATTGTCAATTCGGGCGGTTTACGTGGTTTGGCCGACTTTGTCCAAGCTGCGATAGCCGATTGCTTCTCCGATATGTGTGTAGTGGATTTGTTCGCTTCCTTCGAGGTCGGCGATGGTACGTGCTACTTTGAGGATCCTGTCATATGCGCGGGCGGAAAGATTCAGGCTGTTCATGGCAGTGCGGAGCAGCTTCAGCCCTTGCGTATCCGGTTGGGCATACCTGCCCAGCAGTTTTCCGCTCATCTGGGCGTTGCAGTAGACGCCGCGGTGGGCTTCGTAGCGTTTCGCCTGTATGTTTCTTGCGGCTATTACCCGTTCGCGGATGGCTATGCTTGCTTCGGCGGGTCGCGTGTCTGATATTTTTTCGAAAGACACCGGGGCGATCTCCACCTGTATATCGATCCGGTCCAGCAATGGCCCCGATATTTTGTTCAGGTACTTTTGCACTTGTGTCTGGGTGCATACGCAATCTCTGGTGGGATGATTGTAATAGCCGCACGGGCAGGGATTGGTGGAGGCCACGAGCATAAAGCCGGCAGGGTAGTCTACGTTCCATTTCACCCGCGAGATGGTGATGCTGCGGTCTTCCAGCGGTTGGCGCAGTACTTCAAGCACGTTCCGGTTGAACTCGGCCAGCTCGTCCAGGAAGAGTACTCCGTTGTGGGCGAGGCTGATTTCACCCGGTTGCGGGTAGCTGCCTCCGCCCACCAGCGCCACGGGCGAGATCGTATGGTGCGGATCGCGGAACGGGCGCTTGGAGATAAGCGAGGTGTTGCGGTTTAGTTTTCCTGCAACCGAATGAATCTTGGTCGTCTCCAAACTTTCTTCCAGCGACAGCGGCGGGAGGATGGACGGCAAGCGCTTGGCCATCATGGATTTCCCGCTTCCGGGGCTGCCGATCATGATTAGGTTATGGCCGCCGGCCGCGGCGATTTCCAATGCGCGTTTAACGTTGTCCTGCCCCTTGACGTCCGAGAAGTCAAGCTCAAACCGGTCTTGCTGCGCATAGAACTCTTCGCGGATGTCTATGCTGGTTTCCGGCAACTCGATCTGTCCGTTCAGGAAGTCGACCACTTCTTTGAGTTGCCGCACTCCAAAGACTTTAATGCCTTCAACCACGGCGGCTTCCCTGACATTCTGTTGCGGGACGATGACGCCTTCAAAGCCTTCTTCTTTTGCACGGATGGCGATGGACAATACACCTTTGACGGGCTGGATCGTTCCGTCGAGGCTTAGCTCGCCCATGATCAGGTAGCGCGGCAGTTTGCCGGCTGCAATTTTTTCGGCAGCGGCCAGCATACTTACGGCTATCGGGAGATCGTAGGCGGCGCCTTCCTTGCGGATGTCTGCCGGAGCCATATTGACTGTGATCTGGCTGGTGGGCATCTTGTAGTCGTTGAATTGCAGCGCGCAGATAATCCGGTGATGACTTTCCTTGACCGCAGAATCCGGCAGGCCGACCAAATAAAACATACAACCGCGCGAGCAGTTTGTTTCTATTGTGATAACGGTGGCGTCGATACCTTGTACCGCCGCACCGAAAACTTTAACGAGCATAGTTATTTCGTGTTTTTTATTTTACCCGCAGTAAACTGTCTAATTTATGATTCAATTCTTCTCCACGGATTCCGCGGGCTATGATTTTCCCCCGGTTGTCGATAAGTATATTGTATGGCACCTGAGTTACGCCATATTGTTTTACGACTGTTGAGTTCCAGCCTGTGAAATCATTCAGCTGTTCCCATTTGAGTGTATCTTGCTTAACGGCTTCTTTCCATGCCGCTTTGTCCATGTCTAAGGAAATGCCCACAACGGTCAGTTCGGGCGTTTTCCGGTACATCTTGTCGTACTTCTCCTTTCTTTTTTCCCTGTCTCTTGCGTATTGGGTTTTGGGCGGATATTGCTTGTAGACCTTCTTTAGCTCTTGGTTCGAGCGTTTGCTCGCATCCGACCAGGAAGCCCAGAACGAGATGAGCAAATGCCTGTCTCTGAACTCGGAGCGGGAGATGCTTTTGCCTTCCGTGTTGGTGAGGGTAAACATCGGTGCGATCTTGTCTACTTCCGCCGTTTCATGCTGTTCGATCAGTTCCGTCAGCCTCCGGACGTATGGTTTGTCTTGCAGCGAGCCGTCCATGATCCCGATCAACTCTTTGATTCCGGCAAGGTCCGGAGAGGGTTTTTGAACAAAGAACCTGTCTAATAAATAGATGTTGATCGGCGACTTCTGGTTCAGACGGATATATTCGCCCGCCAGCTGCATGGACAGCGTATCGTTGGGATCTGCCGGCCGGAGAAGGGTTTTGCGGAAAGCCGTAAATTCTTCGTTTACCGGACTGCCCTCTGCTTCATATGAACCGGCGGCGCTGAGGTCGGCCTTGATACGGATCATTCTTCCTCTTTCCAGATAGACGGGGTATTGTGTCTCGCGGTCAAGGAACAGCGTAGCCTGAATGAGCGTTGTGTCCATATCCGTTTCCAAGGAGAATTTACCGTCTTTTACGCCGATGGGGATGATGAAATCAGACAGTTCATCATTCCCGTACAGATATATAGTATCGGCGGTCAGTCCTTCGATCTCACCGTTGATTTCCACTTGCTTCGGATCGCTTTTACAACCGGCCAGGCAGGCGGATAAAAGGAGGAGTGATACGAAATACTGCTTCATAAGGGATTCTTTTTTTGCGAAAGTAGATATTTTCCGCTTATGAACGGCAATTTACAAAGGGATTCAATAAGTGAACCGTATACCTGCCTGGAGGTTGAAGTTCAGGGGAGTTTCTTTACGGATCGTTTCCACATCCGAACCATCGTCGAAGAAATAGGAGATGCCCGGCTCAACGTAGATGCCGATGCGGCGGATGATATTCAACTGTGCTCCGACGCCTCCGGTCAGGGAAAACTGCAACGGCCTGATGGTTTGCCTGCTGCTTCCGTCTTTTCCGTAAACGCATTTTTCTACCATACCACCGGCTGCCATGTAAAGCGTGAACCGTCCGGAGGTGGCAAAATCCCAGCTCCCGCGAAGCGGAATGCCCACGTAGTGCCATTCCTGTTCCGTCTTCTGCGACGGATAGCCCACAGCTTGCCTTTCGGAAGACAGCAGGGTGTAGCTCACGCCGCTTTCGACGGAAAAGCCCTTCGCCAGGTGCTTGCGGACCGACAATCCGAAGGCGACCGGTTGCCTGTGCCTAATGTCGGAAACGTCTGCCGTTCCTTTCAAATAAGGGATCCCTTCCTGAAAGATCAGCTGGTCGTTATCCTTGATCGAGATCATATTGGAAGGCAGATCATTGCTTGGGGCGGAAGAGAGATCTGCCATGACCATATAACCCTGTGTTTGGGCGGATGAAACGCCGGCTGCATTGGAGAATGAAGCGGCAATCGACCACCGGCCGGCGGATGAGCGCTTCTTTACCGGCGTTGCCGGCAAATGCAGCTTGTCTTTTCCCGAAGGCCGGGCCATATTTCTGTCAGCCGGCGGATGCTTTTCCTCCCGTGCTTCGTTCGTATTTTCTTCCGGGGTTTCCGAAAGCCCGCCCTGCTCTTCTTTCGCCGGGACGTTGAGCGCGCCTTCCGTTCCTTTTTCTACGGGAAACCGGTTGTGCCGTTCGGGGATACCGGCCCGTTGCGCCGGTTTGGCCTGGGCTGTCAAGGGCGCGGGCGTTTTGGCAGCCGGAGGGGCAAAGACAGGAACGGCGACCGGCGTCTGAAGCGTCGTATGGTAAATGTCGCCGGCGGCAGGGCGTCGTATATGGAGGATGCCGATTCCGGATACGGCCAATATCAATACGGCGGCGGCCGCCCATCGGAACCGGTGGCCGACGCGCTTTTTCATCGCCGGTCCGAGTGCTGTTTCCAGCCTGCTCCATCCATCAGGAGCGGCCGGCTCGGAATAGTCCGCAAGGGCCTCCTTTATTTTCGTCATCCACAAATCTTTATCCTCTTTCATCACGTATGTGTTCTTAAATATTCTTTTATCTTTTTGACCAGCGCCCCTTTTGCGCGAAACAGTTGGGAGGCCGACGACTTCTCGTTGATTCCCAGCATCCGGGCGATTTCCTTGTGCGGTTTTTCTTCAAACGTGTACAGGTTGAATACGGTGCGGTACCCGTCGGGAAGCTCGCGGATGAAGTCCATCAGCACGTTCTGAGGAATGGTCTCCACATCGGGAAGCTCGGCCTCCCCGTAAGATTCTTCGATACCTTCAAGTCCCGTCGTATGGGTCAATACATCATTCCTGCGCAAGTGCTGCAACACGGTATTTACCGTCACACGCTCCATCCAGGCCCTTAATGAACCCTCCCCGCGCCAGGTAAACTTGTCGAACGAAGCATAAATCTTCAGGAAACTGTCGTGCAATAGATCCTGCGCCGCCTCTCTGTCTCCAACGTAACGAAGGCAAACCCCGAACATCCTCCCCGCGTATAGCTCATAAAGCTCCTTGCGAGCAAGGTTGTTAGCCTGTTTGCACTTCTCAGATAACTTGAATTCTTCCATTCGTCCGGACACGTCTTTGTTCTTAAATACGTAAAGCGTAAAAATACTGCATGAACCAACGCCTGAACCATTCCTTTTGTTTCTTTAACAACCTGTCGTGCAATATTCATTCATCCCGGACATTTCTCCAGTAAAACATACCTTTTTATTCACTTAATCATCTTACACGGATATGAAAAAATTTAAAGCATCATTTTTAGTTCTGATCCTGGCCTTGACCCCGCTCATGCTTCTCCAATCGTGCCTGAACGATAACGACAACTATTACTTAGCCATAGCCACGTTCAGAGCGGCAGAAAACCACGGCGGTTATTATTTCACCTTGGACGATGGCCAAAAAATGTATCCGCAACAGCCATCCTCCGGAGGAATGGAAGATGGCCAGCGCGTTTATGTATACTTCGATATACTGGACGAGAAAACAGACGGGTATAAATACACCATCGAAGTCAAAGGAATAGAGAAAATATTGACCAAAGAGCTGTTCGTTATGGACGAACAAACTGCAGACAGCATCGGCGACGACAAAATCGATATTACAGGCATCTGGCTCGGCGACGGCTATCTCAATATCAGGTTTCAATTTTCGGGCGCACACTATCCTGCCAAACCGCATATGGTCAATTTAGTTCGCAATGACATCGAAGGAGCAAACGAAGAGGCGGACGAAGAAGGCTATCTCAGTCTGGAATTTCGCCATAATGCGTTCGACGATAGCCAGACGGCACTCCTCAATGGGATCGCATCCTTCAAAGGCCCCTTTATCGAAAAAGATCTGAAAGGCCTGAAAGTCCGGTACAACAGCATAAACAACGGCATCAAGCACGTAAAGGTGGATTTTGTGCTACCGCCGGCCGAATTAATCTTTTTGGAAAGCCCATCCGTCGTTTCCGAAACGCTCATTGCCTATTAAAAGGATAGAATGACGCTTCCGAAAAATTATTTGCGCCTTCCGGTGAGCGGAAACCATTCCCGAAAAATTATTTGCGCCTTCCGGTGAGCGGAAACTACTCCGAAAAATTATTTGCGCCTTCCGGTGAGCGGAAACTATTCCGAAAAATTATTTGCGCCTTCCGGTGAGCGGAAACCATTCCCGAAAAATTATTTGCGCCTTCCGGTGAGCGGAAACTACTCCGAA
>JAITSN010000092.1 GCA_031287715.1 Mediterranea sp. (in: CFB group bacteria)
TTTGTTTTTGTATTAATGATGTCGAGTTGCCGGATCATAGTGATCCGGAAGAGAAATTGATTCCCTTAAAGAGAGATGCTTTGCTACCGAGCGGGAATCTCTGTGGGATTCTGTTGCAGAAATGTAGTGTCAATTGAATGTGCGTTAGGACATGGTCGGATGGCCCGGGCCGCAGGCAACGCCCAACTATAAACGACAAATGACAATCAACAGGTTATTTAATGCCCTATGATTGTCATTTGTCTATTGTAAACCGGATTGCGTTAGATGAGTTCGATGCTTCTTTTAACGAAGTTGTTCAGTGCTTCTCCTTTCAACATGTTGTTTTGCAGCAAAACCAAGTCGATGAGGCGGCGGATAACTTTGTTTTTTTCGGCATAGTCCGAATATATTGCTTCCTTTTGGGTTCTCAGGCTGCTTAGCTTATCGTCCAGTGTATTCAGCTCGTCTTTTTCCGATGTTGGGATCTCTTCTTCTTTCTTGCCTTTTTGGCTATCCTTGAGTTCGTTGCGGCGTTTGGACGTTTCGTCTATTTGCAATTGAATGGGGGATAGGGCTGGGCTACATTCTTTTTCTTCCGACGTCAGTATGTCTTTTATGATCTTGTGGTCGGAGTTCAGCACGAGGTTGTACATGTGGGGCATTTCTCCGTAGAAACTCATACCGGCCTGGATGTTGGCCATTTCTTTCATGCGGCGCATGTATTCGCTTTGGGTGATCATGACCGGACGGGTGTTTTCGCCCAGTGCTTGCGTCATTACATGAAATTCTACTTTGTCTATGGCCGGCAGTTGGCTCTTGAATGTGGCGGAAAGAGCTTCTTGCTTGTCCGCAGCTAAGGAATCGGCTTTTTTATCTTCTTTTACGATCAGGTTGTCTATGACGTCGCTGTCTACGCGCGTGAAACGGGATTTCTCCAATTTTTGTTCCAGCATGTTGACCAAGGCGATGTCTAACTGGCCGTCCATTAGCAATATGTTGTAGCCTTTGGCGGCTGCCGCTTCGATGTAGCTGTACTGTTCGTCTCTGTTGTTTGTATACAGATAGATCAGGTTGCCTTCTTTGTCTGTCTGGTTATCTTTGATGAGTGTTTTGTATTCTTCAAAAGTATAATGCTTGTTGTCTGTGTCTGTGAACAGGGTGAATTTTTGCGCTTTATCGTAAAAGTCTTCCTGGGTCAACATTCCGTAGTTGATGAAGATTTTCAGATCGTTCCATTTTTCTTCAAACTGTTTTCTGTCATTTTTGAAGATCGACTGTAACCGGTCGGATACTTTTTTGGTGATGTGGGTGGATATTTTTTTGACGTTAGAATCGCTTTGCAAATAGGAACGGGATACGTTCAGTGGGATGTCCGGTGAGTCGATAACTCCATGAAGCAGTGTCAGGAAGTCGGGAACAATGCCTTCCACGGAATCTGTAACGTATACCTGGTTGCAATAGAGCTGGATTTTGTTTTTGCCTAAATCAATGTTGCTCTTGATTTTAGGGAAGTATAAAACACCTGTCAAGTGGAACGGATAGTCTACATTCAGATGGATCCAGAAAAGCGGCTCATCGGACATCGGATATAATCCGCGATAAAACTTTTTATAGTCTTCGTCCGTTAGCTCGCTCGGCTTGCGTGTCCACAGGGGGGTGGTATCGTTAATGATATTGTCTTCGTCCGTTTCTACTTGCTTGCCCTCTTTCCATTCTTTTTTCTTTCCGAAGGCAATGGACACGGGGAGGTATTTGCAGTATTTGTTTAGCAGGGAGGATATGCGCGGCTCTTCAAGAAATTCTTTGGATTCATCGTCGATATACAGAATGATGTCGGTTCCCCGGTCTTCTTTCTCTATATTTTCAATGGTGAACTCAGGGCTGCCGTCGCAGCTCCACTTAACGGCCTGGCTGCCTTCCTGATACGACTTGGTGATGATCTCAACTTTTTTGGATACCATAAATGCGGAGTAGAAACCCAACCCGAAGTGCCCGATAATGGCATTGGCATCGTTTTTATACTTTTCGAGAAAGTCGTTTGCTCCGGAGAATGCAATCTGGTTTATGTATTTCTCTATTTCTTCGGCAGTAAGGCCGATACCGCGGTCGGAGATCGTAATGGTGTCTTTCCCTAAGGAAATGCGAACTGTGAGATCACCCGGATCACCCTTAAAATCGCCCTTGGATGCGAATGTTTTTAGCTTCTGGGTTGCATCAATCGCATTGGATACCAATTCACGAAGGAAGATTTCATGATCGCTGTACAGGAATTTTTTAATTACGGGGAAGATATTGTCTGTTGTTACCCCAATATGACCTTTTTGCATAATAATTGATTGTTTTTAATTAAACCATATGATACTTTGTTCTTTTGGACACAAAAAAAATGCCAGACCCGCAGGTCTGACATTTTGACGTAGAGGCTAATGAGAATATTATTTTGCACTCACCGCTTGCGGCTCTATTTTCATATCCAACTCATTCTTTTCTTCATTCAGGGAAACGAGGACTGTGCCGCCGCTATTCATTTGAGAACTCACAATAAGCTCGGCCAGGCCGTCTTCCAAGTAAGTTTGAATGGCACGTTTCAGCGGACGTGCTCCAAACTGCACGTCATAGCCTTTATTGGCAACAAAGTCTTTTGCTTTTTCGTCAATTATAATTTTATAGCCCATCACATCCATTCTTTCCAGCAGCCCGGCTAATTCGATATCAATGATTTTCTTTATTGCATCCACAGAAAGCTGATCGAATGTAATAATCTCATCTATACGGTTGATAAATTCGGGGGCGAAAGTTTTATTCAAGGCTTTCCGGACTATGCTTTTAGAATACTCGTCAGACTGGCTTTGGGCAACGAATCCGATTCCTCTGCCGAAGTCTTTCAATTGGCGCGTCCCGATGTTGGAAGTCATGATGACCACCGTATTCTTGAAGTTGATCTTTTTGCCCAAACTATCCGTTAAACGTCCTTCGTCCATAACCTGGAGCAGTATATTAAATACGTCGGAATGAGCCTTTTCTATTTCGTCAAGCAGGATAATGGAGTAGGGCCTGCGGCGAACTTTTTCTGTCAACTGCCCGCCTTCTTCGTAGCCAACGTATCCCGGAGGTGCCCCAATGAGGCGGGATACCGTGAATTTCTCCATGTATTCGCTCATGTCGATACGTATCAATGCGTCGGCAGAGCCAAACATAAACTTGGCCAGTTCCTTGGCCAGATGTGTTTTACCAACTCCTGTCGGCCCGAGAAACATGAAAGAGCCGATTGGCTTATTCGGGTCCTTGATGCCTACACGACTGCGAAGGATTGCTTTAGTCAATTTCTCAATAGCAGCATCCTGTGCAATAACCTTAGAGAGCAACTCATCTTTCATTCCGGTAAGTTTGACACCTTCGGCCTGCGCCATACGCTGCACCGGGATACCTGTCATCATGGAGACCACGCTGGCAATATCTTCCTCGTCAACGGTCTGGCGTTGATGCTTCAGACTGGTTTCCCATTCCTTTTTCATCGCGTCCAACCGCTTCAACAGTTCCTGTTTTTCATCGCGGAAGCCGGCAGCCAGTTCGTAGTTCTGCAATTTTACAGCCTCGCTTTTCTTAGCCTTAATTTCTTCGACAAGCCTTTCCTGTTCTTCAATTTCTTTAGGAACGCTCACATTGGTTAAATGTACACGCGAACCGGCTTCGTCAAGGGCGTCAATCGCTTTATCCGGAAAATTGCGATCGGTAACGTACCTGCCTGTCAATTTGACACAGGCTTCCAAAGCCGCTTCCGTATAATAAACGTTGTGGTGGTCTTCGTATTTATCTTTGATATTCCGCAATATTTGATGCGTCTCATCGGCAGTAGTCGGATCAACGATTATTTTTTGGAAACGACGCTCCAAAGCACCGTCTTTTTCAATACTCTTCCTGTATTCATCAAGCGTAGTGGCGCCGATACATTGTATTTCACCGCGCGCCAAAGCCGGTTTAAGCATATTGGCCGCATCCATGGAACCTGCCGCGGAGCCTGCGCCTACTATCGTATGAAGTTCGTCAATAAACAGGATTACATCCGGGTTCTTTTGCAGTTCATTTAAGATAGAGCGGATACGTTCTTCAAATTGCCCACGGTATTTTGTCCCTGCCACAACAGAAGTCATATCCAAAGCCACAACCCGTTTTTCAAACAAAATACGGGAAACCTTCTTTTGAACGATACGGAGCGCAAGGCCTTCAACGATTGCAGATTTACCCACACCCGGCTCCCCGATAAGGACAGGATTGTTCTTTTTCCTGCGACTTAGGATTTGCGCCAGACGCTCGATTTCGCGCTCGCGCCCTATAACAGGATCCAGCAGGCTTTCCTCGGCCGCTTTGGTCATATCAATACCAAAATTATTCAGGACAGGAGTATCGCCGGCCGGCTTTTTCGGAGTTGTAATGTATTGCTTGCTGGAACCTATCTCGTTCATCTCCTCGTCATCTTCGTCATCTTCATTAAATCCTAATCCCGAACTGATATCAAGCTGCAAAAACAACTGTTCGAACACCTTCCTATAATTTACATTATTCTGTTCCAGCACGGAAGCAGCAATATTATCCCTGTCCTTCAATATGGCCAGGAGAATATGTTCCGTATCAACCACGTCTTTCCTTAATAAACGGGCTTCGAGGACACATATTTTCAGTACCTTGACCGATTCGTTGGATAACGGAATCTCGGCATTAGGCAATAACATATTATCTTGGTATTTCTTCAAGATAAGCTCTATGTCTTTTTTGATTATGGCAAAGTCTATGTCAAGTTTTGCCAGTATTTCTATTGCTTTCCCCTCACCATCACGAATCAAACCGAGCAACAAATGCTCAGGCCCGATATAATCGTTTTTAAGGCGATTTGCCTCCTCTTTGCCATACACGATAATATCGGATATCCGCTGTGAGAATTGATTAATCATATAATATCTCCTTTTTTATACCGGTGCAAATATAGCCATTTTCTAATAGACTTTGTAATATCCGCTAACCGGCAACTGACAACTGACAATTCATTGGCCCGCTTACCTGTTTATCAGTTTGATGAGGCTTCAAAAGATAAAAAGTGCCTTTAAAGTGGTTCTGTGGCATTTCGTTCTATCAACAAAATAATCTTTGAGGGTATAAAAGTCCAACTACATGCCTGCAACAGAATCCCACAGAGATTCCCGCTCGGTAGCAAAGCATCTCTCTTTAAGGGAATCAATTTCTCTTCCGGATCACTATGATCCGGCAACTCGACATCATTAATACAAAAACAAA
>JAITSN010000085.1 GCA_031287715.1 Mediterranea sp. (in: CFB group bacteria)
GGTGAGCGGAAACTACTCCGAAAAATTATTTGCGCCTTCCGGTGAGCGGAAACTACTCCGAAAAATTATTTGCGCCTTCCGGTGAGCGGAAACCATTTCGAAAAATTATTTGCGCCTTCCGGTGAGCGGAAACCATTTCGAAAAATTATTTGCGCCTTCCGGTGAGCGGAAACTATTCCGAAAAATTATTTGCGCCTTCCGGTGAGCGGAAACTACTCCGAAAAATTATTTGCGCCTTCCGGTGAGCGGAAACCATTTCGACAAAATTTAGACAAGTTCCACTTGTGAGATTCTATCTGAATGTATTATTTTAGCGTCCATTTTAATTTCAGATTGATAATCCACCATGAATTTTGAGTTAACATCCGAATTTTTACCCACCGGAGACCAGCCCGAAGCAATCGCGCAGCTAACAGAAGGCGTACTGCGGGGGACTCCCGCCCAAACCTTGCTTGGTGTAACCGGTTCGGGGAAAACGTTCACCATTGCCAACGTGATCAAGAACATTAATAAACCGACGCTGGTTCTGAGCCACAACAAGATATTGGCGGCGCAGCTGTACGGCGAATTTAAAAGATTCTTCCCGCACAATGCCGTGGAGTACTACGTTTCGTATTATGATTACTATCAGCCCGAAGCCTATCTGCCCGGCAGCGATACGTATATAGAAAAAGACCTGGCCATCAACGACGAGATCGACAAGCTGCGCCTGAGAACTACTTCCGCCCTTCTGTCCGGCCGCCAGGACGTCGTTGTCGTCTCCTCCATATCCTGTATTTACGGAATGGGGAACCCTGCGGATTTCTACGACAATGCGATAGAGATACAGCAGGGGAAAACGATCGGCCACAACAAGTTCCTGCACCGGTTGATCGACGCTTTGTATATCCGTAACGACTTGGACTTGAACCGTGGCAACTTTCGGGTAAAAGGGGATACGGTAGACGTCGCGCTGGCTTATTCGGACAATATCCTGCGGGTCATCTTCTGGGGCGACGAGGTGGAGAGCATCGAAGAAATAGATCCCGTCAGCAATTATACGATCAAGAGATTCGACTCGTACAAGATATACCCCGCCAATCTGTTTATAACGACAAAAGAGGCTACGATACGGGCCATTTATATGATTGAAGATGATCTGAAAGAACGGGTAGCCTATTTTGAATCCGTCGGAATGTCACACGAAGCCAAACGGCTTAATGAACGGGTTTCATACGACTTAGAGATGCTCCGCGAGCTGGGCTACTGTTCGGGTATTGAGAATTATTCGCGGTATTTCGACAACCGTGAAGCCGGCACGCGTCCATATTGCCTGCTGGACTTTTTCCCGGAAAATTTCCTGATGGTGATCGATGAAAGCCACGCGAGTGTGCCGCAGATACGGGCCATGTATGGAGGCGACTATGCCCGTAAAAAGAATCTGGTAGATTATGGCTTCCGCCTGCCGGCAGCGATGGACAACCGCCCGCTGATGTTCGATGAATTTGAGCGCATAACACACCAAACGATCTATGTGAGCGCAACTCCGGCAGAATACGAGCTGGGACAATCCGAAGGAATTGTTGTGGAACAAGTTATCCGCCCCACCGGGCTGCTGGATCCCATCGTTGAAGTCCGCCAGAGCCTCAACCAGGTTGACGACCTGATGGAGGAAATACAACTGCGGGCAGAGAAAGAGGAACGCGTATTAGTTACCACGCTGACCAAACGCATGGCCGAAGAGCTGGCGAGCTATCTGCTCCGCAACAATATACGCTGTAACTACATCCACAGTGATGTGGAAACGCTGGAAAGGGTGAAAATCATGGACGACCTCCGTCAAGGGGTGTTCGACGTTCTCATTGGAGTAAATCTGCTCCGCGAAGGGCTTGACTTGCCGGAAGTGTCTCTGGTAGCCATACTCGACGCAGACAAGGAAGGATTCCTGCGTTCCCATCGCTCGCTGACCCAGACAGCCGGACGCGCGGCGCGCAACATTAACGGTATGGTTATCATGTATGGCGACAAAATCACAGAAAGCATGAGACTGACCATTCAGGAAACAAACCGGCGGCGGGAAAAACAATTAGCCTATAACCAGGCCAACGGCATTACGCCCCAACAGATCAAAAGAGCGCGGAACCTGACCGTCTTCAAACCGGACGGCTCAAGCGGGGAAGATAGAAATAAAACATATGTGGAGCCGGAATATGCGGAACCGGAAATGGCCCGTATCGCTGCCGACCCGATCGTAGAATATATGAGCAAAGACCAATTGGAAAAAAGTATAGCGCGCACCCAGAAACTCATGCAGGACGCAGCAAAGAAACTCGAATTTATTGAAGCGGCTCTGTACCGCGATGAATTGTTAAAATTGGAGGATATATTGAAAGAAAAGTGGGGGTTTAGTTAATCTATGTTATGAAACAGGGGTTTTTTGCCTGTATTCCTTGCCAAACCGGCTAATGTCTATATCTTCGCATCGTGTTTTTCATAGTATTAGATTTAAGGTTAATAAAGATTGGAGTCAGGCGTGACTCCTTTTTTTTTATATAGGTATTTCACCTGCATAAACCCGCATAAAAATATTCGTGCAGCATCACTATCGAAATCAGTAAAAATGGCAAAGACAAACATCCCCAAAGGTTTATGGAAATGTTATGTTCCATCTGTGGCAAGTTTCATTCTGCTGGCCGCCGGCATCATTGCCGATCAATTCATCTCCGGCTCTTTCTTTCAAGGATATATCCGGTTGGGCGGGTATCTTCTTGCCTACATACCCGTAGGGCTGCCTGTTGCAAAGAAAGCCTGCGAGGCTTTGAAGCAAAGAGACCTGTTCAATGAGTTCTCGTTGATGACGATCGCCTCATTAGGCGCATTCTTTATCGGCGAATATCCGGAAGGCGTTGCCGTAATGCTGTTCTACGCTGTGGGCGAACTGTTCCAGGATGCGGCGGTCGACCGCGCTAAAAACAATATCAAGGCCCTGCTTGATATTCGCCCGGATACGGCCGCCGTGTTCAGAAACGGCCATTATCGGGACGTAGACCCTTCCACTGTAACCATTGGTGAGAAAATACAGATTAAAGCGGGCGAAAAGGTACCATTGGACGGGGTCATGCTATCCCTCCAAAGCAGTTTCAATACTTCCGCTTTGACCGGCGAAAGCATACCCCGCACCATCCGCGCCGGCGAAACCGTACTTGCAGGTATGCTCAATCTGGATAAAGTTGTCGAAGTGCAAGTGGAAAAGAAGTACGAAGACAGCTCACTGTCGAAAATATTAGCATTGGTTCAGGGCGCCGCTTCCCGAAAAGCCAAAACGGAATTGCTTATCCGCCGGCTGGCCCGGATATACACTCCCATCGTATTCCTGTCGGCTGTACTCCTGACCGTCCTGCCGTTTTTTATGATGAGCGATTATGTATTTGACGACTGGCTCCACCGCGCTTTAGTGTTTCTGGTGATCTCCTGTCCCTGCGCCCTGGTGGTATCCATCCCTTTAAGCTACTTCGGCGGTATCGGGGCCGCCTCGCGTAGCGGTATCCTGTTCAAAGGCGCCAATTATTTAGACATGATGCCCCGCATAAATACGGTGGTTATGGACAAGACCGGCACGCTGACCAAAGGCGTCTTCAAGGTGAAGCAAATCGTGTCGCCCGTATACGACGAAAAAGAATTTATGAAGATCGTCGCTTCTGTGGAAAGCCACTCCAACCATCCGATCGCCAAGGCGATCACGGCATACCATGCGTTGTCCGGAAGCGATGTTTATCCGGTTACGGAAGTCGAAGAGATAGCCGGTCGCGGCCTTACAGGCCGCGATGCGCTGAACCGGAAGCTATATGTGGGCAACAGCGGCAACGCGCCGCAAGAGATTGCCAACGCAGACTGCCTGCTTCAGGCAAAAGCGGAGCTGGAAGCTATCGTAGAAACCGTGGTCGTCCTGTTCGTTGATCATATATACGCCGGCTACGTAACGATTGCCGACGAGACCAAGCCGGATGCCGCTCCGGCCATAGAGAAAATGAAAGCATCAGGCATAAAAACCATTATGTTGAGCGGCGACAAAAACGCCATCGTGCAAAAAACGGCGCAGGAAACAGGCGTAGACATAGCCGTGGGCGACCTGCTGCCGGAAGACAAAGCGGCGTACGTCCGCCGGCTGAAAGAAACCGCCGGATGCACCGTTGCATTTGTTGGCGACGGAATCAACGACGCCCCCGTCCTGGCGCTTAGCGATTTGGGCATTGCCATGGGAGGCATGGGCGCAGACGCGGCGATTGAAGTGGCCGACGTCGTTATCCAGACCGACCAGCCCTCGAAGATCATCACCGCCATCCGAATCAGCAAAGCCACCCGGCGCATCGTCAAGCAAAATATCACCTTGGTCTTTGTGGTAAAAGGCGTAGTCCTGATCTTGGGCGCATTAAACATCGCCTCCATGTGGGGAGCCGTATTTGCCGATGTCGGCGTGGCATTGATAGCCATACTGAACGCTATCGGGATACTCAGCAAAAAGTTCGACTAAAATTATCAAATGAATCCTACCAATCCTTTGAAAGCCAATAGCGGATTAGGCACCGCCTCTGTATTCTTCACTTCCGTATCAACCATTCTGGGAGCCGTTCTGTTCCTGCGCTTCGGCTTTGCCGTAGGCACATTAGGCTTCTGGGGAGCCATCGGGATCATCCTTCTGGGCCACCTCATCACCATCCCCACGGCCTTAGCCATTTCGGAAATCGCCACGAACAAACGCGTAGAAGGCGGAGGCGAATATTTTATCATTTCCCGGTCGTTCGGACTGAAGATCGGCGCCACGATCGGAATCACACTCTACCTCTCGCAAGCCATCAGCATTGCCTTCTACATCATCGCTTTTGCCGAAGCCTTCGCCCCATGCTTCGAGTGGTGGCAGGAATATTCCGGATACGGACTGCCCAGGCAGATAGTCAGCGTGCCGGCAGTGATTGCGCTCTCCCTCGTCATCCTGTATAAAGGAGCCGGTTCGGGCATGAAGATCCTTTATATCGTCAGCATACTTTTGTTAATATCCCTTGGACTATTCTTTGCGGGAAGTCCCCTCGAATCCGTCGGCGACCCTGCGCAAGCGGCAGAAAACATTGGCGGCGACTTCAACAGCCATACCTTTTTTATTGTATTTGCCGTTTGTTTTCCGGCTTTTACGGGAATGACAGCCGGAGTAGGCCTGAGCGGCGACTTAAAGAATCCCGGGAGATCCATTCCGTCAGGAACGATGGGCGGCACATTGACCGGACTGCTCATCTACTTACTCGTTGTATGGAAACTCTCCCTGTCGGCTTCACCGGCCGATCTGGCAAGCGACCAGCTGATCATGTCCCGCATCGCATGGGCCGGACCGCTCATTATTCCCATAGGATTAGCCGCCTGCAGTTATTCTTCGGCTTTAGGATCCATATTGGTGGCGCCGCGCACGTTGCAGGCGGTTGCCGGCGACAAGATCCTGCCCCTGGGAGCCTTCAACGCCTTCCTCTCCAAAAAAAAGGGGCCATCCGAAGAGCCTTTCAATGCCACCCTTGTGACATCGGCCATCGCGCTGGTTTTCGTCCTGATGGGCAACATCGACTTGGTAGCGGAAATCATTTCCATGTTTTTCCTGTTCACCTACGGCATCTTGTGTCTGATTTCCTTCCTGAACCATTTCGGCTCTCCCCCCTCCTACCGCCCGCGCTTCAAATCCAAATGGCAAGTGTCGCTCGGAGGATTCCTGCTTTCCATATGGGTTATGTTTATGATAAACCCGCTGTACACTATCCTGGCAAGCCTGCTGATCGTCATCATTTATCTGCTGGTCGAACGTTGCAATAAAGACCGGAAAGGAGTTGTCGATATCTTCCGCGGCGCACTGTTCCAACTAAGCCGGCACATGCGGGTGTTTATGCAAAAAACCCAATCGACCATGGAAAACGACGAATGGCGGCCATCCGCCATCTGCATCTCCCCAAACTCCTTCGAGCGCGGCAAAGTACTCGAACTCATGAAGTGGATCAGCCACCGGCATGGCTTCGGAACTTATTTCCACTTCATCGAAGGCTACTACGACAAACAAACCTTCGCGGAAGCGCAGCACATCCGTCGCCGGCTGGTTGAACTGCAGAAAAATAAAAGCGCAATGTATATCGACACCATGGTCTCGCCATCCTACACCTCCGCCCTGGCGCAAGTCATTCAAGCGCCCTCAATCAGCGGAATGGACAACAATATGGTCGTGTTCGAGTACGACAAGCGGCATCCCGAAGAGCTGCACCGCATTTTAGACAGCGCCGGCTTGGTCAAGGCCGGCAACCATGACATCTGTATATTCGCCGGCTCCGCTTATCCGGTTCGCAGCCGAAACGACATCCACGTATGGCTCCGCCCGGCAGACGAAAAGAATACAAACCTGATGATCCTTCTGGGATACATCATAATGGCACATCCGGCATGGGAAAAAAGCCAAATCAAGATCTTCTCATTTTCAACGACAGACCAAAGCGAGGCCGTCAAGCAAAACCTTAAAGAACGCATCGCCGCAGGACGCTTGCCCATCACGCTGGCCAATATAGAAATCGTCATGCCGGCCAATGGACAGGGCTTTGCCGACGCCGTTGCGAAATACTCCGGACATGCAGGGCTGACAATCATCGGCATCCCCGATAATGCCGGCGAGAACGAACCCGCAACATTCTTCAATAAACTAAAAGAAACAGGAGACACACTCTTCGTAAACGCCGCCCAGCATAAAGAAATCAACTGACCGGTCAACGACTTTGTTGCAACGTGGCGATGGATGTGCTTGTAGCTGCTTTCATGCCGGAAGCCGAAATTAAAATGCCATAATAGCTTTATCAGCCGTAGAAATGCTTTCCCGTCTGTCGAAAGGCGCAGCCGCGTTAGGGCGAGCAGCGGAAAGCCCACAGCGGAGCGCATGATGTGAACCCTAAAGTTTGGACGGATTAATAATATTTATCTTGCATGAGTTCGATATTGCACCGGACTCATATTGTTTAAAGCGGTCTTTATCCGCTTGTTATTGTAATAGTCAATGTATTGATCCAATTCTTCACGGAAGTGTTCCATCGACTTAAACTTCTGTAAATATAATAATTCAGATTTCAACAATCCAAAAAAGTTTTCCATCACCGCATTATCTAAGTAGTTTCCCTTACGGGACATGCTCTGCCGAATGCCCCTTTCCTGCAACAGGAACTGATAGCGTTTCATCCGGTACTGCCAGCCCTGATCCGAATGAAGCACCAGGTCTATTTCCTTTGGCAGCTTCTTGAACGCATCATCAAGCATTTGTATTGTCTGATGGAAAGTAGGTCGCTCTGATATGTTGTAACTTAACGTGAGTTCGATATAAAAAATTCGTAAAAAAGTTAGCAAAAGAGAGAATAAATAGTTATCTTTATAATGCTCATTAACAAATGATTAACTAAAATATTCTCTCATGCTAACAGTAAGCGAAGTTACAGAAATTTTCTATCTAAGCGATGAATTTTCGAAAGAATTTGATATTACCATCAAAAAACATGCTTTACAGGAAAATAAAGGCAGAAAGCACAGGGATAAGCCAAACAGGCTCAGTGACAGTGAAGTTATGACTATTCTGATAGCATTTCATTTAAGCGGTATGCGAAACCTGAAAGCTTTCTATGTGTTTTATGTTTGTAAACACATGAGGGATGAATTT
>JAITSN010000062.1 GCA_031287715.1 Mediterranea sp. (in: CFB group bacteria)
AGGATACACATAAAAAAAGTGAAATTCAGACACCTGGGCCAAAAAGGAGAAGCGCTATTCATGTACAACACCACGAACGGACGCTATGTCCCCTGCGAAATCGACGAACAAACCGGAAAGGCCTGGAAGGCTACGTTCGACAACACACCCTTCTTAAATACCACCACAATAGAAGCATAGCCAAGCGCCCGGTGTTATTACTTGAATAAGAAAAAGTTATAGCTTAGCTAAACGACATTGATCTACAATTTATTATATCCCATTTCGTATTCGTATTTTTGCCGACAGTATTGAACTTATGATTTTCACATGACCATATCCGAACTACAACAACGCTATGCAGGACATCCTAATGCCGCCGCATCGAATGATCTATTGGATGATCCCGACACAAACCCTATCTTTTGCAGCGGATTGAATGCTTCTTCCGTGCCGTTGTTTTTTTCCCGGCAAGTAAGCGCGGCAAAAGCTCCCTTTGTTTTTATCTTACACGACCTCGAAGAGGCCGGATATTTCTATCATGACCTCAGCCAGATACTGGGGACGGACAATGTGCTCTTTTTCCCTTCTTCTTTCCGCTGGGCGGTGAAGCACGGGCAGAAGGACGCTGCGAATGAGATCTTACGCGCCGAAGTGCTGATCCGTATGCAGAAGCCTGAAAAAGGGTTCTGTGTGGTGACTTATTGCGATGCGCTTGTCGAAAAGGTGGTGTCCAAGGAGGAATTGAGCCGGAAGACTTTCGGTATTAGCGTGGGAGATAGCCCCGGCACCGGCTTTCTTACGAATATGCTGAACGATTGCGGCTTCCGGCATGTGGATTATGTATACGAACCGGGGCAGTATGCTACGCGCGGCAGCATTGTTGATGTGTTTGCTTTCTCCTGCGAATATCCTTTCCGCATCGACTTCTTTGGGAACGAGGTGGACAGCATCCGTACGTTTGAGGTTGAAACGCAGCTCTCTAAGGAGAAAAGGGAAAGTGTCGTTATTATTCCCGACCTGAGCATGACGGGGCGGGAAGCTATCCCTTTCCCTGATTTTATACCTGCGGATGCGACGTTGGTCATGCACAACTTCTCTTGGATAAGCGAACGCATTGATGCTATTTATAACGAAACGGTAAACGGCGCGGCGGCGGACGAATCTGCGGTTGGGGAAGACTGGCACTTTGACATGCTGGTGACCGGCAGTGACTTCAAAGCCCATACGCTGAAGTTCCGCCGGGTGGAGTTCGGACATAAGCCAACGGAGGAGCTTGCCGCTACGTTGAAATTCGATACGTCCGTACAACCCATTTATCATAAGAACTTTGACCTGGTGGCGGATTCTTTCAAAAAGTATCTGCATAAAGGATATACATTATATATATGTAGCGACAGCCGGAAGCAGATTGACCGCATCCGCGCCATCTTCAAAGACCGCGGCGACGACATCGCGTTCACAGGCGTGGAAGGCACGCTGCACGAAGGGTTTGCCGACCATCAGTTGAAGATGTGCATATTTACCGACCACCAGCTGTTTAACCGCTTTCACAAGTACAACCTCAAAAGCGAGAAGGCCCGTTCGGGAAAAGCGGCTCTCTCGCTGAAAGAGCTGACATCGTTCGGCATTGGCGATTATGTGGTACATACCGAACATGGCGTGGGAAAATTCGCCGGGTTGGTTCGCCTGCCGCAGGGAGATTCGATACAAGAGGCGATCAAGATCGTTTTCCAGGACGACGATACGGTGTTCGTCTCCATCCACTCGCTGCATAAAGTCTCCAAATACAGAGGAAAAGACGGCGAGCCCCCCCGGCTGAACAAGCTGGGCACGGGGGCGTGGAGAAACATGAAGGAACGTACCAAGAACAAGATCAAAGACATTGCCCGCGACCTGATCAAGCTGTATGCCAAGCGCCGGGAAGAAAAAGGATTTGCCTTTAGCCCCGACACATTCCTGCAAAACGAGCTGGAAGCCAGCTTTATCTATGAGGATACGCCCGACCAGAGCAAGGCCACGGCCGACGTGAAGCAGGATATGGAGCGCAACATTCCTATGGACAGGTTGGTTTGCGGCGATGTGGGTTTCGGAAAAACCGAAGTCGCCATCCGCGCCGCCTTCAAGGCTGTTTCGGACAACAAGCAGGTAGCGGTGCTTGTGCCCACTACCGTATTGGCTTACCAGCATTTCCGGACTTTCAGCGACCGGCTGAAAGACTTTCCCTGCCGGGTTGATTATCTCAGCCGCGCCCGCAACGCCCTACAGAGCAGAAAAATAATCAGGGAACTGAGAGACGGCGACATCAACATCCTGATCGGAACCCATCGCTTACTGAGCAAAGACGTAAGGTTTAAAGACCTTGGCCTGCTCATCATCGATGAAGAACAGAAATTCGGCGTTGGCGTGAAAGAAAAACTCCGCCAAATAAAAGTCAATGTAGACACGCTCACCATGACGGCGACACCCATCCCGAGAACATTGCAATTCTCCCTGATGGGAGCACGCGACCTGAGCGTGATCTCCACCCCACCGCCCAACCGCTACCCCATACAAACGGAACTGCATACGTTTAACGAAGAAATCATCCGCGATGCGATCTGTTTTGAAATGAACCGCAACGGGCAGGTATTCGTCGTGAACAACCACATCAAAGGCCTGGAGGATCTAAGAGATCTGATCCTGCGCCATATCCCCGATGCCCGGGTGGCCATCGGACATGGGCAGATGGTACCGGCTGAACTGGAAAAGATCATCCTCGGCTTTGTCAACTACGACTACGATGTGCTGATAGCCACCTCTATTATCGAAAACGGAATCGACATACCGAATGCAAATACAATCATCGTCAACCAGGCGCAGAACTTCGGGCTGGGTGATCTACACCAGCTGCGCGGACGCGTGGGGCGCAGCAACAAGAAAGCATTTTGTTATCTGCTGTCCCCGCCGTTGACCAGCCTGATGACAGACGCCCGCCGCCGCTTGCAAGCCATTGAAAACTTCAGCGACCTGGGCAGCGGGATTCACATTGCCATACAAGACCTGGACATCCGCGGTGCGGGAAACATGCTGGGAGCCGAACAGAGCGGATTCATCGCCGACCTGGGATACGATACGTACCAGAAAATCCTGACCGAAGCCATTGATGAATTAAAAATCAATGAATTTGCAGACTTGTATACCGAAGAAATGAAAAAAGACGGTACGGCAATCAGCGGCGAACAGTTTGTGAAAGAAACCATGCTGGAATGTGACATGGAACTATTACTTCCCGCCAACTATGTGACGGGAACAGACGAGCGGATACTGTTGTACCGTGAGCTGGACGGGCTTGCATCGGATGTAGACCTGGAAGCCTTCCGCGCCCGCCTTGAAGACCGTTTCGGGAAACCGCCCCGCCAGGCGGAAGAACTGCTGCGCATTGTACCTCTGCGCCGCATGGCGGCCCGGCTGGGTGCAGAAAAGATATTTCTCAAGGGTGGCTGCATGACGCTGTACTTAGTATCAAACGCAAACAGCCTGTACTACAAAAGCGAGGCGTTCGGCAAGCTCATCAGCTACATGATGGCGCACACCAACCGCTGCAATATGCGCAACAAGGGCGAAAGATGTTCCATGGTCGTAAACCATGTACATAGCGTAGAAGAAGCCGTTTCCATCCTGCAAGAAATGATGGCGATGAAAGTAACAAGCAGCATTGTTTAGTCCGGGCTTTATCTTGCCGTTTCCGTGGCAGCCATATAAATGAAACGCCCCCCAAAATTACAATGAACTTTGGGGGGCGTTGTTAGGTCAATTATTCGGCAGTTTCACTACCCCAGGCTTGCTGGGCGAGACGCTTGTAATTGTTGTATCTCCATTTCGCGTTATCTTCGGCGGCCTGGAACAGTTCGTTCGCTTCGGCGGGGTATTGCTTCAACAATGAAGTGTAACGCACCTCGCCTTTCAGGAAGTTCTGGAACTCAGCCCATTCGGGTTCTTTAGAGTCAAGAGAGAAGGGGTTCTTTCCTTCGGCTTCCAATGCGGGGTTGTAGCGCCACAGGTGCCAATAGCCGCATTTCACCGCTTTTTCTTCTTCTTCCTGCGCTTTGCCCATGCCTGCCCTCAAGCCGTGGTTGATACACGGCGCGTATGCAATGACCAGCGATGGCCCCGGGTAGGCTTCCGCTTCGCGGATCGCTTTCAGGGTTTGGGCCTGGTCGGCACCCATAGCGATCTGGGCGACGTAGACGTAGCCGTAGGTGGTAGCCATCAGGCCGAGGTCTTTCTTGCGGATCCTCTTGCCGGATGCGGCGAATTTGGCGATAGCGCCCACGGGCGTTGCCTTGGACGACTGCCCGCCGGTGTTGGAGTAAACCTCCGTATCGAGAACGAGGATGTTTACGTCCTTCCCTGAAGCGATGACGTGGTCGAGGCCGCCGTAGCCGATGTCATAGGAAGCGCCGTCGCCACCGATGATCCATTGCGAGCGTTTAACGAAATAGTGGCTCAGCTCCAACAGTTCCTTGCACAATACGCAAGCAGCGCAGCCGCAAGTTGTTGCGCCTGCCGCCTTTTTGGCTTTCATTTCGGCCAGCATACCGGCATGTTCCGCGCCTGCGCTTTCGAGGTAGGCAATCGCATCGTCTATCGAAGCAATGCCCCATTCGAGGGCGGCTTTGTATTCTTCGGCAGCTTTCTTGCCGGCTTCGCCGCCGTCGTTCATATTATCGAGCCATGCTTGCGCAGCGTCTTTAACCTTTGGATGCGTCCATTCGATGGCGATCAATGCGTTGGACTTTTCGACGATGCGGTTGCGCATCTTTTCGTTGGCCAGTTCCATGCCCAAGCCAAATTCGCAGAAGTCTTCAAATAAGGAGTTCGCCCATGCCGGACCTTGCCCTTTTTCGTTTGTGGTATAGGGCGTTGACGGCACCGAGCCGGAGTAGATGGAAGAGCATCCGGTGGCGTTGGCAACCATCTGACGGTCGCCAAACAGTTGGGTAACCAGCTTCACGTAAGGCGTTTCGCCGCAGCCGGAGCAGGCGCCTGAGAATTCAAACAGCGGGGTGGCAAACTGTGAGCTTTTCACGTTGGCTTTCGTATCGACCAAATGTTGCTTGCTGGCCACTTTGGTTGAACAATATTCCCAATTGGGTGCTTCGGCCAGTTGAGACTCGAGCGTTTTCATCGTCAATGCCTTGCCGCCTTTCTTCGGGTTGCCCGGACAGATGTCGGCGCAGTTGCTGCAGCCCAAGCAGTCCAAAACATCCACCTGGATGCGGAACGTCATTCCGTCGAATTGCTTGCCGACGGCTTTCAGCGAGGCGAAGTTTGCGCCGGCCTGCTCGGCTTCGTCCAACACAAACGGACGGATAGAGGCATGGGGGCAAACAAAGGCGCATTTATTACATTGGATACACGTTTCGGGGTTCCATTCGGGAACGAATGCTGCGACGCCCCGTTTTTCGTACCGGGCGGTTCCTTGCTCCCACGTGCCGTCTTCGCGGCCCTTGAAGACAGATACCGGCAGCAGGTCGCCGTCTTGTGCATTGATCGGGCGAACCACTTCGTTGATGAATGCAGGGTCGTTGTTTGAAACGTCGTCGTCGTCGGGAAGGTTGGCCCAAGCCGGGTCAACGGCCAGTTGCTTGTATTCGCTGCCGCGGTCAACGGCTGCATAATTCTTGTTGACGATGTCTTCCCCCTTGTTACCGTAAGACTTGACGATGAATTTCTTCATCTGCTCGATGGCTTGATCGACGGGGATCACTTGGGTGATACGGAAAAACGCCGATTGGAGGATGGTGTTGGTGCGGTTGCCCAGCCCGATCTCCATCGCGATCGCGGTGGCGTTGATGTAGTACACCGCAATGTTTTTCTTTGCGAAGTAGCGTTTCACCTTGTTCGGCAAGTGCTTGGCCAGCTCTTCGCCGTTCCAGATGGTATTCAGCAGGAATGTTCCGTTCTTGCGCAAGCCGCGGGTCACGTCATACATTCTCAGGTAAGCCTGTACGTGACATGCCACGAAGTTGGGCGTGTTTACCAAGTAGGTAGACCGGATCGGGTCGTCGCCGAAGCGGAGGTGCGAGCAGGTGAAGCCTCCCGACTTCTTGGAGTCGTAAGAGAAATAGGCCTGGCAATATTTGTTGGTATTGTCGCCGATGATCTTGATGGAGTTCTTGTTGGCGCCTACGGTGCCGTCGGCTCCCAAGCCGTAGAATTTGGCTTCATACAATCCTTCGCCACCCAAGGCGATCTCTTCTTTCAGCGGAAGCGAAGTGAATGTAACATCGTCTACGATACCGATCGTAAAATGATTCTTGGGTTCGGGCAGGGCAAGGTTTTCAAAAACCGAGAGGATCTGGGCGGGCGTCGTGTCTTTGGAAGAAAGGCCGTAGCGTCCACCCACGATAACCGGAGCTTCCGCTTTTCCATAGAAACAGTCTTTCACGTCCAAGTACAGCGGCTCGCCGTTGGCTCCCGGCTCTTTCGTTCTGTCGAGCACGGCAATGCGTTTGGCCGTTCGGGGAACAGCGGCAAGGAAATGCTTGGCCGAGAACGGGCGGTACAAGTGTACGGCAACCATACCGACCTTTTCGCCCTGGGCGGTCAGGTAGTCGATCGCTTCGCGGGCCGCTTCGGTTACGGAACCCATAGCAATAACAATCCGGTCTGCATCTTTGGCACCGTAGTAGTCGAACAAACCGTATTTGCGACCGGTAATAGTCGAAAGTTCGTTCATATATTCTTCCACGATGGCAGGAACAGCGGTATAATAGGAGTTACACGCTTCCCTGTGCTGGAAGTACACGTCAGGGTTTTCGGCCATGCCGCGGGCTACGGGAGCACCGGGGTTCAGTGCGCGGTGGCGGAATCCGGCCAGCGCTTCACGGTCGATCAAGTGGGCGAGATCGTCGTTCTCTAATGATTCGATCTTCTGGATCTCGTGCGATGTGCGGAAACCGTCGAAGAAGTTCACGAAAGGAACGCGGCTCTTCAGCGTAGCCAGGTGGGCTACGGCGGAAAGATCCATCACTTCCTGCACGGATCCCTCGGCAAGCATGGCGAAGCCCGTTTGCCGCGCCGCCATCACATCCTGATGGTCGCCGAAGATAGAAAGCGCGTGCGAAGCCAATGCGCGCGCCGATACGTGGAATACACACGGAAGTAGTTCGCCTGCAATTTTGTACATGTTGGGGAT